>JACRAQ010000016.1 GCA_016213335.1 Nitrosomonadales bacterium
ATGGTCCAGCAGGCGTCCCGGCATGGCCACCAGGATATCCACGCGGCCACGCAGTTTCTGGATCTGCGGGTTGTTGTTGACGCCGCCGAACATCATCATTGAATGCAGCTTGAGGTATTTCCCATACTCGCGCACGCTTTCCTCGATCTGTGCGGCAAGCTCGCGCGTGGGGGCGAGAATCAGTGCACGGACAGGCGCCTTGCCGCTGGCGGGCTTTGCCGTGGTGGAAAGCCGCTGCAGGATGGGCAGCGTAAAACCGGCGGTCTTGCCGGTGCCGGTCTGCGCGCCTGCCAGCAGGTCGCGCCCGGACAGCACGACGGGGATGGCCTGTGCCTGGATCGGCGTAGGTTCTGTGTAACCGCGCTCGGTAACGGCGCGGACAATTTCTTCGGACAAGCCGAGAGCAGCAAAAGTCATATTATTCCTGAATGAAACACCGGCCTGCTGCCCTTGAGGGCACCAGTCTTAGGACGGTGAGGGGATGAAAACCGTTATGGACAGCGACAGGAAGACTGGAGCAGGTGTCGCCGGCGCGCATTGTAACAGAGAAGGAAATTCATGCGCGGTTTATCGCATAGAGAGAGAATCGCGAAACTTTGCCGCTATCCCAATCCTCACCCTCAATCCCGAAGGGGGGAGGGAAGACAAGCTCTTTTACCCGCAAGAGGTGCGCCGGTGGGTTCCCCGCTGCTGCGTAGCGACTCTCCCGCAGTCCCTCCGGGGGAAGCATTTTCAGCGCACTGCCGCATCTTGCGATGGCTGGTGTGCTGACGTAGTGGGTGCGGTCTCCATGTGGAGATGGCTTTTTCATAACAATACAACCCGTTCCAGGTGGGCGATGCCCGATACGAGCCTCGGGGTGATACGGGCGATGGCCTATATATATCTAGATATTTTTTCTCCTTGCAAGAATCAATAAACCCGGCAAGAATTTCGCACCATAAGAAACTGCACCCGCAATATCTGCTGGAAGTACAAGATTCTTGTGCGGTCTGCAATAAGATGCATTAACAAAAGAACACAGGGGGATTCCACTTGCACAAGAATGTCTTGAACTGCGCAGATGAGCGAAACTAAAACTGCCGCTTTTGTGGAGAGAGTGGCTTGCATCAGTTGCGGCGGTAGCAAGCTCTTGGAGTTGTCCTCCGGACGGTTCGATGAAGGTGCGCTCAAGCACTTCATTGAAGAGGATCCGTGGGGTGAGCATCCGGCGCCATTCCTGAGAGGGCAGAGATGGTCTTACGTGGCCTGCCAGGATTGCGGACTTGCATTTCATCGCTATATCCTCGCACCGGAATGGAACGAGCGCCGATTCTCCAAGTGGATGTCGCAGGAAGCCATCGAGGCATTCGAAAGGCCTTTGAAAACGCCCGCGAGCGAATTCAGAAAGGCGGCAGATTATACAGCGCACGTGCTGCGAATTGAACAACTGACTCGCGCCCTGCGTGGCTCGGGGGCACCACGCGTGCTGGACTTCGGGTGCGGCTATGGTGGTTTCTTGTCGATGTGTTCAATGTACGGCTTCGATGCCTATGGTGTGGACAGGTCCTCAGCCAAGCGTGACAACAACAGCTTCTCCAGGGTGTATGCCGGGATCGAAGATGTTGACGGAATGGCACCGTTCCACGCTATCACGCTCTTCGAGGTTCTGGAGCATCTTGACGATCCCCATGGCCTGATGCTGAGGCTGCGTGATTTACTTTCCGCCGGCGGCATTTTGGTGCTTGAGACGCCAGACTGCTCGGGCGTACATAACCTCGAAACGCGATACGACTACAGCAGGATTCATCCGCTCGAACACATCAACGGCTTCACACCTGAAACGCTCAAGAGATTCGCTGCCCGGCTGGGTTTTACGCCCATTATCCGGCCAATTGGCTGTGTGACAAGTGACTTGAGGCAGATTGTGAAGACTGTTGCGAAGCGCATGCTAAGCACACTGATGAAGCCGACGACGCAGTTGTACTTTCGCAAGCTTTAGCAGTTTGTTGAAATTCACCGCCATTTAGAGGGGCAGCAGCGAGGCATGATAATATTTTCAAGCAACTTCGAGGATATGGCCAACATGCTGTGCAAGTGCCTCATGGATTTCGGCGTGGAGATTACCATCCATCTGGATGCGCTGAGTGCAGACCAGGAAGGCAACTGCCGGAGCGGTTACGCCTTGGGCGACATCGCCTACCCGCCGGAAAAAATGAGGGCGGTTCCGGCGGGCAGGATAATTGGGGCATGTTGCTGTACCTCAAACCGGGCTTGGTAAAAAATATGCCAGAAGACATCCGCCAGTACGCAAAAGCGAACCCCGGCTTTCCGCACCAGACCACGGCAGACCAGTTCTTCGACGAAGCACAGTTTGAAAGCTGCCGCCATCTCGGGAGCTTCCTTATGGATAATGTGCTGGACACCACCGGCCAGAAAAAAACGCCGGGCGGGAAATCATGGAGCTGGGCGGATGCGCCAGCCTGACAGGAAACGACGCAAAGCAAATTGTCTGTGAAGCTCACTTAACCATCAATACGAGGGAAATAACATGAATAAGAAAGCCAGCAAAACTTCAGGGGCCGGTTTGGGGTTTGTGCGCAATGTGGTGCCGGATCATCTCGATCTGCGCGACCGGTCTTACCAGCCTGCCGTGGGGATAGTGCCCGGCCCGGCGATGGAGCCGAAATGCAAAGACCTGCCGGTGTTGCACCAGGGGGACTGCAACGGCTGCACCGGGTTTGCCTTGTCCAGCGTGGTGTATCACTTGCTGCGCGGAGCGGGCCGCAAAACTGCAGAGGCCAGGGTGTCGCCGTTCATGCTGTATTCGATGGCGCGGCGCTACGACGAGTTTCCTGGCAACCCGGACAAGGATACCGGCTCGAGCCTGCGCGGTGCCATGAAGGGCTGGTACAAGCACGGGGCGTGCGCAGACAAGCTGTGGGATAGCTTGAAAATGCCGACCGCGCCGGTAAATAGCACCAAACAGGACTGGTGGCTGGATGCGGTGCGCCGCCCGCTCGGCGCCTATTACCGGGTAGATACCCGTTCGGTGACAGACATGCATGTGGCGCTGAACGAGGCCGGAATCCTGTATGCGAGCGCTGTCTGCCATTCCGGCTGGGACACTGGCCTGAACGCAAAGGCGGGGAAGGGTGAGTACTGGGCAATTCCCGCACAGAAAGCCGAGGCAAGCGATGGCGGCCACGCGTTTGCGATAGTCGGCTACAACAGCAAGGGCTTCATCATCCACAACTCCTGGGGCAAGACGTGGGGCAGCGGCGGGCGCGCCATCCTCACTTACGAGGATTGGCTGGATAACGCGATGGACTGCTGGGTGGCGCAGATCGGCGTGGTGACCGAACTGCACGAAGCGATCGCGCAATCGCCGAGCTTGCGGGTGCATAACGGCAAAGTGCAACTGGCCAGCGAGCGCGCGTTGAGCGTGCGCGAGCTCAGCCCCTTCATCATTGATATGGAAAACAACGGCAGGCTCAGCAACACCGGCAATTACCGCACGCAGGATTCCGATCTCGACGCGCTGGTCAACCAGCATCTCGAAGCGGCGCGCAAAGCCTGGGGGTTGTCCGCTGGCGCTGCCGTGGACATCGCGATTTACGCGCACGGCGGCCTGACCACCGAGGGCGATGCAGCAGACACGGCGGCGAAATGGGTGCCTGCGCTGTACGACAACCAGATTTTCCCGATCTTCCTGATGTGGGAAACCGGCCCCCTGGACACCCTGAAGAACCGCGTGGAAGATTTGCTGCGCGGCCAGCCGCGCCCCACCGCCGGCATCTGGGACGCGACGCGGAGCTGGTACAACGAGCGGCTCGAGCGCCTGTTTGTCAAGCCCGGCAGTATGATGTGGGGCGAGATGAAGCAGAACGCCGATGCGCTTTCCATCGCCCGGGACAGCGGCGGCGTCAAGCTGTACCAGGCCTGCCAGAAGTCCGGCTTGTTTGCCGACCCATCCAGGGTGCGGCTGCACCTGGTCGGGCACTCTGCGGGCTCCATCGTCCACAGCCACATCATCGAGCGCCTGGGTGCAAAAGGATGGAATTTCGAGACGGTGAATTTCATGGCGCCGGCCGTGCGCGTGGACGTGTTCCGCGATAAAGTGCTGCCTGCCATCAAGAGCGGCAAGGTGAAGCGCTACCACCAGTTCCACCTGGACGAAAGCGCGGAGCAGAAAGACCCCACCTGCAAGGCCTTGCTCGGCTACAGCCGCTCGCTGCTGTACCTGGTTGCGCAATCGTTCGAGAACGGCGTGACCACGCCCATCCTTGGGATGCAGAAATATTTCGATCAGGCGATCACCCCGCTGAAGCTCAAGAATGTGAGCGCGTGGTCATCGCCCGGCACGGCGACCAGGAGTACCACGCACGGCGGTTTTGACGATGATGAGACCACCCGGAACAGCATCATCGCGCTGATCAAGGGGAAGAGTCTCTGAGCGAAAGATATTCACCCATGCCGATCATCTGTGCTTCCCGGGATAGACGGAGCCGGTCTTATGGCAGGCTATAAAACACCCGGCGTTTACGTCGAAGAAATTTCCGTCTTTCCGCCATCCGTTGCGGAGGTGGAAACGGCTGTTCCCGCCTTCATCGGTTATACGCTGACCAGCCCCGGCTCCCTGCGCAACAAGCCCGTGAAGATCGGCTCGCTGCTGGAATACGAGGTGCAATTCGGCAAAGCCAGGAACGAAAACTTCTCCGTCACACTGTCCGAAACTGCGGTGAACGGGGTGTATCCCATCCTGTCGCTAACCGAGCCGGTGCTGGCGCATTACCTTTATTACAGCATCCGCATGTTCTTCGAAAATGGCGGCAGAAAATGCTATGTGGTGTCGGTGGGCGATACCGCATCAGCAGTGGCGCTGGGCGACGGCGCCTCCGGTTTGCTTGCCGGGTTGCATGCCGTTGCCCGGGAGGACGAGCCTACCCTGATCGTGATTCCCGACGCGGCATTGCTGGACGATGGCGCCGCAGGCGCGGGCTATGCCAAACTGGCGCAGGCCGCGCTGGCCCAGTGCGGCGCCTTGGGCGACCGTTTCGCGATCCTGGATGTGACGCGCGCGAAATCGGCCTGTTCCATACCGGAGATCAACGCTTACCGCGAGCTGCTGGGCACAGGCAACCTGAAATACGGGGCGGCGTATTACCCGTTCATCAAGACTCGACTGAATTATGTATTTGACGACACTTCGGTAACACTCAGCCAGCCTGCCAGGCCGGCTCAAGGGCGCCTGAACGGCCTGACTCTGGCCAATCTGAACGATCCGGCGCACGTCCGCTACGATCCGGAGAATTACCGCAATATCAAAACGCATCTCTCCGCGCTGACGGTGACGCTGCCGCCGAGCGGCGCGATTGCCGGAGTGTATGCGGCGGTGGATGCGTCGCGCGGCGTGTGGAAGGCGCCTGCCAATGTCAGCCTCAATGCAGTGATCACCCCTTCGGTCAACACCGATAGCTTCCAGCAGAATGAGCTGAACGTGGATGCGACATCCGGCAAGTCCATCAACGGCATCCGATCTTTTCCCGGCAAGGGAACGCTGGTGTGGGGCGCGCGCACGCTGGCGGGAAGTGATAACGAGTGGCGCTACATCCCGGTGCGGCGCTTCTTCAACATGGTCGAGGAATCGCTGAAAAAATCCACTTACTGGGCGGTGTTCGAGCCGAACGATGCGAATACCTGGCTCAAGGTGCGCGGCATGATCGAGAACTACCTCGCGCAGAAGTGGCGCGAGGGCGCGCTGGCGGGCACAAAACCGGAGCATGCTTTTTACGTCAGATGCGGCCTTGGAATTACCATGACTGCGCAGGACATTCTGGAAGGGCGCCTGAACGTGGAAATCGGCATGGCGGTGGTGCGCCCGGCCGAATTCATCATCCTCAAGTTTTCACACAAGTTGCAAGCTTCCTGAGCGCAGCCGGTTTAATCGGGGACGGGTTTTGCTTTGCGGAACAATTCCGGCCATATTTCTGTTGCCGGGCGATCAAATATGGCTTCATCGTTGACCGGCAGCACATACCAGTCGCCGCGCGCGATTTCGTTTTCCAGTTGCCCCGGCGCCCACGCCGCGAGCCCGTGCACGACGCGCAGACCGGTGTGGGCGCGCGCGCCGCTCAACAGTTCGGCCAGCAGGGGCATGTTGTAGGAAAGATAAACGTGTTCGGATATTTTCAGCGTTCCCGCCCCGCCCCCTTCGCCGCGGAACAAGTAGGAAATATGTTCGGGGTTGACGGGCCCACCTGCGAACAGCTTGAATTTCCCGGCTCCAGCGTATGCAGGCAGTATCTTGTCGAGCGTGATGTCTTCCGGGCGGTTGATGACGATGCCGATCGGCCCGCTGTGCCTGTTTCTGGTCACCAGGACAACGGTTTCATGAAAGCGCGGATCAGCCAGTTTGCGGCTGGCGACCAGCAGGAAACTTGAACCGGGAGGCGGCCCGTATGGGCGCAATGGCTGCATGGGGGCATATGCCATGAGCATGGCCGGCCAGCCGCCGAGAAGCAGGGCACCGAGGAAAAGCAGAAAGCGGGATTGCAGGGACATCGCTCGGTTGAGGCAGGCCGGGTTGGGGAGTAAGGGTTGTATTGTAATATTCGGGTAAATAATGAAACGCGATTTTTCATCTTTGCATGGCCGCGAGTTTGAGCTGCTGGTTTGCGGCGGCGGCATTTACGGCGCGTGGGCGGCTTATGACGCTGCCCTGCGCGGGTTGAGTGTCGCCATCGTGGAGCAGGGCGATTGGGCCAGCGCGACTTCATCTGCTTCCAGCAAGCTGATCCACGGCGGCCTGCGCTACCTGGAAACTTACGATTTCAAGCTGGTCAGGAAAGCACTGCACGAAAGGCAGATGCTGCTGGACGCTGCTCCGCACCGCGTGTGGCCGCTGCGCTTCGGCGTGCCGGTCTATGAAGGCAGCCGCATCGGCACCCTGCAGATGCGGGCAGGTTTGGGCCTGTACGATTTCCTTGCGGGCAATGTGAGCCAGGATTTTTCCCACCGCCATTTCAGCCGCGACGAGTTTGCCGGACGTTTCCCTTTCCTTGCGGCAGACAACCTGAAAGGCGGTTTTACCTACACCGACGCGCAGACCGACGATGCGCGGCTGGTGCTGGAGTTGGTCGCGGGCGCGGCAGCGGCGGGGGCGGTGTGCGCCAGTTATTGCAGGCTGGACGAATGGATAGAGGAAGGAGGGCGGGCGTGCGGCGCGGTGGTGCGGGACCAGATCACCGGCTGCAGCACAGAAATCCGCGCCAGACAGATCGTCAATGCCGCAGGCCAGTGGGCCGCCGCATCGGAGCAAGGGCGGAAATGGTGCAGGCTATCAAAAGGGGTGCATCTGGTCATGGCCGGGGAGGTGGCCGAAGAGGCCTTGCTGCTGACGGCCCAATCGGATGGGCGGGTATTTTTCATCATTCCGTGGTATGGCATGACACTGCTGGGCACCACCGACAAGGATTACGACGGCGACCCCAATCATGTCCGTGTCGAGCCGGATGACGTTGCCTACCTGCTCGGTGCAGCCAACCATTACCTGGAGACGCCGTGGACGGAGAAAGATGTGGCCGGCAGCTTTGCCGGTCTGCGCGTGCTGAAGCGGAGCAACGACGCCTCGCCGTCAGCCGTCAGCCGCGATTGGGAGATGGAAACCGCGAGTAACGGCGTGCATTACTCCATCGGCGGCAAGCTCACCTCGGCGCGCGAAGACGCGGGGCGCATCGTGGATGCGGTATGCGCGCAGCTCGGCAGCAATGTGCCGTGCCTGACCAGGGGCAAGAAATTTCCCTGGGCGCCGGAGGCAAGCTACGCGAGCTGGCTGAATGCCGCACTCGCCCGTGCCACAGAGCTCGGCGTTGATCCGGCAAGCGCCAAGTGGCTGCTGCGCCGCCACGGCAAGCGCGCCGGAGAAATTTTATGCAACATCGAAAGCGACCGCCGCCTGGCGGAGCGCATCATCCCCGCGCTGCCGCTCATCCATGGTGACTTGTTGTTTTGCGCCCGCAATGAAATGGTCGTTCATATGGATGACCTGCTGCGCCGACGCATGCCCTTGCTGATACTGGCGAAGGTTGATGAAAATTTGCTGCGGCGGATTGCCGCTTCCGTTGCGCCCGCGCTGGGCTGGGATGATGCAGAGATGGATCGGGAAGTGCGCTCCTGTCTTGCGCAGGTTCAGGAAAAGAAGCGCTGACGCGCTTCGGGCGGCATCTCCATTCCTGTCGCCTGTGCGCGCTGCAATAGCTCCCAGTAATAGCGGTAGGAGGCGCGGTCGTGCAGCTTGCCTTCGTGCTGGATCGGCCCCCACGCCGCATCTTGGGCGGCGATCAATAGTACGGCAGCCACGCTGACTTCCGCGAAATCCGGCCGCATGGCTTCAATGATGGGCGCGATCTGGCCGGGGTGAATGCTCCACATGCGCAGGAAACCGAATTCCATGCGGGCACGGCGGGCATCTTCCCGCACCACATTGGCATCGCGTATTTCGGTGGTGACGTTATGGCTGGGCACGATGCCGTTGCCCAGCGCGGCAGCGGCAATCTCGCATTTGGCGCGCGCGACCAGCGCGTGGTCGAACTGGCCGGGCGAGCGCATGGCGGAGGAGGGGATGGCGCCGTGGTACCCGGAGACAAAATCCATCAGGCCGAAATCGAGCGTCTCGACATGGGGCAGGCGGGCAATTTCCCAAGCGTCGTGCAGCGCGCCGGGCGTTTCGATCAGCACGTGGACGGGAATCTCGCGGGCGATGCCGTGGCGGCTTCTCAGGTTATCGAGCGCCGTGATTTGGGTCAGGACATCATCGGCGCTTTCCGGCTTGGGCAACACGATGTAGGTGACGCGCTGCCCGGAATGGCTGAGGATAGTTTCCAGCTCATCGCGCCAGGCCGGATGTCTGACGTCGTGAATGCGGGCACCCAGGCGACCGAAGCAATTTTCATCGGAAAGGATCAATCCGGCGATCATCTCCGCATGTTCCCGCTCCCTGCCTGCAGGAGCGCCATCCTCGCAGTCGGCGGTGATGTCGAAAACCGGCTGGCCGTTGACCGCCATTTCTGCCTGAATCTGGAGCGCCTTTTTTATCAGCTTCTCGCTGCCGGCGAAATGCTCGCAGGCGGCAAGCAGGGGAAATGGGCGGCTGCCAGAGTAGAGTACGGTGGAGGGGTGGATGAGATTATTCATACAGTGGTATTTCAGGAATGGCGAACATCAGCGGTGAGAATACTATCATACGCAGCAGCCCCATTTTTCATGGTAAGCGGCAGGTGCCGGCAATCTTGATTGAGCCGGTAGAGTATGACGCGCATTTCAAAGGTGATAGATATACGGGAAACTCGTTTATGGTTAGCCTCGCACCCAATGTTGCCACTCTCTGTACGGAAGCCATTGATCGCATAAAGGCGATGTATACTTATACGCCACAATACACATTGCACGATGATCAGCACTTTCTCAGAACTACTGAATTGATGGGGTTATCTCAATAATGCAGGGTGGGATAGCGGTTTTTTCGCTCAGTCCGCCATTCGAATCGTATAAACCCCGGTGGGTACAGCCACGCACAGTGGGAGATTACCGTGACCAAACCACAATTCAAAAAAATCATTATCTTCGGCGCCGGCCTGATCGGCGGTTCATTTGCGCTGGCGCTTCGCAAGGCTGGCATGGCCGGTGAAGCCGTCGGTTTCGGCCGCAGCTCGGCGACGCTGGAGCAGGCGAAACACTTGGGCATCCTCGACCGCATCGGAACTGATGTCGCTGCGGAGGTCGGCGATGCGGATATCGTGCTGATCGCGACTCCTGTTGCACAGATGGCGGATATTTTTACGCGCATCGCGCCGCATCTGGGCAAACATACGGTTGTCACTGATGGCGGCAGCACCAAATGTGATGTGGTAGAAGCGGCTCGCCGTCGTCTCGGCGCAAAAGTCGCGCAGTTCGTCCCTGCACATCCCATTGCCGGAGCGGAGAAAAGCGGCGCTTCCGCTGCACAGGCCGATCTGTACCAGGGCAAGAAAGTAGTGCTGACTCCGATGCCGGAAAACACCGCCGAGGCGGTAGCGCGCGTGCGCGAGGCATGGGAGCAGTGCGGCGCAGTGGTAAGCGAATTGACGCCACAGCAGCATGATGAGGTATTTGCCGCAGTCAGCCATTTACCTCATTTATTATCCTATGCTCTGGTGCATGACCTGGCGCGACGCGAAAACCGGGATCTGCTTTTGTCCTTCGCCGCCAGCGGTTTCCGCGACTTCACCCGCATCGCGGCAAGCAGCCCGGAAATGTGGCGCGATATTTGTATGGCCAACCGCAACGCGCTTCTGGACGAACTGGAGCGCTATATGGAAGAGCTGGGAATTCTGCACGAGGCATTGGCCGAGGCCGATGCCGGAAAGCTGGAAGAAATCTTCAGCTTGGCGCGTTCGGTGCGCGCGAACTGGTCGCAACAATAATAAAGCTGCGCATTGCAGTGATTAATATTTAATATCAACTTATTGCGCTGTTTTTCTCATCTTAATTCTACTGAGAGCCACCCTGATACATGGCCGCATTTCGCTATGAAGCATTGGATGGTGCGGGGCGAATCACTCACGGGGTGATCGAGGCAGACGCGTTGCGCCAAGCGCGCGCGCGGTTGCGCGAACTGGGATTGATCGCTATCGCGGTGCAAGCTGTCACACAGGAAACGCTGCATACCAGTAAAGGGCAGCGCTGGCTGTGGAGCAGGGGAATTAGCTCCGGGCAGCTCAGCTTGCTGACTCGCCAGCTGGCAACCCTGCTGGATGCGGGATTGACCATCGAACAGGCGCTCAGCGCCATGATTGAACAAAGCGAGAGCGAAGCCGTGCGCCAAGTGCTGGCAGGCGTCCGGGCTGAACTGCTGTCCGGGCACACCTTGGCGCAAGCTTTGGGCGAATACAGAACCGTGTTTCCAGAAATTTACTGTGCTCTGGTAAAAGCCGGTGAGGCCTCGGGGGAACTGGATCAGGTGCTGCTGAAGCTGGCCGACTATACCGAAGCGCGGCAGGCGTTGCGGCAAAAAGTCAGCCTGGCCTTTGTTTATCCAGCCATTGTCACACTGGTTGCGCTGATGGTTGTTGCAGGCTTGCTGGTGTACGTCGTTCCACAAGTGATAGGCGTATTTCAGCATTCGCATCAAGCGCTACCTTTATTGACCCTAATGCTGATTGGTTTAAGTTCGGCATTGCAGGCAACCTGGGCGTATCTGCTGGCTGGCATGATTGCGGCGGCAGTAGGGATGCGTGTGTTATTGCGTCGAAATGAATTCCGTTACCGGTGGCACCTGAATTTACTAGGGCTACCCATAATTGGACGCCTGGTAAGGGGAATCAACACGGCCCGCATGGCCAGCACTTTGGCGATACTGACGTCCAGCGGTGTGCCGCTACTGATTTCTTTGCAGTCCGCCAGCAATGTTGTAGCCAACCTGCCCATGCGCCAAGCGCTGGAAGATGCCGCTAAAAAAGTCCGCGAGGGTGCCGCCCTAAGCCGGGCGCTTGCAGCTTCAAGCTTATTTCCACCCATACTGGTCCACCTGATTGCGAGCGGCGAATCCAGCGGCAGGCTGGATGCCATGCTTGATCGGGCAGCCAGGCAGCAAGAGCAGGAAATTGCAAGCTACATATCGGTGCTAACTTCTTTACTGGAGCCAGTGCTTATTCTGGTTATGGGTGGAGTAGTGCTGCTGATTGTTCTGGCGATACTTTTGCCAATCATAGAAATGAATCAGATGGTTAGGTAACACAAACAGCGGCTATTTTGCCAAGCATGTTGTTTGACATAATACACATTATGCGAAGTGTTGGAGCCGGCAAGGCAGAATAGCTCGCGGTACGGTCGTGCATTATCAAAGCCATTACAACATTTTTTCCAAACAAACCATTTTTTGCTCAAGAATGAGATTTTTTGCCGATATACAAAAAGATAGAGAGATATTCAGAAAACTCTATTGAAGTATCCTTGAAAAAAACAAATTCATAAGGGGGCATTCATGTTCGCAGCAGGAACTTATTTTCAACGAGTAAATTTTTTTCTTTTTACCTTGTTGGTTTTTTCTTGGCTTACCGGATCTGCTAATGCCGCCGAGGAGAACAGCCCGGACTGGGGCTCGGAAACGCTGACTGGCGATTGGGGCGGAACACGTTCTAACCTTTACAGCAAGGGCATAAGCTTGGAATTCAACCACAAGAGCGATGTGCTGACAAACACATCCGGGGGTATCAAGCGTGGTACTGCATGGATGGGATACACCGATGCCAGAATCAGGATGGATATGGAAAAGCTGCTGGACTGGGATGCTACCACCGCTTTCATCCAATACCACAGTGAGCTTGGCAGCAAATTTAACCAGGATTATATTGATAGCTTCGTCAGTGTGAACAACATCGAGGTGGGCACAAATACTGCCCAGTTCCTCCATGCTTGGCTGCAAAAAAACTTCTTCGATGACAGCCTGTCAGTGCTAGCTGGCCTATATGCGGTTGATTCCGAATTTTACGTCACCGACACCTCTGGTGTATTTACCCAGACTCCTTACGGCATGGCGAATGACTTGGGACAGGCAAGCCCACCGATTTATCCGGTTGGTGCTTTGGCGATGCGCGTGAAATACACCTCGTCCAGCCAGAATTTTTACCTGCAAGGCGCTTTGACGGATGGTGTGCCGGGCGATCCTAACAACCCGCACGGCACACATATCAAACTTGGAAATGGGGACGGCACGCTCTCTATTATCGAATTTGGTTATACACCGCAAACAAATGAGCAGTCTTCTGAATCAGCCAATCAGGATGCACGCGAAGAAAGCGAATCTTTCAACAAGACAGCCATCGGTTTCTGGAACTATTCTGCGCGTGCCGACGATCAAGACCCCGCCAATGTGGGTGTGCGCCGCCAAAACCGTGGCGCTTACTTTCTGGCGGAACGTACGTTGCTGGCCGAGAGAGATCATCCCTCGCAGGGATTGTCAGGTTTTGTCCGTTTTGGCGTGGCAAACAAGGATATTCACCAAGCTGACTGGACAGGGAGCCTTGGATTGCACTACCTTGGCCTGTTTGCCGGATACGACGATGATATTGCCGCCATTGGGATCACTGTCAGCCACGCCAGCGAACCTTACCAACGCATTAACGCCAGCTTAGGCAGCGAAACAAGTGTGGAAGCGACCTATCGCGCACAGGTTAAGCCTTGGCTCGCGCTACAACCCACGCTGCAATATGTCCGCCACCCGAATATGAATCCCGCTACAAAGGATGCTTGGGTAGTTGGTGTACGGCTTGAGGCAGCTCTATAAAGGGGACTCTAAAAATCAGAGTTCGCCAAAATGGCCCACAAGACACGCAACGCAATTAGGTCAGACAGTCTTATATGCATCTTCCTGGAAGCGATTGCGCTTCATAGCCGTACCATTTAGACTGCGAGCATGGATAGCCTGACTCGTCGTGCCGTTTACCTTCTCATGATCACGCTCATGATTAATGCGTGCGGCTGGATGTTCAACAAAGAAGCTGTGACCGACGTGTGGTTTGGCGAGCAGCGCAGCATGGCGGTGGATGCCGGCAGCTCTCAGGTTGAATCCTTCGCTGTCCAAGGCGGCTCTCTGGAAAGCCCATGCAATCATTGGTGCCATGCTGCCGTCCATTTGGTTGGATTGCTCAACCAGTGGATTTTTGTAGCGCCAGAATTTGCCAATAGGCAATTTTTCAATATCTCCTTCGTCATCGATTATTCCTTCCCTGACGGCCTTTTCAGGCCACCGCGACACACCTCCTGACCATCCCTAGGTTTTTGTAATGCTGCTCCATGCCTCGCGCGAAGTCAGGCATGGCCCCCTTCCCCAAGATTGTGACTGCCGGGAAGCTTGATCGCATTACAGAGGCTGCCATAAGCCGTTCCTACTAGCTTCAGTCTGATTTCAATTTGCGATGCTGCGTCCGCGCAGCATCTGGAGTTTCATATGAAAACGATACTTTCTTATTTGCTACTGGTCTTGTGCGTTTCGCAAAGCGCCTCGGCATCCGATGAACTGGCGCTCAACGCCAAACAAATTCAAACACTCGGTATCACCACTGCTGCTCTGCCTGCCAAACAATCTGGTGAAGTATCCGGGTTACCCGCACAAGTTGTCATCCCCCCCAATCAACTGTACGTCATCAGCACACCGCTTCCGGCGATGGTTGAACAGACATTGGTTGGGGTGGGCGATAGCGTCAAAAAAGGGCAACCGATTGCGCGATTGCAAAGCCCTGCATTGGCCGAGGCGCAGCGTGGTTTGTTGCAGGCCAGCGTACAAAACCAACTTGCCAAAGAGAATCTTGCCCGCGAGGAAGCCTTATGGAAAGACGGCATCATCGCCGAGAGCCGTTATCGTGCTACCAAGGGCATGGCAATCGAAGCCCAGGCGGCATTGGCGGAGCGCAAACAACAACTGCGTCTCTCCGGCATGTCGGATACCGCCATCGCGCAATTGCAATCCGATAACAACTTGAGCAGCCAACTCACTATGACATCACCGATTGATGGTGTGGTGCTGGAAAAATCGGCCAGCGCAGGTCAACGCCTCGATGCTGCCGTGCCGATGTTCATGATTGCCAAGCTCAAACCGCTCGCCCTGGAAATCCAGGCGCCGCTTGCTTACACCCGCGACCTCAAGATAGGTGCGGCGGTTACCGTTCCTGCTTATGCGGCAAGCGGCAAACTCACCGCAATTGGGCGCAGTCTGACCGGTGCCAACCAGACCATTTTGTTGCGAGCCATGATCCAGCAAGGCGCAGAGAATCTGCGCCCCGGCCAGTTTGTCGAAGCCAGCATCAGCATCAACGCGAACGGCGGTGCGCAGTGGAACATTCCCAACAGCGCGATTTCGCGCATCGCGGGCAGGACGGTGGTGTTTGTGGAAACTCCACAAGGTTTTCGCGCACAAACCATCAATGTGCTGAACGAAGGCGCACAAAACAGTGTAGTCAGCGGCGAGCTTAAGGGTGATGAAAAAATCGCCGTGCGCGGCGTTTCGACGCTCAAGTCGAGCATGATGGGCATAGGCGGTGGAGAGGACGAATAATGTTTACCAAACTGGTTGAACTTTCCCTCACACAACGAATGCTGGTGGCTGCGTTAACGCTGCTACTGATCGGTGTGGGCATCGTGTCGTACCGCGACTTGCCGATTGATGCGTTTCCCGATGTTTCGCCGACACAGGTAAAGATCATCATGAAGGCGCCGGGTATGACGCCGGAGGAAGTCGAGGCGCGCATCGTCGCGCCTATCGAACTGGAGATGCTCGGCATCCCCAACCAGGACATCCTGCGCTCCACCTCGAAGTATGCGATTGCCGACATCACCATCAATTTTAGTGAGGGCACCGACATCTACTGGGCGCGCCAGCAAGTCGCGGAGCGGCTGAATAACGCGCAACGTGACTTGCCGGACAATGTCACTGGCGGCCTCGCGCCGATTACCACACCGCTGGGTGATATGTTCATGTTCACCGTGGAAGGCGAAAACTTTTCCCTGCAGGAGCGCCGCACTATTCTGGATTGGATGATACGGCCTGTCTTGCGCACCCTGCCCGGCGTGGCCGAGGTCAATACCATAGGCGGCTTGGTGCGCACCTTTGAAGTGGTGCCCGATCACCATGCCCTCGCCGCGCACGGCATTTCTTTTGCCATGCTGCAACAAGCCATACAAGCCAACAATCATAACGATGGCGCAGGAAGTCTTAGCGATGGTGATGAAGCGCTGCTGGTGCGCACCGAAGGCAACATCAACAACCTACAGGATGTGCGTAACATTGTCGTCGCCAGCCATGACGGAAGCCCGATTCGCGTCGGTGATGTCGCGCAGGTGCGCATCGGCAGCCTGACTCGTCTTGGTGTTGTAACCAAGGACGGGCAAGGCGAAGCAGTGGAAGGAATAGTAGTCGGCCTGCGCGGTGCAAATGCGCAAAAAATCGTCGCCACTGTGAAAGCCAAATTGCAGGAACTCGCGCCCACGCTGCCGCAAGGTGTTACTACTAAAGTTTTTTATGATCGCGGAAATCTGGTGGAGCGCGCGGTCGGCACCGTCTCCACAGCCATCACCGAGGCTATCGTGCTGGTCGTCATTCTGCTGGTGCTGTTCCTCGGCAATCTGCGCGGAGCCATTGTGGTGGCGATCACCCTGCCGCTCGCGATGCTGCTCACCTTCATTCTCATGCAGCAGTTTGGCATGTCCGCCAATCTGATGAGCCTGGGTGGCCTGGCAATCGCAATCGGCATGCTGGTGGACGCAGCGGTGGTGGTGGTGGAAAACATCGAGTCACATCTCGCGCATGATAAGAACATCAAAAAGCTATCGCATCTGCATATCGTTTTCCGCGCAGTGAAGGAGGTCATCACACCAGTTGCCGCCGGGGTCGCCATCATCATCATCGTATTTTTGCCGCTGCTCACCTTGCAAGGCTTGGAAGGCAAATTATTCATTCCTGTTGCCCTCACCATCGTGTTTGCGCTGGCCGCATCGTTGCTGCTGTCGCTGACCGTGGTGCCGATGCTTGCTTCTTTCCTGCTCAAGCGGGTCAGCCATCAGGAACCGTGGCTGGTACGCAAGGCGATGGGTGTTTATACACCGCTGCTGCAACGCGCCTTAAACAGAGAGCGCGTGGTCATCATCGGTGCGCTGGTCATGCTGGTCATCACCGGCGCTGTGTACACCAAAATCGGCAAGACTTTCATGCCGGAAATGGACGAAGGCGACATCATCGTCGGCATAGAAAAATTGCCCTCCGTCAGCCTGGAGCAAACGGCGGCACTCGACCTGAAAATTCAACAGGCCATCATGAAACATGTGCCGGAAGTAAAAAGCATCGTGGCGCGCGCCGGTTCTGATGAGATTGGCCTGGACCCGATGGGGCTTAACCAGACCGATTCCTTTCTGGTGCTAAAGCCCATGAAAGAATGGCGCAAGCCAAACAAGGAATTACTGATAAACGAACTGCGCGAGGTGCTGGAGCAACTGCCGGGAATTTCTTACAGCTTCAGCCAACCCATTGCCATGCGCGTTTCGGAAATGCTGACCGGTGCACGCGGTGATGTGGCGATCAAGATTTTCGGCACAGACTTGAACAAGCTCAACGAGACTGCCGAGCAAATGGTCGAGGTGCTGAAAGGCATCAAAGGCAGCCAGGATGTGTATACCACGGAGAATAGCGGTGTGCAGTATTACCGCGTGGCGATAGACCGCCTCGCGGCGGGCCGTTTGGGTTTGAGTGTAGACGACATCGGCAATATCCTGCGCAGCCAGATCGAGGGCCAGCAGCTCGGCACGGTGATTGAAGACGGGCGACGCACCCCGCTGGTTATGCGTGGCGCAAGCGACATTCAACGATCCCCCGCACTGTTTGCCGCACTCACCCTGCCCTTGCCAAACGGACAAGGCATGCCGCTGTCGGCGGTCGCCAAACTGGAGCGTGTGGATGGCCCGGTAAAAGTGGATCGGGAAAACGGCCAGCGCATGGTGGTGGTGCGAAGCAATGTGCATGAACGCGATCTGGTGGGTTTCGTCGAGGAAGCTAAAACCGCTGTCGCCGCGCAAATCAAATTGCCGGAAGGCTACCGCCTGACTTGGGGCGGGGAATTCGAGAATCAACAACGCGCGGCGGCACGGCTCACCATAGTCATTCCGGTGGCGCTCGGCATGATCTTCATGTTGCTGTTCGCCACTTTCGGTTCGGTAAGGCAAGCCGCTTTGGTGCTGACCAACATCCCGTTCGCCTTGATCGGCGGTGTACTGGCTTTGTGGGCCAGCGGCGAATATATGTCCGTTCCCGCCTCGGTCGGCTTCATCGCGCTGTTGGGAATTGCGGTGCTTAACGGCGTGGTGATGGTGTCTTATTTTAACCAACTACACGCCGAGGGGACAGACATTACCCAAGTCGTGTTTGAAGGCGCAAAGCGTCGCCTGCGCCCGGTGCTGATGACAGCCAGCATCACCGCTTTCGGGCTGTTGCCGCTGCTATTTGCCACCGGCCCCGGCTCCGAAATCCAGAAACCGCTTGCCATCGTCGTTATCGGCGGCTTGATCAGCTCGACGTTGCTGACGCTCATCATGCTGCCCATCCTATACCGCCGCTTCGGCCTGAAACGTATGGAGAAATTATCATGAAAGATGTGAATTGCTGTTTGACGCTGGTCTGCCATCGCTCTCTGGAAGAGCGGCTGGTAGATCACCTGCTTGGACATCCCGAATGGGTGTATGGCTTCTCTGTACTCAACCTGGAAGGCGGTAGCAAAAATGAATTCCTGTCGAGCATGATCGAACAAGTGCGCGGGCGCTCGCGGCGCGTGCAAATCCAAACCATCATGAACCTCGACGATGCGCATGAACTCATTGCTTGCCTCAAGCAGGAAGAACATAACCCGGAGGTGGCTTACTGGATAACGCCGGTCATTGAATTCGGGAGGCTGGTATGAAACGGAGAGTGGAGCACCCGCAAGGGGTAGGCCGTGCGGTTCCCGTAGCTAAAGCTACGACCGCTACGCTCAGTAGAAAGAGGAGCGTGGTAATCGGCCTGTTAGGGCTGGCTTTGTCCGGCGGCTTCGCCAATGCCGAAGAACCCAATCGCCCAGACCTGCCGCCTCTGGCGCAAATTGAAAGCGCGTTGAACCAACATTTCACGGTGCTGAATGCAGCCAGCGAGCTGAGAATGGAACATGCCAATCAGCGCAAATGGAACAGCGGCAATTACGAGTTCAACCTGCGCGCCGGCACGGGGCAACGCAAGATTGTCGACACCGGGCAAAACCTGAAGGAATGGGATGTCGCGCTGGAACGCCCACTACGCCTGTACAACAAGGTGGGCATTGATGAAGACATCGGCGCGGCCAGTGTCGCACGCGCCGAATACGCGCTTGGCGATGCGCGCCATGATGCCGGGCGCACGCTGCTGCAACTGTGGTTCGCATGGCAACGCGAGCAGACACAGGCCGATCTGTGGCAACAGCAGGTGGACATCCTCAAGCAACAAGCGCAAATGGCCGAGAAGCGCGTCAAGGCAGGCGATGCGCCCAAGCTGGAATTGAATCAGGCACAAGCCGCCGCCGCACAAGCCGTCGTGTCATGGCACCAGGCCCACTTGCGCGCACAACTCGCTGGCAATGATTTGACGCGCCAGTTTCCCGCTATCCTGTTGCCGGAAAAATTGCCTCCCGCTATACCGCAAGCCGTCGAGAATGATTTCGCTTTCTGGAAATCGCGCGTGCTCGAACACAACCACGAACTCGGCATGGCGCAGAAGCAAAGCCGCGTGCAACAACTGCTGGCACAGCGCAGCCACGCCGACCAACTGCCCGACCCTACCGTCGGGGTGCGCTACGCAAATGAAGCAAGTGGAAACGAAAGAGTGACCGGCGTATATCTCAGTGTTCCTCTCTCTTTCGGGCAACGCAGCGCGACGGCTGAAGGAGCCGCACAACAGGCCGCCATCGCCGCCGACCAGGAAGCCTTTGTGAAACGCCGTTTGGAGGGCGATATCTATGCCGCACATACTCAAGCCGTGAGCAGCTTCGCCACCTGGCAACAGGCGCACGCGGCGGCACAAGCGATCCGCAGCAATGCCGAACTGGTCGGCAAGGCTTATAGCTTGGGCGAAAGCAGCCTGTCAGACAGCCTCATTGCACGCCGCTTTGCTCTGGAATCTTCACTTGCAGAAAACCTCGCACAACTCGACGCCAATGAAGCGCACTATCGCCTGCTGCTGGATGCCCACCAACTGTGGCCGTTGGGTAATGATGGAGACGAACATCACGCCAATCACTATTGATGGAATTACTTACGGTTCGGCGCAGTGCGGCGCGCGTCCGACACCGGGTCAACTTTGCGCCGCCGCACTACAGATTTTGAATAATGGAAGGAAATGCGATGAAAACATTTTATTTGGGCATGCTGGCCATTTTGTTGCTAACCGGCTGCGTCGGCCCTGTTCATCAGATGGCCAAGGAAGGCAACGCTCCATTCATTGGCGGGGAGCTGATCCATGATCGAGGTAAGAGCAACCGCCTCGTATTGCAGACACCAAACCGCCGTTATGAAGCTAATGGATTCGCCGTCGAACACCAGACTGACCTGGCAGTCCTGCGCAAACGCTATTTTATTGCCGACCGGAAGCATTGGGATCGGATTTTTGCCGGGCTCGACGCCGGTCATGAGTTTTTTTCCATCGAGACAATTGCCGTATCCGCAGAAGGGCCTGAACTTTCGTGCCGTTTGATATGGGCGTCCCTCACAAAGCCGGCGGGCGTCTGCACGGATCAGACTGGCGCAGCGTTCCCGGTGCGATTTGAGTAATTTTCCACTTAACTTTAAGAAGGAGATCATCATGAAACGATTTGTTACTTTAGCTATCGCCTCCGCGCTGACATTGTCAACACCCGTACTCATGGCAGCCGGTGCGCCTGCGGCTAAAGCCGCCGCACAGAGCAAAGCAGCGCCCAGCAGTGCCGAACAGGAAAAACAACTTGCCCAATGGCTGGAGCAAATCAGGCTCATGCAGCAGCAGATGGAGAAAATTCGGCAGACGACCAACCCACAGGAACGCCAGAACATAATGCAGGAGCACTGGAAAACCATGCAACAAGCGATGCAGACAATGAACCTGTGCTGTGGCGGGGTGATGATGGAGCAAATGCATCAGGGTTGCTGCACGGGAGGAATGCATGGTATGGGTGGACAGATGCCCGGTGGCCCGATGATGGGCAATCGAATGATGAACCCGGAGATGATGCAGAACCGCATGGACATGATGCAGATGATGATGGATCAGATGATGCAGCATCAGCAATGGATGTGGCCGCAGAAATAAGGAATCGCCATATCTGTGAGGTTCTGAAATGAAGCAGTCGGTATTTGTCATTCGCAATATGGACTGTCCGACCGAGGAGGCACTGATCCGCAAACGTCTCGGATCAGTGCCTGGTATCGGCGAACTCGCGTTCAATCTTATGGCTCGCCGTCTTAACGTTTTGCATACGCTGGACGATGAGCAGCCTATTCTCGACGCCTTGCGTGAAATAGGCATGGAAGCTGTTTCTGCGATGCAAGCACAGCAGGGCAAATGTTCCGGTTGCAAAGCGGATGCGCCAGCAGTGTCACGAAAGATATGGGTGATGATGGCAGTGTCGGGCGCCGCTGCTCTGGCTGCGGAAATCCTCGCATGGACAGGGACAGCGGAAAACTCGCCTGCCGTCATTGCGCTCGCCCTCTTCTCAATCGCCACCGGTGGCTCCAGTACGCTCAAGAAAGGCTGGATCGCGCTCAAGACCTTCACGCTCAACATGAACTTTCTGATGAGCGTCGCCATGATTGGCGCGATCGCCATCGGGGAATGGCCGGAAGCTGCGGTGGTGATCTTCCTGTTCGCACTGGCCGAGATGATCGAAACACTCTCGCTGGAGCGTGCCAAGAACGCGATTCGCGGCCTGATGGCCATGACCCCGGAAACTGCCACTGTGCGCCTCGATAGCGGCGAATGGCGCGAGATGTCGGCAGCCGACGTGCAAGTGGGACAAACCGCCCGAGTCAAGCCGGGTGAGCGTATCCCGCTGGACGGTGTGGTTACGGCAGGTGGCAGTTCGGTGAATCAGGCACCGATTACCGGGGAAAGCATTCCAGTGATGAAAGCTGCTGGTGATCCGGTTTTCGCCGGCACGCTGAACGAACGCGGCATGCTGGAGTTCCGCATCACCGCGAACAAGGGCCACACCACGCTGGACCGCATCATTCGTTCGGTACAGGAGGCGCAGGGCCAGCGCGCGCCGACGCAACGCTTCGTTGACCAATTCGCGCGCTACTACACCCCTGCCGTCGTGGCATTCGCGGTTCTGGTGGCCGCCGTGCCGCCGCTGCTGTTCGGCGCTGCGTTCGAGCCGTGGCTCTACAAAGCGCTGGTCATGCTGGTGATCGCCTGTCCCTGCGCACTGGTGATCTCCACTCCTGTTACCGTGGTGAGCGGTCTCGCCGCTGCGGCAAGACAGGGCATTCTGGTGAAGGGCGGCGTGCATTTGGAGAATGGCCGACTGATCAAGGTCGTGGCATTGGACAAGACCGGCACCCTCACCCACGGCAAGCCTGTCGTGACCGATGTAATTCCGCTGGTCGAGTTGCCGGCAGGCACGCTGTTACAGCTCGCCGCCAGCGTGGACGCACATTCTGAACATCCCATTGCGAACGCCATCACATCGGCTTGGCAAACACCTACTGGCGGGAAGGCGACTGAGCGCCCGCTGCTACCAGTCACTTCGTTCGAGTCCCTCACAGGTCGCGGCGCGAAAGCGGTTATCGATGGACAGCTCTACCATGTAGGCAACCATCGGCTGTGCGAGGAACTGGGTATCTGCGGGCTGCATGTCGAGGAAGTGCTCAGGCGGCTGGAAGGGGAAGGCAAGACGGCTGTGATACTGTCCACCGAAAGCGCGCCGCTATGCGTCATCGGTGTTGCAGACACGGTGCGTGAACACAGTGCCGATGCAATCCGCCAGCTTCGCGCCCTTGGCGTGGCATCGGTGATGTTGAGCGGCGACAACCAGACTACGGCCAGTGCCATCGCCGCTCAGGTAGGCATAGACGATGCGCGTGGCAATCTGTTGCCGGAGGACAAACTGGCGGTCATTGACGATTTGACCCGCCGCTACGGCAAATCCGGGATGGTAGGCGACGGTGTCAACGATGCACCGGCGCTGGCCAAGGCATCCATCGGCTTCGCCATGGGCGCCGCCGGAACCGATACCGCCATCGAAACCGCCGACGTGGCCTTGATGGATGACGATCTGCGCAAACTGCCGCACTTCATCCGGCTAAGCCGAGACACGTCTCGTGTGCTGCGGCAGAACATCACGCTGGCCATCGGCATCAAGGCGATATTCTTCATCCTGGCGCTTGCAGGAAAAGCCACGCTTTGGATGGCGGTTTTCGCCGATATGGGAGCCAGCCTGATCGTGGTGTTCAACGGCATGCGGTTACTCCAAGTTACGGAGGGCTATACATCATGTGGCAAGTCGTCGAGCTGGTGGACAAGGTCAGGAAGCAGAAGCACATGTCGCTGATGGAGGCGGGCGACGCACAGCCACCAACAATTTCTAATACAATTCCAATAACAAGTTGACGCACCTCGAATAAACCGTTAGTTTTTGCGCATCCGTCACAAGGAAAACACAAAATGAAACGCTGCCTGCCGGTTTGCCTGTTGTTGCTTAGCTTCAGCGCCCACGGCGCACTCACCAAGTGGGTGGATGCCGAGGGCAAAGTGCATTATTCCGACGAGCCGCCGCCTGCCAATGTAAAAGCGAAAACGCTGATTGCCCCATCGGCTGCCAGCGGTGTCCCGGCAGAAAAAACCTACATCGAGCGCGAAACAGACCTGAAGAAGTCTCTGAAAGCAAGGGAAGAAACCGAGCAGAAAGCGGCCCAGCAGCAGGAGGCCGCCTTGGCCAAGCAAAAATATTGCTCGTCTCTGCGCGCCAATCTGACCACCATGGAAAAGAGCCCGCGAATCGCCAGCTACAACGAAAAGGGCGAAAGAGTCCTCATGGACGAGACGGCCCGGCAGCAGCAACTTGCGGAAATCCGCCAGCGAATTGCCGCCGAGTGCAACTAGCCCTGGATTTTCCTGGCCAGCTCAGGCAGCAATCGCGCTGTTATCGCGCAGACGCAGCGCTTCCTCGATATCCACCGCCACCACGTGCGACACCCCCTGCTCCTGCATGGTTACCCCCACCAGTTGCTGGGCCAGTTCCATGGTGATCTTGTTGTGGCTGATGAACACGAACTGGGTGTGCTGCGACATTTTCTGGACCAGCTTGCATAAGCGCTCGGTGTTGGTATCGTCCAGCGGGGCGTCCACTTCGTCCAGCAGGCAGAACGGCGCCGGGTTGAGCTGGAACAGGGAAAACACCAGCGCGATCGCGGTCAGCGCCTTTTCGCCGCCCGACAACAGATGAATCGAGGTGTTTTTCTTGCCCGGCGGCTGTGCCATCATATGCACTCCGCTGTCGAGGATTTCCTCGCCGGTCAGCACCAGCCGGGCCTCGCCGCCGCCAAACAGCACCGGGAACATTTCCGACAAATGGCGGTTCACCTCATCGTAGGTCGCCATCAGCAAATCGCGCGATTCCTTATCTATGCGTCGAATCGCGTTTTCCAGTGTTTCTATCGCCTCATTCAGATCCTTTGCCTGCGCATCCAGATAGGCTTTGCGCTCCTGCGCTGCATTCAGTTCCTCCAGCGCCGCGAGGTTGACCGCACCCAAGGCCGCAATTTCGTCGTTCAGGCGGTTTAACTCGTTTTGCAGCGCGCCGGGTTTGGCTTTGCCGTTTTCCAGCAACAGCAGCAACGGCGCTTCGTCTATTCCCCGCAATTGCTCCGCCCACTGCTCGAAATGCAGGCGTGCCTCCTGCTCCTTGAGCGCCAGCTCGCCGGCTTTCTCGCGCAACGGGTGCAATTTTTGCTCGCAGGACAGGCGTTCCTGTTCCAGCCTGTTCAGACCGAGCGTTTCGTGTTCCAGCGCGTTGCGCGCCTCCGCCAGCGTTTGCTCGCGTGCTTGGCGCTGCTGTAGCGCCTCCTGCAACTGCTGCTTGCTGGCGCTGTCATCCAGATGCGCCAGCTCGTCGCGGCAAACCGCCTGGGTCTGCTCCAGCTGTGCCAGCGTCAGGCCGATCTGCTTCAGGTTGCGGTCCAGGTCGGTGATCTTGTCGGCGCAGGTCTTGGCGAAATAACGTGCTTCCTGCAATTCGTGCTGCGCCTTTTGCGAGCGCTCGCGCTGTTCGCGCAGACGCGATTCCTGCACGGCGGCCTGGTGCCGCGCCTGCTCCGCTTCGGCTTGCTGCGCCGCCATGTTTTCGCGCAGCGCCTCCATACGCTCGGCGATTTCCTGTTTCTGGCGTAGCTCGCCGGCTGACTGGTCGGCCAACTCCTGCAATTCGTGCGCGATTTGCGACGCGCGCTCGCGGCTGCGCTCGCCTGCCTGGGTCAGTTTCAGAATCTGCATCTGCAGGCTGTGTTGACGCTGCTGCAATTCACTGCCTGCCGTGCGCAGCGGCGCGATGCGCCCTTCGATGGCGTGATAGGTTTCATCCGCCTGCCCCGCCAGCAGCTTGCCCTGCTCCAGCGCCGCCGCCTGCTGCCGGGCTTCCTGTTCCAAGCGCTCGATTTCGCGCTGGCGCGCCAGCACCCCATGCACCTGGCTGTCTGGCGCATGGAACAGTACGCTGTGCGCCCCGACCAGATGGCCCTGCGGTGTTACCAGCCACGCCCCGGCAGGCAAACGTTCGCGCAGGCCCAGCGCCTGTGCCAGCGTTGGCGCGGCATACACCCCGGCCAGCCAGTCCGCGACCACAGGTGCGGCGCGCTCGTCGCGGCAGGTGACAAAACCAGATAATGGAGCGAGTTCAGCACCCTGTAACGCGGGGGTGCGAGCGCCATCGGCCGCGAACACCGCCAGCTTGCCTGGCGGCGGCTCATCGCTCCAGGCGGCGGCCTCGTTTAATCCTTGCAGGGCGATCGCGTTCAGGCGCTCGCGCAATACGGCTTCCAGCGCATCTTCCCAGCCCGTTTCGATGCCGATGGATTGCCACAGGCGCGGCAGCTTGTCCAACTGGTGTTTGGCCAGCCACTGTTTCAGGTTTTCGTCATTATCAATCCGCTGTTGCAACTGCTTGAGCGCGGCAAGTTTCGCCTCCACCTGCGCCAGTTGCCGCTCCAGCTCCTGCGCCGCAACGCGCTGGCTATGCCGTGCCGCATCGGCGCCGGGCAACTGCTCCTGCAGCTGCGCCAGCTGCTGTTGCTGCGCGATACGCTCGGCTTCCAGCTCGGCGGCTTGCTGCTGCGCCTGCACCAGCGCCTCGGTGTTGGGTTGCGGCAGGTTATCCTGTTCCAGCAGCAAACGTGAGCGGCGCCCGTCCAGTTGCTGCAAATTGCGCTGGATGTGCTCGCGCTGGGTATCGGCCAGTTGCAGTTGCTGTTGCAGCACCAGTTGTTCGCGTTGCACCGCGTTATGGCGCTCCTGGGCGGCGCGTGCCGCTGCTTCCGCCTGCGGCAGGTGCAGCGCTTCGGTGCCGGCATGGTTCTCGCACAGCTCGACCTTGAGGCCCGCTTCCTGCTGCTGTTGCTGCCAGTGCGCCAGCAGGCTCTGCATGCCCTGCAACTGGCCGCGCTGTTGCCCCATCTGCAATTCGCCGTTGGCCAGTTGCTGGGTCAGGCGCGCGCGCTGGCCGTTCAAGTGCTCGATGTGCTGCTCCAGCCGCGCGATTTCGGCATTGGTAGCGTAGAGGTCGCCCTGTCTCGCGTGCAGCGCATCGGAAAGCCGGTAATGCTGGCTGCGCACACTTTCCAGCTGGCTTTCTGCGGCGCGCAGACGGGCGGTTTCAGCTTCCAGCTCGTTTTGGGTTTTTTCCGCAGCCTGGACGCAACGCGCGCGGCGGGACTCGGCATCCTGCCGGTTCACCAGCCACAATAATTGCTGGGCCGTATCGCGCTGGCCCTCCAGCTCGCGGTAACGCTTGGCCACCTCAGCCTGTTCGGCCAGATGCGTGAGCTGCTTCTCCAGTTCCGAACAGATGTCGCTCACCCGCAGCAGATTGTCGCGCGTGTCGCCGAGGCGCAGCTCGGTTTCGCGGCGGCGCTCGCGGTATTTGGAAACGCCCGCCGCCTCTTCCAGGAATACGCGCAACTCCTCCGGCTTGGCTTCGATGATGCGCGAAATCATGCCCTGCTCGATGATGGCGTAGGCGCGCGGCCCCAGCCCGGTGCCGAGGAAAATGTCGGTTATGTCCTTGCGCCGCACATGCTGGTTGTTGATGTGATAGGTGGAATCGCCATCGCGGTGCAGCACGCGCTTGATGGAAATTTCGGCGTAACTGGACCATTGCCCCGCCGCCTTGCCCAGGCTGTTGTCGAAAACCAGCTCGACGCTGGCGCGCCCCACCGCCTTGCGCCTGGCCGAACCGTTGAAAATCACGTCCTGCATGGATTCGCCGCGCAGGGCCGAGGCGCGTGACTCCCCCAGCACCCAGCGCAGCGCGTCTATCACATTGGACTTGCCGCAACCGTTGGGGCCGACGATGCCGACAATCTGCCCTGGCAGCGCAATGTGCGTGGGATCAACGAAGGACTTGAAACCGGAAAGCTTGATATGGGAAAGGCGCAATTTGGGGCTGTCTTAACGTTATAATTCCGCCTATTCTAACCGAACCGGATACCGGCACAAAATGACCCCCCTCCCCGGCAAGACACTGGAAACCTTCCCCAACCCAAAGCCGGGGCGCGATTACCTCATCCACATGGAAATTCCGGAATTTACCTGCTTATGCCCCAAGACCGGCCAGCCGGATTTTGCCACCCTGATCCTCGATTACATCTCAGATAACGTTTGCATCGAATTGAAAAGCCTGAAACTTTATATCTGGTCATTCCGCAACGAGGGCCATTTTCATGAAGATGTCACCAACCGTATCCTGGATGACCTGGTTGCTGCCACCCAGCCGCGCTTCATGCGGCTGACCGCCAAATTCTACGTGCGCGGCGGCATTTTCACCAATGTTGTGGCAGAACACCGCATGCCGGGATGGGTGCCGCAGCCGGTAGTGGAAATGGCAAAGTTCGAGGGGCAGTCGAATATGCGGGGGTAAGCAAAACAAACCAGCGGTTGCAGAACGATTCCACGCAAAGCCTTCTACTCCAGGAGGTACATTCCCGCGCATTATCCACCTGCCGAATCAACCTCTTCCCCATGAACCTTAAAAACTCGGTTATCCACGAAAGTCACGAAATAACACGAACAAATTCAAAAGCATTTTTGGGAGCAGCGCGATATCTGATGGGTGAATTGCCATAAGAAGGCAGCCAATTTCGTGCCTTTGCGAGCTTCCGCCTTGCGGCGGAATGCCTGCTTACCCCGCTTCGTGTTTTTAGTGGATCAACTACGGTTTTTAGGATGAATCTTTACCTCGGCCTCGACTTCGGCACTACCGGCGCGCGCGCCAGCGTACTGGATGCCGATGGCGCCATCGTTCACGAGGACCGCATCGCTTTCCCCGATGCTGAAAAACAGGCCCCGCTGGACTGGCGCGAGGCGCTGCTCGGCTTGCTGCGGCGTCTGCCCGCTTCCGTCGCGGCGCAACTGCAAGGCATCGCCGTCGCGGCGACTTCCGCTACGGTGCTGCTATGCGATGACGAACTGGAGCCGGTCTCCCCTGCCCTGCTCTACTCAGACAGCCGTGCACGGGAAGAAGCCAGGCAGCTCGAACAGCTTGCACCGCCCGGCCATACCGCCTGCTCCGCCGCTTCCGGGCTGGCAAAATTCCTGTGGCTGTCGCGGCGGGCCGACATTGCCCACGCCGCCTGCTTCATGCATCAGGCGGATTGGCTCACCGGCATGCTCACCGGCTCGGGTGGTGTGACGGATTACCACAACGCGCTCAAGACCGGCTATGACGTAGAGCACCTGTGCTGGCCGGACTGGATCAAACACGTTCCCCACTCCCACCTGCTGCCGCGAGTGGTTGCACCCGGCAGCACCATCGCCAAAATCCGCCCTGTCATCGCGGATTATTTCGGGGTCAACCCGGCCTGCACCATACACGCAGGCACTACGGACAGCATCGCCGCTTTTATCGCTGCGGGCGCGCGCGAACCGGGCGAAGCCGTCACCTCGCTCGGCACCACGATTGTGCTCAAGCTGCTTTCGGAAAATCGTGTGGAAGCGGCGCAATTCGGGGTGTACAGCCACCGCTACGGCAATTTGTGGCTGGCCGGTGGCGCCTCCAATTCGGGCGGTGGCGTGCTGCGGCAATACTTCAATGACGCGCAATTGGGCGAGCTCAGCGCGCAAATTGATCCGGGCAGCGACAGCCCGCTCGATTACTACCCCCTGCCCCGCCCCGGCGAACGCTTTCCGGTCAACGATCCCCTGCTGGCACCGCGTGTTGCTCCGCGCCCCCCTGCCGATGTGCCGTTTTTGCATGGTTTGCTGCAAGGCCTGAGCCGCATCGAAGCCGCCGGTTATGCCAAACTGGCCGAACTCGGCGCGACACCGCTCAAATCTGTCGCCACTACGGGGGGCGGTGCAAACAACGAAACATGGAGAAAAATGAGGGAAAGACTGCTGGGCGTGCCGGTATCGCTCGCGCAACATCCCGAGGCTGCATTTGGCGCGGCCATGCTGGCCAGGTACGGCAGCATTCCGCGCCACGAGTAAGCACAGGATATTTGCGCTCCCACCCGCTATGGCTTAGTCTCTCGCATGTGGCAGAATTTTATTATCCGGGATGAACCAGCCGATGTCAGACACCCTGCAACTCGCTAAAGAGCTTATCGCCCGCCGCTCGCTCACGCCGCAAGACGACGGCTGCCTGGGCATTATCGGCGCGCGCCTGGAGCCGCTCGGTTTCAGGCTGGAAAAGTTGCGTTGCGGCGACGTGGATAACCTGTGGGCGCGGCGTGGCGGCTGTGGCCCTGTCGTGTGTTTTGCCGGCCACACCGACGTGGTGCCGACCGGCCCGCTGGACCAGTGGGGCAGCGACCCCTTTGTTCCGGCAGTGCGCGACGGCATGTTATATGGCCGCGGCGCCTCAGACATGAAAGGCTCGCTGGCTGCTTTCGTCACTTCCATCGAAAAATTTGTGGCGGCACGCCCGCAGCACTCCGGTTCCATCGCCCTGCTGCTGACCTCGGACGAGGAAGGGCCGGCGGTGGATGGCACGGTGCGCGTGGTGGAAACGCTACAGGCGCGCGGGGAAAGGCTGGATTACTGCATCGTGGGCGAGCCCACTTCGGCGTCCCGCACTGGCGACACCATCAAGAACGGCAGGCGCGGTTCGCTGTCCGGAACGCTGGTCGTAAAAGGCGTGCAAGGGCACATCGCATACCCGCACCTGACCAAAAATCCCATCCATCTTTCCGCGCCGGCCATCGCCGAACTGGCGGCAGCAGTGTGGGATCAGGGCAACGAATATTTTCCGCCTACCACCTGGCAGATTTCCAATATCCACGGTGGCACCGGGGTAACCAATGTGGTGCCCGGCTCCGTGGAGATCGAGTTCAATTTCCGTTTTTCCACTGCCAGCACAGTAGATAGCCTGAAAGCGAAGGTGCACGCCATTCTCGACAAGCACGGCCTGAGCTACGAGCTGGCCTGGCTGCTGGCCGCAAAGCCCTACCTCACCCCGCGCGGCAACCTGGTGGATGCGGCGAGCGCCGCCATCAAACAGGTTACCGGCATCGAAGCCGAGCTTTCCACCAGTGGCGGAGCCTCGGATGGCCGTTTCATTGCCGACATTTGCCCGCAAGTGATTGAGCTCGGCCCGCTCAATGCCACCATCCATAAAATCAACGAATGCGTGGCAGTAGGCGATCTGGATGTGTTATCAGAAATTTATTTTCTTACCCTGAAAAAATTGCTGACAGTTTGAAATCATGGATACTTTGCTGCAACTGATCGTTCCCGCCCTCCTGTTCTGGCTTGTCTGGACGGCCTTCCGCTCGCCAAAACGCAATGGCGATCCATCCGGTTCCGGCGGCAACAGCTCGCCCGGCGGGTGCGAAGGGCATGGTGGCAGCAGTTGCGATGGCGGAGGTGATGGCGGCGGAGGCGGAGACTGATGGAAGAAAATATTCTGGCGGAAGCGCGCGCCAGGCTGGAAACGGTGCGCGACTGCCTGCGCTTTGCGGTCAGCCAGTTCAACCGGAGCGGCCTGTTTTTCGGCCACGGCAGCGAAACTGCCTACGATGAGGCCGCCTATCTCATCCTGCACACCCTGCATCTGCCGCCGGATCGCCTGGATCCCTTCCTCGACGCCAGGCTCACGCGGCCCGAACTGGGCGAAGTGCTGAACATCATCGAAAACCGGGTCGAGCATCGCGTGCCGGCCGCCTATCTGACGCACGAGGCCTGGCTGGGCGATTTCCGCTTTTACGTGGACGAGCGCGTGATCGTGCCGCGCTCCTTCATTGCCGAGCTGCTGCGCGAACGGCTCGCGCCGTGGGTGGACGAACCGGAGAATGTGGCGCAAGTGCTGGACCTGTGCACCGGCAGCGGCTGTCTCGCCATCCTTGCCGCGCACGCCTTCCCCAACGCCGAAGTGGATGCAACGGACCTCTCCCCCGCCGCGCTGGACGTGGCGCAGCGCAACGTCGGCGACTACGGGCTGGAAGACCGCATACATCTGATCGAATCCGACCTGTTTGCCAAGCTGGGTGACCGGCAATATGACATCATTGTCAGCAATCCGCCTTATGTGGACGCGCAATCCATGTCCGCTTTGCCGCCGGAATACCGGCATGAACCCGCACTGGCGCTGGGCAGCGGGGCAGACGGGCTGGACGCCACGCGCATCATCCTCCGGGATGCCGCCCGGCACCTGGCTCCAGGCGGCGTGCTGATCGTGGAAATCGGCCACAACCGCGCCGCCCTGGAAGCCGCCTGCCCCGAGCTTCCTTTCACCTGGCTGGACGTGACGGCGGGAGATGAATACGTATTCCTGCTGCACCGAGAAGACATTGGCCGTTGACCATTACGAAAACTTCCCGGTCGCCTCCATCCTGCTGCCCAGGCGCCTGCGGAGGCCAGTGGAAACCATCTACCACTTCGCGCGCCAGGCCGATGATTTCGCCGATGAGGGCGATATCCCGGACGAAGAGCGCTTGGCCAAACTGGACGGCTTTCGCTCCGAGCTGGATCGCGTCGCATCCGGTGAGCCACCGCTGACGCCCTTGTTCCGTGATGTTGCCGGGATCGTTGCGTGGCACCAATTACCGCTGCAACTATTCCACGACCTGCTGGATGCCTTCTCGCAGGACGTAACCAAAAAGCGCTACGCCAATTTTGACGAGGTGCTGGATTACTGCCGCCGCTCGGCCAATCCGGTCGGCCGGCTGTTGCTGCATCTGTACGAAGAAGCCACTCCTGCGAATGAAGCGTATTCCGATGCCATCTGTACCAGCCTGCAGCTCATCAACTTCTGGCAGGACGTGGCTAAGGATTTCGCCATCGGGCGCATTTACCTGCCGCAAGACGAGATGGCGCGCTTCGGCGTATCCGAAGCGCACATTGCCGAAGGCCGCGCGGATGCGGCCTGGCGCGAACTTTTGCAATTCCAGGTGCAGCGCGCACGCGGCATGATGAAAAGTGGCGCGCCGCTCGGCAGCATCCTCACCGGGCGCATCGGGCTGGAAATGCGCCTCATCATTGCGGGCGGCAACCGCATACTCGACAAGCTGGAAAGCGCGCAGTTCGACATGTTCCGCCACCGCCCGGTGGTGCGTCCGCTCGACTGGGTTATCATGCTGGGCAAAAGTGCGCCGTTCTCCTTCTGAAAACTACTGCGAGGCGATGATACTGCGTTGGAAATTGGCTAAAAATGCTCATTTACTGCGTGTAAACTCCGCTTTTTAGCCAATTTCCGCCTTGCCTGATCGCCTCTCGCTACGTTTTCAACACCCTACTGAGCAGCCAACCCGTTTGCCGATAAGCGAAATGACCCCAGAAGAGTACTGTCAGGAAAAAGCCGCCGTCAGCGGCTCCAGCTTCTACTACAGCTTCCTGTTCCTGCCGCCGGACAAACGCCGCGCCATCACCGCGCTGTATGCTTTCTGCCGTGAAGTAGACGATGTGGTGGACGAATGTTCCGACGAAAACCTGGCGCGTGCCACGCTGGCATGGTGGCGCAACGAGGTGGCAGCGATATACGAAGGCAAGCCGCAGCACCCGGTGACACGGGCATTGGCGACGGCGGCAAGACAATTCAACCTGCCCGCAGAACAACTGCAGGAAATCATAGACGGCATGGAAATGGACTTGCAGCAACGGAGCTATGACGATTTCAAAACCCTGCAACTGTATTGCTACCGCGTCGCATCGGTGGTCGGCCTGCTCGCCGCAGAAATATTCGGCTACAACGACCGCAGGACGCTCAAGTACGCGCACGACCTGGGGCTGGCTTTCCAGCTCACCAACATCATCCGCGACGTGGGCGAGGACGCGCGGCGCGGGCGCATCTACCTGCCGCTGGACGAGCTGCAACGGTTCGGCGTCAGCCCGGATGACATTCTGAACCGGCGCGAAACCGGGGGTTTCCAGAAGCTGATGCAATTCCAGATCGAGCGCGCACAATACTACTACCAGCAGGCGTTCGAGCAGTTGCCTGCGGCAGACCGCAAGGCGCAGCGCGCCGGCCTCGTCATGGCGGCGATCTACCGCGCCACGCTGGATGAGATCGTCGCCAGCGGCTGCCATGTCTTGAAAGAGCGCATCTCGCTCACCCCGCTGCGCAAGCTGTGGCTGGCATACAAGACTTGGTGGCGAAACTAGAACGCGCTTCCCCCCGCCCTAACCCTCCCCCGAAGGGAGAGGGGACCATTGTTGTTTCTCCCATGCTGGAGAAACAATTATGAACCCTGCCATAATCGGCGGCGGCTACGCGGGTATGGCTGCCGCTGTCACGCTGTCCACACGGGGCATCCCGGTCACGGTATTCGAGAGCGCAAAGCAACTTGGCGGGAGGGCGCGCGGTGTTCTCTGTTCCAACCCTTCGGAGTACGATGACAGCACGCTTGCCCCCCCCTTCCAACTTCCCCCCGGTGGGGGGAAGGGCAAACGCCTCCTGCCGGAGAATCATCTAATCCTTGACAACGGCCAGCACATCCTGCTCGGCTGCTACCGCCACACGCTGAAGCTCATCGAACAGGCGGGCGGCAATATCGGGGATGATTTCCTGCGCCTGCCGCTGCAACTCACCCTGCACAACCGCTTTGAACTGAAAGCCCCTGCCCTGCCCGCGCCGCTGCATACGCTGGCCAGCTTGATGCGCGCACGCGGCTTGTCGCTCGCGCAGCGGCTCTCCGCCGTGCGCTTCATGCTTGCGCTGCGCGCCATGCACTTCCAGTTGCCACGCGACACGGCTGCGCTCGACCTGCTGCGCGCGCATAGCCAGGACGATGCGCTGATCCGCCTGCTGTGGGAGCCGATCTGCATCGCCGCGCTCAACACCCCAGCGCACAAGGCATCCGCGCAGGTGCTGCTGAACGTGCTGCGCGACAGCCTGAATGGCGCGCGCAGCGACAGCGACATCCTGCTGCCGCGCATCAATTTTTCTACGCTGTTTCCGGAACGCGCGGCGGAACATGTCAGACAGCGCGGCGGAAAAGTATTCACTTCATGCGGCGTGGAAGCCATTGCACCACAGGGAGAGCAAATCGAATTGCTCGCCGCGCAGGGATCACAGCGCTTCAGCCACGTTATCTGCGCCGCTTCGCCCGCCGTTTCTGCACGGCTGTTTCGCGCCGTGCCGCAACTCGCGCCCATCGCGGCACAGATCGAGGCTTTGTCCTTTCAGCCCATCACCACCATCTATCTGCAATATCCGGAATCCGTGCGCCTTCCGCAGGCCATGCTGGGGCTGGATCGCTGCTTCGCGCAATGGCTATTTGATCGCGGGCAGATCGCCGGGCAGCACGGCCTCATCGCCGCCGTCATCAGCGCGGAAGGGCCTCACCAGGAATGGGAGCAGGAACAACTGGCGCAGCAGGTGGCGCAGGAATTGCGCGAACAGCTCGGCATCACGGCAACGCCGCTATGGCAGCAGGTCATCGCCGAAAAGCGCGCCACCTTTTCCTGCGAGCCTGGCCTCTTTCGGCCCGCCCACACCACGCCGCTGTCCAATGTCTTGCTGGCAGGCGACTACACGGCGGGAGATTACCCCGCCACGCTGGAGGGAGCGGTGAGAAGCGGAATACAATGCGCAGAAGAAATTTTGCAGGAAAGTCACCCATGACAACGTTGCGCGCCCTTCAGGACGACATTACCCGATTGCATGTTGACGCCATCGTCAACGCGGCAAATTCTTCGCTGCTGGGCGGAGGCGGCGTGGATGGCGCCATCCACCGCGCAGCCGGGCCGGAGCTGCTGCAGGAATGCCGCACCCTGGGAGGCTGCCCGGCCGGGCAGGCCAGGATCACGCGCGGTTACCGGCTGCCGGCGAAGTTTGTCATCCATACCGTCGGCCCGGTCTGGCATGGCGGCAGGCAAAACGAGGCGGAGCTGCTGGCATCCTGCTACCGGGAAAGCCTGGCGCTTGCCGCTTTGCGCCAGCTCGCCAGTATCACCTTCCCCTGCATCAGCACGGGGGTCTACGGCTACCCGCCGGAGCAGGCCGCCGCTGTGGCCGTCGCGGCGGTGCGGGCATTCCTGCGCACGCCCGGCTCGTTGCAGGAAGTGATTTTCTGCTGCTTCTCGGCGCGCGATCTCGCACTTTACCAGGCGCTGCTTGCGCATGAAGCTTGAGCCCAAGCCGGTCGTGCCGGAGCGAAGCAGGAAAACTTCTTGCAAATCGCCATCCCCCTCCCTTGACGGGAGGGGGCAGGAGGGTGGGTGAACTGTGAGGATTGCGTAAGCATTCAGGGCTCACCCCCCGGTGCGTGGTTGTTGCCGCTTCAGCGGCTTTACAACCACGGCCTGCCCCTTGCGGGCGCAAGGGGAGGGAATGGTTTGGCACATTTGGGAAAGGCGCCCATTCTGCTCAAGTCTTCTCAAAATATGTGAAGAGTTGACTGGTTAGTGACTAAATGCACCTTACGTACGACATGCCGCTGTACCGCCCCCCTTCCGAGGCCGATAACCTGATCATCCAGGCCACCCTGGGCTGCAGCTTCAACCAGTGCAGCTTCTGTTCCATGTATCGCAGCAAGCAATACACCGAGCGCGCACTCGAATCCGTGTTTGCCGATATTCATCAGGCAGCCGCACAATGGCCGGAGGCGCACCGCGTATTCCTTGCCGATGGCGATGCGCTGGCGCTCCCGACGCCACACCTGCTGGCGATCCTGCGCGAGCTGGCCAATGCGCTGCCCAGGCTGGCGCGCGTCTCCTGCTATGCCACGCCCGGAAATATTCAGCGCAAGAGCGCAGAAGAACTTCAACTGTTGAAGCAGCACAAACTCAGCCTGCTCTACCTTGGCGTGGAATCAGGCTCGGACCTCATACTCAGGAAAATCACCAAAGGCGCAACGCAACGGAGCATGGCCGAGGTGCTGGCCAAGGCGCACGCGAGCGGCATGAAAGTATCGGCCACGGTCATCCTTGGCCTGGGCGGCAGCACCCGTAGCGAAGAACACATAGACAGCACCATCGCGCTTCTCAACAGCGCCCCTGTCACTTACCTCTCCACGCTGCAGCTTTATCTGGATGAAAGCATCGAGGCGGAGTTTCACAAAAAATTCGGCGAGCCATTCCGAGCGCAGGACGACCTCGCCATACTCAGGGAACAGGAAGGACTGATCAGCGGCCTCAACCCGCCGCAGAACATCGTGTTTCGATCCAATCATGCCTCCAATGCCCTGGCGCTGGCAGGCAACCTTCCCCGCGACCGGGAAAAGCTGCTGATCCAGTTGCATGAAGCCATGGAAGGTGCCCGCCCGCTACGCCCGCAATTTATGCGCGGGCTTTGACAGCAGGGTACGTCATCAACCAAGGAAGCGCTGGAGAAGCTGTATCAATTGGAGATGCTAAGGCAGTCATTGCTTGACATAAAAATAGCAATTTGCTATTTTTAACCAAAATGAACGTCATCAAGAAGAAAACGCTGGATGGCTATGCCGTCCGCCATGCAGATGCAGCGGAACCGCTTTCGAGCTGGCGAAAAATCTTCGAAAAGACAAATTTTGCCGATATCCATACCGTACGCGCCGTGCTGCCGACTGCGGATTTTGCCGACCCGTATACGGTTTTCAATATCAAGGGTAATAACTATCGGCTGATAACCATCATCCACTACCGGCACCAGCGGATTTATATCAAGGAATTTTTTACCCATGCCGAATACGACCAGTGGAGCAAGGGTCACAAAAGGAGCAAACGAAAATGAGCATAGTCGCTGAACGCCATCTCGATCTCGCATCGGTGCAGACTGCCTGGCAGGGATTGAACAAACTTGTGCCGCTTGGCCCGATCACCAGCGAAAGAGATTACAAACGCCGTGTGCGTGTCATGGATGAATTGCTCGACCGCATCGGCGCCAACGAGTCGCACCGGCTGATGCCATTGCTCGATCTCGTGACCAGGGAAATCGAGACCTATGAGGCAAAAAACCACACATTAACCGAAGCCACTCCGGCTGCAGTGCTCGCCTACCTGATGGAGGAGCATAATCTCAAACAAACGGATTTGGCCGAAGAACTGGGCGGACAAAGCATCGTATCCGCGATACTGAACGGCAAGCGTGAGTTCAACACACGCCAGGTGAAAGCACTGGCAAAGCGTTTCAATGTTTCACCGGTAGTGTTTCTATGAGTGTTCATCCATTCAACGCATTTCGGCTTCGCCAGAGCAAAGATGCGCTGCTGCCTTTCACGAATTTCTTCCACCCTTCTGACGAATCGGGGACAGCCTTGGCTGCTCAATTCCGTTTACACAAAATTCTGGACACCCTCAGTTCAAGGGGCACCGTGAAAATGCATATAGCGGCTAAAGCCCATGTGGAATCATCAGCACAGAGCCTGCAGCTCAACCCACACGCTGCCTTCTCGCCTCGTACAGGCACACACCTGCGCTGACCGATACGTTCAGGCTTTCCACGCTGCCCAGCATCGGGATGCACACCAGCTGGTCGCAGTTTTCCCTGGTCAGGCGGCGCAGGCCCTCGCCTTCCGCGCCCAGCACCCAGGCCAGCGCGCCGGTGTGTTTGAAGCTGCTCAAATCAGTTTCCGCTTCGCTGTCTGCGCCCACCACCCAGATGTCGCGTTCTTTCAGCTCGCGCAGGGTGCGTGCAAGGTTGGTGACGGTGATGTAGGGGACGGTTTCGGCTGCACCGCAGGCAACTTTCTCCACCGTGGCGTTCAGCCCCACGGCGCGGTCTTTGGGGGCGATGACGGCGTGGACGCCGAAGGCATCGGCGCTGCGCAGGCAGGCGCCGAGGTTGTGCGGATCCTGCACGCCATCCAGCACCAGCAGCAGCGCGGGTTCGGTCAGGGTGTCCAGCACGTCGTCCAGGTGCAGCACTTTCTGCGCCGCATTCACCCGCGCCGCGACGCCCTGATGGCGGGCGTTTCCGGCCATGCCGTCGAGGCGCTTGCTGTCCACCGGCACCACGCGCACGCCGCTGGCTTCCGCCAGTTTGAGCAGGTCGCGGGCGCGCGGGTCGCGCCGCTGGGTATCCACGTACAGCTCCAGCACGCTGTCGGCGTGCTGGCGAATGCGTGCAGTGACGGCATGGAAGCCGTGAATGATGCGGGTGTCAGCCATGATGCTTGTTCTCTTTCTTCAGTAAGTCCAATTCTGTCATTCCCGCGAAGCGGGAACCCAGTCATTCAAAAACATTCTTGGTTTAAGCCTTCTGGATTCCCACCTTCGCGGGAATAACAATGCTATTTGATTGACGATCAACAGGCTAATTGCGCTGCTTCTTCGCAACCGTTTTTTTCTTCGATGCCGTGTCGCCCCATACCCCCGCCCCAAGCTCCTTTTTTTTCAGGGTCAGCGGGCCGGTGTCTTCCATCAACACGAAATCAATCTTGGTGCTTTCCATGTCCACGCGCACGACCTTGACGCGCACGCGATCGCCCAAGCGGTAGCGCTTACCGGTGCGCTCGCCGAGCATCGTGTGTTTGGCGGCGTCGAAGTGGAAATAATCCGCGCCGAGTTCGGACACATGCACCAGCCCTTCGGTGTAAATATCGTCGAGCGCTACGAACAGTCCGAAGCCGGTTACCGAAGAAATGGTGCCGTTGAACACGCTGCCGAGATGGTCGCGCATGTAGAAGCATTTGAGCCAGGCTTCCACGTCGCGCGTGGCGTCGTCGGCGCGGCGCTCGGTCTGCGAGCAATGGATGCCCAATGCCTCCCATTTCTCTAGCGGCTTGTAGCGCTTGCCTTCCAGCACGGCCTTGATGGCGCGGTGCACCAGCAGATCGGGGTAGCGGCGGATGGGCGAGGTGAAGTGTGTGTAAGCCTCATAGCCGAGGCCGAAATGGCCGACATTCTCCGGGCAATAGCGTGCCTGGCGCAACGAGCGCAGCATCACGGTCTGCAGCAGGGGGGCATCGGGGCGGCCTTTTACCTGTTTGAGCAATTTGGCGTAATCGCCCGCCTCCGGCATGTCTCCGCCGCCCAATTGCAGGCCAAATTCCTTGAGGAATTCGCGCACCGCTTCCAG
>JACRAQ010000128.1 GCA_016213335.1 Nitrosomonadales bacterium
CGCGAGATTTCCGTCGAGTCGTTCGAGAGCATCCTGTGCGAGATGGTCGAGAAGCTGGAAGCGCAATCCGGCTATATCGAAATGGCTTTCTCGTACTTCGTGAACAAGACGGCGCCGGTGTCCAAAGTGAATAGCCTGCTCGATTACGATGTCCTGTTCATCGGCGAAATCATTGACGGGAAGTATCATTTCGCCATGAAAGTCGTGGTGCCCGTCACCAGCCTGTGCCCCTGCTCCAAGAAAATCTCCGAGCGCGGCGCCCACAACCAGCGTTCGCACGTCACCATCACCGTGCGCACCAACAGCTCCGTATGGATAGAGGAAGTCGTGCGCTATGCGGAAGAGCAGGCGTCCTGCGAGCTGTACGGCCTGCTCAAGCGCCCGGACGAGAAATATGTCACCGAGCGCGCCTACGACAACCCCAAATTTGTCGAGGACATGGTGCGCGATGTGGCGGCGGCGCTGAACAAGGATAAGCGCATTGATGCCTACGCGGTGGAATCAGAGAACTTTGAATCCATCCACAACCATTCCGCTTATGCGCTGATCGAGCGCGACAAAACGAATGGCAAGGGAGGAAGGGACCCTTCCTGCACGAAGCGCGCTGCTGCGCGCCACCCCCGCATGCCGTGACCGGCATGGGAGCGCAGCCGGCAACCCGAAGACAGCACTGAATAAATCCGTTCGCACTGTGTCTGCCGAAATACAACTTTTCAGATACCCATGAAACCTGTCGCCATTTTCCGCCACGCCGCCACCGAAGGCCCCGGCTACTTTGCCGCATTCCTCGATGAGCGCGCCATATCATGGGAGCTGGTGCGCATTGATGCGGGCGATGCCGTGCCGCAGGATGCCAAGCGCTATTCTGGTCTGGTGTTCATGGGCGGGCCGATGAGTGTGAACGATGATTTGCCGTGGATCACGCAGGCGCTGGCACTGATTCGCGGGGCGGCGGCGTGCGATATCCCCGTGCTGGGCCACTGCCTGGGCGGGCAACTGATGGCCAAGGCGCTGGGCGGCGCGGTGACGCGCAACCCGGTCAAGGAAATCGGCTGGGGCGATGTCAGGGTTTCCGGCAATGAAACGGCGCGCGCGTGGTTCGGCGAAATCAGGTCATTCGAGGCGTTTCACTGGCACGGCGAGACCTTCAGCCTGCCGCAGAGTGCGGTTCACCTGTTGTCCAGCGCACACTGCGCCAATCAGGCCTTTGCGCTGGGCAAACACCTCGCTCTGCAATGTCACGTGGAAATGACCGAAGCGATGATCCGCGCATGGTGCGATGTCGGCGCAGATGAAATTGCTGCCAGCGCCAGCAGCCCCGCCGTGCAAACCGCCCAGGCCATGCAGGCGCAGATGGCGGGCAAGCTGCCGCAACTGCAAAGCGTTGCGCGGCAGTTATATCAGCGTTGGGTTGCGGGATTGGCTGATTAACTGAATAGCAAATTTCAAACTGCCTCCCGGGTTTTTGGAAATTGCTGCTGTTTGGGTTTTTGCTGGAATGAATCTCCCATCCTGACAGGAGCCATACCATGACTTACGTTGTCACCGAGAACTGCATCAAGTGCAAATACACCGACTGCGTGGATGTCTGTCCGGTGGACTGTTTTCGCGAAGGACAGAACTTTCTGGTGATCGAGCCGGACGAGTGCATAGACTGCACCCTGTGCGTGGCGGAATGCCCGGCAGAAGCGATTTTTGCCGAGGATGACGTGCCGGAGAGCCAGCGCCATTTCATCGCGCTGAATGCGGAGCTGGCGAAACGGTGGAAGCCCATCGTGGCGAAGAAGGACGCTCCTTCCGATGCGGATGAATGGAAGGGTGTAAAAGAAAAATTGCACCTGCTTGAATATTGATTCATTGCGACTCCAGATGGAAACAATAAGGAGCAGCGGTGCACAAACGGTGTCCGCTGTTTTTTTTGACAGCGTCGCGCGCCACATCCTCGCGCAGCATAAAAACGAAATTCCAGACCTGCGCGGCGCGATCGTGCTGTTGCCCAACTACCATGCCGCGCAGCCGCTGGCGCAACATCTGGTGCAAGCGGCAAACCTCCCCGCATTATTGCTGCCGCGCATGGTCACCCTCGGCGATTGGGCGCAATCGGTGCCCCTTGCCGCGACCGTTGTTCCCGATACCTGCCGCGCTGCCGTCCTGTATCAGGCGTTGCGCGCGCGCCGCTGGTTTCAGGATGCCGACCTGTGGGGCATCGCGCGCGAGCTGCTGGATTTGCTGGATGAGCTGACGCAACATTGCGTTACGCTGCCGCAGGACGAGGAGGATTTTCTCGCGCAACTGGAGCGGGCGTATCGGGCCAGGGGAGGCGCCGCCATGCAGTTCGAGGCACGCGTGGTGCACGAGCTGTGGTACGCGATGAGCGCCGGCGTCGAACTGGATGTCGCGCGCGCTTACCAGCAGCGCCTGGCGCAGCTCGCGCAGCAGGCCAGCGCACCGCTATACGTGCTGCTGGCATCCAATCTGGCTGCGCCGGATGCACGCTTCATTGAGGCGTATCGCGCGCGCGCGCCGGTGACGGTTTTCGATCTGCGCGAGATGGCGGGACAGCAGCCGGAGTGCGCGGTGCTGGCCGCAGCATTGCGTGATGCTTCCGCGCACTTGCGCGAGCAGGCCGCTCTTTTGCGTGAACACCATCCTCGCGCCGCATTGAAGCTGCGCCTGTTCGGCGCGCACGGTCTGGAACAGGAGGCGCGCGCCGCCGATGTGCAGGTGCGGCGCTGGCTGCGGGCAGGCAAAAGGAATATTGCGCTGGTGGCGCTCGACCGCCTCGTGGCGCGGCGGGTGCGCGCCCTGCTGGAACGCGCGGGTGTCCTGATACGCGACGAAACCGGCTGGATTTTGTCCACGCTGTCGGCCAGCACCGTGCTGATGCGCTGGCTGGATGCGCTGCAAAGCGATTTTTACCACCAGGATCTGCTCGATCTGCTCAAGTCCCCATTTATTTTTGCGGATCAACCGGCGCACGAGCGCAAGCAGGCGGTCTATCAGCTCGAACAACTGGTGCGCAAGCACGGCGTAGCCTCGCACCTCCAGTCCTTTCTCGATCTGGCGGAAGGGCAGGCTGGAGTGCAAACGGTATTGGTACGGCTGCGTCAGGCGGCGGAGGCGCTGGGCAAAGGCAGCACAACCTTGAGCGGCTGGCTGCAAGCGCTGCACCAGAGTCTGGGCATCCTGGGTGTGGTGCGGGGGCTGGAAACTGACGCGGCAGGCGCGCAACTGCTGCGCTCCCTGCAAGCCTGGCAGCAGGAATTAGCGGCGGACACCACGCGCTTCAGCCGTGCGGAATGGCGGCACTGGCTGGCGCAGCAGCTCGATGCCGGCACCTTCAGCGACCAGTCCATAGACAGTCCGGTGCTGCTTACCTCGCTTTCCGCCACGCGCTGGCGCAGCTTCGACGCGGTGCTGCTGCTGGGCTGCGATGCGGCGCATCTGCCGGGCGAGGGCAATGGCAGCGTCTGGTTCAACGACGCGGTGCACGCCTCGCTCGGCCTGCCGACCCTCGAGGCGCATCGGGCGCAGCAGCGCGATGACCTGCTGGCGCTGCTCGCGATGAACGATACGGTGCTGGCCACCTGGCAGGCCAGCAAGAACGGCGAGGAGAACCTGCTGAGCCCCTGCCTGGAAATGCTGCGTGTGCTGCATGAGCTGGCATACGGCGACGATCTGGCTGAGCGCGAACTGGGCAGCCTGCTGGATGGCGCGCAGGTGCGTCCGCCCTATTTTCCGCTGCCGGAACCGGCTGCCATGCCTGCGCCCGGCATACCGTCCGGCCTGGTTCCAGCCCGCATTTCTCCCAGCGGTTACAACAGCCTGGTGGCGTGCCCGTACCAGTTCTATGCGCGCCATATTCTTCGCCTGAACGAAATGGACGAGGTGCGCGAGGGCGTGGAAAAGCGCGATTACGGCGAGTGGGTGCATGGCATTTTGCACCGTTTCCACCAGCGGTTTCCGGTGCAGGCCGAACACCCGCGCGCGGCGCTGGAGGAAGCGCTGCATGGCATCAGCGTGGAGGTATTTGCGCCCGCCGTGGCGCGCGACTACCTGGCGCGCGCCTGGCTGCTGCGCTGGCAGCAGGCGATACCCGCCTATCTGGACGCGCAACTGGAAAGTGAACAGGCGGGCTGGTGTTACCGGGGCAGCGAGGTACCGTTCGAGCTGCCGCTGGACGATGAGCTGGCGCTGCACGGGCGCATAGACCGGGTGGACGCGCGCGCGGGCGAATGCCGCGTGTCGGATTACAAGATGACGGATGCGGCCAACCTGCGCAACATGCTCAAGGAGCCGGGCGAGGATGTGCAACTGGCCAGCTACGCCCATGTGTATGAAGCCGACGAGGCCGCGTTCATCAGCATCGAAAAAGACAGGGTCGTGACAGTTGCCCCGCCGCAGGATTTGCCGGAGCTGGCGCAAGCCAGCGTCGAGCGGTTGCTGGAGGTGTTCGCGCAGATGCGCGCCGGTGCGGCCCTGCCCGCGCATGGGGTGGATGAGGCCTGCGAGTATTGCGAGATGCGCGGACTGTGCCGGAAGAGCGAGTGGGAGGCGGGAGCCAGGAATCAGGAAACGGCCCCCCCTGTTGCAAAGGGGGGCGAGTAATGGAAATCAAGGCCGCCCTCAACCCGCAGCACAGTGTGGTGGTGGAATCCTGCGCGGGCAGCGGCAAGACCTGGCTGCTGGTGTCGCGCATCGTGCGCCTGCTGCTGGACGGCGTGCAGCCCGGCGAGATTCTTGCCATCACCTTCACGCGCAAGGCCGCGCAGGAGATGCAGGCGCGCCTGCACGAGTGGCTGCAATTGCTTGCGGCCGGCAGCGACGATGAAGCGAGGCAATTCCTGCGCGAGCGCGCGCTCGACGAAATAGATGATGCGCTGCTGGCGAAAGCGCGCGGCCTGTACCGCGATGTCCTGCTGGCACAGCCCGCCATCACCATCAGCACTTTTCACGGCTGGTTCATGCAGGTCATCCGGCGCGCGCCGCTTAATTCCGGTGTGCCGGCCGGGATGCAGTTGCTGGAGCGCACGGCGGCATTGCGCGAGGAGGCGTGGCAGGCGTTCGCCGGCAGCCTGCGCGATGCGCCGGAGGGCCAACTCGCGCGGGAGATGCAATGGCTGTTTGAAAAATACGGTCTGCATGGCACACGTTCGCTGCTGGAAAATTTTGTCGCCAAGCGGGCCGAGTGGTGGGCGTACAGCAGCGGGCAGCAGGATGCGGTGCAGTGGGCGGTGGAGCGGTTGCGCGCGGAGTTCGGAGTGGACTGGGATGCCGATCCGGTCGCCGATGCTTGCGCGGATGCCTCGCTTCATGCCGCCGTGCAAACCTTCGCCAAAGTGTTGGCAACCGGCACGGAGACGCAGTGCAGCAAGGCGAATGAGATTCAGGTGGCATGGGAAGTGGCTGATGCCCAGGAGCGCTTTGCAGTATTGCAGAATGTGCTTTATACGCAGGCCGATGAGCCGCGCAGTTTCAAGCCGACCAAAAAACAGGATGCGGAAACCTTCCTGCTGGCGCGCGACGCGCTGTTCGGCAAGCTGCAAGCGGTGCGCGATACCCTGTCCGAGCTGGAAGCCTTGCGCATGAACAAGGCCGCGCTGCATTGTGGCGCGGCGTTGCTGGAGCATTATCAGGAACTGAAACTGCGCTCTCAGCAGATGGATTTCACCGATCTGGAATGGCAGGTATGCCGTTTGCTCGATCAGGGAGACTGCGCCGAGTACATGCAGTACAAGCTGGACAGCCGCTACCGGCACGTGCTGCTGGACGAATTTCAGGATACCAACCCGTTGCAGTGGCAAACCTTGCAAGCGTGGTTCGCCGCAGCGGCAGCGGCGGGCTCCCGGCCCACCGTGTTCGTGGTGGGTGACCCCAAACAGTCCATCTACCGCTTCCGCCGCGCCGACGCGCGCCTGTTCGGTGTGGCGCGCGCGTTCCTGCACCGGGAATTCGGCGCGCGCTACCTCGCGCAGAACGAGACCCGGCGCAACGCCCCGGCAGTGCTGCAGGCGGTGAACGGCGTGTTCGAGGGCGAGCCGGACGGTTTTTCGGATTTTGCGGAACACATCGCCCATCACCAGGGTTTGCCGGGTTATGTCGAAGTGTTGCCGCTTGCCGCAGCAAAAGACCAGCCTCCCCCGACGCGGGCAGGAGAGGGCGCGGGCATCGTGTTGCGCAACCCGCTCATTACGCCGCGCGCCGAAGAGCAAAGCGGGGCGCGCGAAATCGAGGCCGGGCAATTCGCCGCCCGCATCGCGGACATCGTCGCGAGCTGGAGCGTGCAGGAAGCTGGCGGCACGCCGCGCCGTGCCGAATACCGCGATATCATGGTGCTGGTGCGCAAGCGCACCCACCTGCGCGTATACGAGCACGCCCTGCGCGCACGCCACATCCCTTTTCTCTCCTCGCGCCGGGGCGGTTTGCTCGATACGCTGGAAGCGGAAGACATCCAGGCGCTGCTGACATTCCTGATTACCCCGTTTGCCGATCTGGCGCTGGCGCAGGCGCTGCGCTCGCCTCTGTTTTCTTGCAGCGATGAGGACTTGATATTGCTGGCGCAGAATGCTGATTCCGGTTGCTGGTGGCCGCGTTTGAAGCATGTTGCCGAAAACGGGGCTGCCTCCCCCCAACTGCAACGCGCTCATCGCCTGCTGACCGGCTGGCTGGCGCACGCCGACAAGCTGCCGGTACACGACCTGCTGGATCGCATTTATTTCGAGGGCGATCTGGCGCATCGCTATGTGGCAGCGCTGCCTGCCGAGCAGCGCGAAGCAGCGCGTGCCAACCTGCAGGCCTTTATGGAAATCGCGCTGAGCGTGGATGCCGGGCGCTATCCCAGCCTGCCGCGCTTCCTCGCCGAGCTGCGCGAATTGCGCGCGGCGGAGGAAGAAGCGCCGGACGAGGGGAGAGCGGGCGAAAGCGATCACGCGCTGCGCATCTACACCGTGCATGAGGCCAAGGGGCTGGAAGCGCCTGTCGTGTGGCTGCTGGATGCCAACGACATGCACCACAAGACCGATAGCTACGGCGTGCTGCTGGATTGGCCGACCAATGCACCGCGCCCCGCGCATTTCTCGCTGTACCCGGACAAGCGCGGGCGCGGCAACCGGCGCGCGCCGTATTTTGCCGCAGAGGAGGAGTGTGCCCGGCGTGAGGAAATGAACCTGCTGTACGTTGCCATGACGCGTGCCAAACAGGCGCTGCTGGTAAGCGGCAGCGGCGAATTGGCAGAAGCGTCATGGTACGGGCGCATTGCGGCAGTGGCGGGGCAGGGCGGCAACCCGTTGCAGATGGCTGTTGCTTCGGCTTTTCCGGCATTCGAGGGGGCGGGGGCGCGTTCTGGCGCAGAGCTTGCCATGCTGTGCCAGCCTGTTCCGGCCGGGCGGCGATTGCCGCACGCAACGGTTGAACAGCAACGCGGCACCTGGCTGCATGCGCTGCTGCAAAACATGGCACCGCCCAATGCGGTTGCCGAAAAGGAAATACTGCAACAACGCTGCGGCATTCCACCCGGAGAAATGGAGCCACTCTGGCAGCAGGCGCAACATCTGCTGGCGCTGCCGGCGCTGCAGCGTTTCTTCGATTCGCAGCATTACCGCAACGCCTGCAACGAGATGTCCTATGTCAATGCAAATGGCGAACTGAAGCGCATAGACCGCCTGGTGGAATTCGATAACGAGGTATGGGTGCTGGACTACAAAACCGGCCCGGCATCTGATGTTGCACCGTACCGCGCCCAAGTGCGGGAATACCGGATCGCCATGCAGTCCGTGTATGCGGGCAAGGCGGTGCGCTGCGCGCTGCTGTTTGCGGATGGAACGCTGAGCGAGGTGGAGTGACGGTGGTCCGCATGCGGGCGCAATGGAATGCTGGGGCCGGCTGCCGGTAAACTGGTCGGGGCGAGAGGATTCGAACCTCCGACCACTTGCACCCCATGCAAGTACGCTACCAGGCTGCGCTACGCCCCGAACGAGCAAATTATAGCAGAGCAAAATCATATGAAGAAAAATTTGTGGCGGCCGGTTCGATCCGCGTTACACAATTTTTGCTTTAGGTTTATCATGGGGCTGTCGAGAAAGTGGGTTTTCTTATCCCCGTTCACCCTGCCTGTGAGCCGCAAGCCGGCGCAGCCCGGCGTTTATGACAACTTGCCGGGTTAAGGCCCGGCCCGTGTTCAGGCTCACGGGTTCCAATTCGGGAGGAAAACTGGCGGCTGCGTTCTCTCCTGGAGTGTGCGGTCTGCTGCTACGCGAGGTTTGCGTTACTGAGTAAAGGAGATAACGATGGGAAGCAAGCGCAGTGCTCCAGCTCACAACCAGCCGCACAAGGAGGCGATTCGGGCATCCGCGCGAGGCGGCAGTCCTTTGCCGGGCAACGAAAAGGCGGAACACGCGCCGCCGGATGACGGAAAATCCCGTTTGGTCGAGCGCCCGGACGGCTTCTACTGGCAGGATGAAGCTTCCGCGAAACTGTATGGCCCGTTCCCGACCATGATGGATGCGATGCAGGACATGCAATACCGCGAGGATAGCGATTATGAGGAGGGTGAATCGCTGCAGGAGGCGGAAGCGGAAATCGGCATCGCCGATTGGGTAGATCCGGAAACGGGCGAACTGGCAGAAGGTTTGACGCCGCATCGCGGCGACGACTGATTCTATCCTGCCGGAGGCGGCCCGGCGCAGCATTTATTGTCTTGCAATCTTTCCGGCGATGTTTCCAACGCAATCATATTTGACCCGGGTAGCGCTCGTGCTGCTCGCCGCGCTTGTTTCCGGCTGCGCCGCCAGCCGCCCGCAAAAGCTTTGGGAAGCTTCATTGATAGCCGATCTTCCGGAGCCTTATGTGCTGATCAAAAACAAGCCGAACGGAAAAGTGGTCTCCGGCGTCAGAACGGGCGATGTCAGGAACATGATAGCCATCAAGGAGCGTGTGGAAGCAGCCGCTGGCGAGTTGCGCGCCGGTCTTCTGGTGGCGGACGCCGGCGAACCCAACGGCTATTCCTTTGTTCACCATGGCAAACCCAGGATTGCGGTCAACATGGCCATGATCAATCTGATCGGGGAAGATCAGGATGCGATGGCGGCCCTGATCGGGCACGAGCTGGCGCATCTGTACCTCGATCACGGAAAACAGCGGCAAAGCCGGGAAGAAGACCGCATCACAACTTCAGCAGTGCTGGGTTTTGCGCTGGGGATGTTCGGCATCCCCATGGGGCCGGTTGATCTTGCGACAACCACGGTAACGAAAAAATACTCGCGGGAAGACGAGCGCGATGCGGATCGCGAGGGTGTGGAATATATCGTCCGCGCCGGGTTTGACCCGTGCGGCGCCGCGCGGCTGCAAGCAAAACTCGGGGTGATTTCTTCCGGCGCTGCGCTGCCGTTCCTGAGCACGCACCCGTCGAGTGCGGAGCGCACCGAAACCTTGAAGCTGCTGGCAGATTGCAAGTAGGCTAGCCGGGCGGCAGTTGTTCAGAACACGAACTCCCTGCCGCGCTGCAATGCCTGCGGGTTGAACTCCCCGGCAGCTTGCAGCACTTCGCGCAGGGTGTCGGCTTCGCGCCCCGCCTCCATGTGCACGATGAGCAGTTCGACCGGGCGGCGCAGCAGGCGCAGCCCCTGCGCCAGCAATTCGGCGGTCATGTGGCCGGAACGCGCGGCGCCCGCCGCGTTGCGGTTGAGGCAGGTAGTTTCAACCAGCAGATATTGCAGGTTGACGATGCGGTTCAGCGCCTGCCAGAATTCCTCGCAAAACGTGGTATCGCCGCTGTACACCCAACTGGCTGCGCCGCTGTCCACTTGATACGCGATACCGGGAACGGCGTGCCGGGCGGGCAGCGCGGTAATCCTGCGGCCTTGCAGCTCCACTGTTTCGCCTGGGGACAACGGCTTGAAACACAGGTAGGGACGCTCGGGCGAGGGCAGGGCGGTGTAATCCGGCCACAGCTTGCCGTTGAGCATGTGTTCCTTTAAGGCGGCGATGGTTTCCGGCAGGGCATGGACTGCGAGCGGCGTATCGCGGAAGTTGCCGGCAGCATCTGCCAGCATGGGCAGCAGGGCGCAATGATCGAGGTGCGAGTGGGTGAGGAACACCGTGTTGATGGCGAGGAGCTGTTGCAGGGTCAGGTCGGCAGCGCCAGTGCCGGCATCAACCAGAATATCGTCGTCCACCCGGTAGCAGGTGGTACGCAAGTTGCCGCTGATGCTGCCGTTGCAGCCGAGTACCGTCACGCGCATTTTGCCCTTCCGGGTACGGTCACGCGCTCTTCATCAGAATGGCGGTGTGGTTCCATTCTCCCTGGCGCTCGTAGGTCAGCGAATCGGCCATTTTGCGCACCAGCAGCAGGCCCATGCCGCCAACTTTTCCTTTATTGATGGTTATTTCGGGGTCAACCAGAACCGCTTTCAAGGGATTAAAGGGGGGGGCGGCATCTTCGTACAAGATGCTTATATGGCCCGGAACCTGTTTCAGCTCGATCCGGACCATGCCCACGGCGCCACGGTAGCCGTGCTGGACAGTGTTGGTAAACAGCTCTTCCAGCACCACCAGAAGCCGGCATGACAGGTCGCTGCCAATGTTTGCGCGGGTGCAGAAATCCTTGGCGAGCGCTCTCAGCCGGAGAAAGCTCTCGGTGCTGGCGGGTAGCTGAAAAGAATCCACCTGGGTTCCCTTTGGTACAATAGATTGCAGAGGGTTGCAGTGCTATTATAAACGCGCAAGCCAAAAACAAAGGAGCAGCAATCATGGGTAAGGCCGTTTTGTTTTCGATCCTCGCAGCCAGCTTTCTGGCCCATGTTCCGGCCGCCGCAGCCGCTGACAATATCGCGCAGTTCAAGAAAGTGACGGGGGCGGTTTTCGTCGAGCGCGAAGGTAAGCGCTCCCCTGCCCAAACCGGCAGCCATGTGCGGCAACACGATGTCATCGTCACCGGAAACGATGGCGCTGCCGGGCTTACTTTTGCCGATAACAGCCTGCTGTCTGTCGGCCCAAACAGCGAGCTGGCGCTGGACCGTTTTGTATTCAACAGCACCACCCACGAGGGGAAATTTGATTCTTTCCTGAAGAAGGGGACGCTTGCGGTTGTTTCCGGAAAGATCGTCAAGCAGACGCCGGGGGCGATGACGGTGCGCACCCCTTCCGCCATCCTGGGGGCGCGCGGGACCGAGTTCGTGGTACGCGCGGACTGACCATGAGGGTGCGCATCGCTGCATTGATTGCCGCAGTTGCCATTGCCGGTTGCAGCAACCTCCGGCACGACGAGGTGATCCTGTTGCCGGGCAAGGACAAGAAAGTCGGCAGCGTGGTGGTCAGCAACAGCGGCGGCGAGGTTGTTCTTGACAAGGCGTATGCCAGCGCAAAAACCAAGGGCAGCACCATCGTTGCCGGTTCCTCCAGCCCGGAAGAAGTTGGCAAGGCGTTCGGCGATACACTTGCGGCGCAGCCGCCGAGGCCCGCTTCCTACCAGATTTACTTCGAGACCGGCAGCGACCGCCTGACCGGCGAGTCCAGCCGTTCCATCGAGGGAATTCTGGCCGATATAGCCAAGCGTCCCTCGCCGGAGGTGGTGGTCATCGGCCACACCGATACCGTTGGGCGGGCGGGTATCCGCAATGACGAGCTTTCCAGGCAGCGCGCGGAGGTAGTGCGCACCATGCTGGTCAAGCGGGGGATTCCGGCTGCCAGTATTTCGGTCGAGGGAAGAGGGAGCCGCGAGCTTCTGGTGCCGACGGCTGACAACGTGGACGAGCCGCGCAACCGCCGTGTGGAAATCACGGTCAGGTAGCGTTTACCCCGCTCCACTGCAACACCAGCAGGGTTTTGTCATCCGACGGCCCCGTTCCAGCTTCAAATTTCCGGACTTCATCCAGCAACGATTCGCATAGCCGCTCCGGCGGCAGGGCGGTGGCGCTATTCTGTTCCAGCCAGTTTTTCAGGCGCGCAGACCCAAAAAGCTCACCCGCCGGGTTCGTCGCTTCGGTGATGCCGTCGGTTGTCAGAACGAGTTTGTCACCGGGCCGCAGATGAGCCTGCGCGCTGCCGTAGGGAAAATCTTCTATCACCGAAAAGGGCGGCCCGCCGCCGCCTTCTTCCAGGCGCGCCAGAGCGCCGGATTCTGAAGCGATGCGCCAGGGCGCATCGTGGCCGGCATTGCAATAGACGAGGCGGCCATCGCGCAGATTGAGAACGCCGATCACGCCCGTCACGAACAGCATTTCCGGGTTGTCCCGCGACAGCTCGGCATTGAAAGCGCGCGCCATCTGGTTCACGTTATCCTCGTGACGGATGGCGAGGCTATGGAACAGGGTCTTGCTGATCGCCATGAACAGGCTGGCCGGCAGGCCTTTTCCGGAAACATCGCCGATCATGAAAAACAGCCGGTCGGGATCAAGCAGGAAAAAATCATAGAAGTCGCCGCCGACCACTTTTGCCGGCTGCATGAAGGCTTTCAGGTGAAAACGGGTTTCGCCGGGGAAGGCGTTTTCGGCTCTGGGCAGCATCCCGGCCTGGATGCGCCGTGCGGCATCCATTTCTCCGGCCAGGCGGGCAGCCTGCTCGCGTTCGGCCTGCAATTTTCTTTCGAGGTTGCGGCGTTTGATGTTGGCCCGGTTCAGCGCGAAGGCCAGCGAGGCGCCGAAAACGATCACCAGCCCGGCAGCGGGAGTTGCCCCATCAAGCAGCAACAAGCCCCAGCGGTAAGCGGCAAGAGCGGCGGCGGGCGGAACCAGCAGCAGCAACAGGAATGCCGCCACTGCGCGGCGTAGCGGCCAAGCCAGAGCAAGGATGGCCGCGAGGCCGGGTATGACAAGCAGCAGGGTTTCGGCCCAGCTTGTCCAGCCGGGGCGGCGCAGGAACTGGTTATCGAAAATGTTTTCCAGCACCTGGGCGTGGATCTCCACCCCGGGCATGCGCTGACCGATGGGCGTGGCCTGATCGTCCAGCATGCCGATGCCGGTTACGCCCAGCAGCACCAGCTTGTTTTCCAGCAGGTCCGGGGCAATGTTTCCGTCCAGCACGTCGGCGGCAGAAACGAAACGGGCCGCGCTGCGCGGGCTGAAATAAACCCGGAAGCGCCCATCTTTTTCTGTGGGCACTTCCACGTCCCCCACGCCGACCGACAGGGTGCCGCCGTTGCCGCCGCGCACGCGAAAACCGGGCTCGCCTGCGGCGGCGCGCAACAGCTCGATGGAAAGCGCGGGGTAGGGCTGCCCCTGCACGCGGGCGGCCAGCGGAACCCGGCGCACCACACCCTTTTCCGGTTCGGCGCTGAGGATGGCGTGGCCGCTTGCGGCCTGATCCAGCACCGGGATGCTGCGCAGACTGTAAGGGTAATCGCGCAAGGTATCGGATGCGCCTTTGCCGCTGATCAGGACGGGGGTGAAGCTGCCGCCGCGCGAGCCTGTGGGCGGAGCCGTATCCAGCCCCGCGAGGCCGAGCACCGTGGGCGCCTGTTGCAGCGCGCGCGCAAAAACCGCATCGCTGTTGGGCAGCTTGCCGAGCCGGGCGGCAAGATCGGGAGGGGTGTCCGGCAGAGCGTTCGCCAGCTGGTCGGGAGAGTAGCGATCCGGCTCGGGGAAAATCATATCCAGACCGATGGCGGCGGGCCCGGCGGCGGAGATGCGCCCGATCAGCGTCGCAAGCTGGGTGCGCGGCCAGGGCCACTGCCCTTTGCGCGCCAGGCTGGCCTCGTCTATTGCCACAATGATGGCGGGAAGGCTTTGCGGCTGGCGCGGGAAAATTTGCTGGCACGCATCGAACCAGGCGAGCCGCAAGGGGGATTCCTGCCACGCTGCCTGCAGGGTTGCCAGCAGCAGGAACAGGGACAGGATGGCCCACCTCATCCATTTGGTCATGTTTTCTTCCGCGAAATTTAAGCCATGTTATTGAGGATCGTATAAATGCGCTACAACCCTATCGCCATTCCGGATGCGCAAAGCGCGAGCCGGAATTCATACAAAACACCGGATTCCCGCTTGCGCGGGAATGACGAAGACTGACCTGTATTGTCATCCAGCTTATACGAATCACAATGGACGGATAACGGATAACATCATTGTCTCGCCTGACCGGGCTGGCTTTGATTACTGAATAGTAATTCTTTTCTATAGCCTGACACCATGTGGTAATAACTTCAGCAAGCAAAATTGTCAGGCAATGAGGCAAATGCGCTCTCTAAAATTATCTTTCTTCTTGCGCGCTCCTGATTTAGCCCTGCCAAATCAACAAAACTGCTATTTCTATCGAGCTTAAACAAAATGGCACAAACCTTGCGGAACCTTGGATTGCAGCAAGCCTGAAACTATTCGTTATTAACCCCCCAAGGAGGAATCAGCATGAAAAAGAAACTAATCATATTCTCGGTGGCCGCCGCTCTGGCGCCTGCCGCTGCAATGGCAGCCACCAAAACCATAAACATTACCAGTGACATCACAATTTATGGCCGCGTTCACCTGTCTGTTGATGGCGTGTCCGGCATTGCTGCGAACACAAACCAGACATCGCTTAATTCCAACTCTTCCCGTTTTGGCGTAAAAGGCGAAAAGGATTTGGGGGTGGGTGGGCTGAAGGGAATGTTCCAGCTTGAGTCCGGCGTGAATGCAGTCGGCGGAACGGACCCTGACGGTAATGGCGGCGCCACTGCCACTGCCAATGGCCATGTTTTCAGCAATGCGCGCGATATGTATGTCGGGTTGTCCGGCGGCTTCGGCACCCTCAAGGCCGGGCGCATGGGGGGCGCCAATCAATGGGTATATGACTCCAACCTGTTTGCCGACCAGCTGGGCGATGCCGGCAACTTCAATTCCGGGCGCGGCGTCGGGGGCCGCCTGAGTGGCATCATGGCCTATGAAACACCGGATATGAGCGGCTTCAAGGCTGGTTTGACCTACATTCCGGCTGCCTCGCTGGATGCCGGAGCGACTACCGGCAAGAGCAGCTACGGCGCAAAACTGGATTATGCCAATATGGGATTTGGTGGCCATTTGGCCCATTTCAAGGTTTCCACGACTACTGCGGCAATTGTTACCGACAACATGAACACCTCGGTTGCGGGCAGCTATGATTTCGGCAACGGCATGGTGACCGCCCAGTATGTCAAAAGCAAGGTTGACGTGACCGCTGCCGCCTCTACCACGCAGAACATTTACAACATCGGAGCCAAATTCAATGTGAGCAGCAACGGAGCAATCAAGGCCCAGTATTCGCGCGCGGGCAACTTGACCGGCACGGCCAATTCCGGCGCCAACATGTTCGCGATCGGATATGACCACAAGCTCTCCGATGCGATGGACATGTATGTTGTTTATGCGAAAACCACCAACGAGGCTAATGCGAGGTTCGCTGTGGATAACTATGGCCATGGCGGGAAAGCCGGCGGCCTGGCGGTTGCTGGCGAAGACCCGGCGGGCTTCGGCATTGGCCTGACCTACAACTTCTGATTTAGTGCCTACACTGTTATTCCGGCTTGAAACGGGCATCTTCGGATGCCCGTTTGCTATGGCGGCAAAAAGGAGCAGTACCTACTCGATGCCCCCCTTGCCCTTGTCAATCTGGATGTCCAGCTTTTTCATTTTTTCCCAGAGGTTCTTGCGGCTGATGCCCAGGCTGGCGGAGGTGTGGCCAAAATGCCACTGGTTGTTCTCCAGAGCCTGCAGGATATATTTGCGTTCACAACTTCTCAGATAGGCCGATAAACTGTCTTCACCGGCAACTTCCCCAGTTTGTTGCCGACCTGGGGTTTCGTCAAAAAATGCGACTGGCTCCAGTGTGGCTTGTGGAGACAGGATGCAGGCTCTTTCGACACTGTGCCTGAGTTCGCGCAGGTTACCAGGCCACGGATAGTCGAGCAGGGCGCGTTCCACAAGCGGCGAGATCAAACGCGCTTCTCCGCCATGCTGTTCGGCGCATTGGCGCAGAAACAGTTGTGCGAACCACAGGATATCCTCCTTGCGTTCGCGCAACGGAGGAATGCGCAGCCGGATAACGTGGATGCGGTAATACAGGTCTTCGCGGAAAGTGCCTTCCTCAACCATTTTCTTCAGGTCGCGGTTCGTGGCGCAAATCAGGCGGACATCCACCGGCACCGGAGTTTCACCGCCAACGCGAACGATGCGGCGTTCCTGAATGGCGCGCAGCAGCTTGACCTGCATGGGTAGCGGCATGTCGCCGATCTCGTCGAGAAACAAGGTGCCGCCGTGCGCCTGTTCGATGACGCCTTTGCGGGTGCGAGCCGCGCCGGTAAAGGCGCCTTTTTCGTAACCGAACAGTTCGGATTCAAGTAGAGTTTCGGTAATGGCTCCGCAATTGACCGGCACGAACGGCAAGGTGTCCGCTTCTTCGCGCGAGTGCCTGTGGATGAGCAGCGCGACATGCTCCTTGCCGACGCCGGATTCGCCGGTAATCAGGATCGTGCTTGCCAGGCGTGCCAGCTTGGGAATGCCTTCCTCGATGCCGCGCATGACCGGAGAAATGCCAAGGCTGTTGCTGTTTTTTACTGCTGCTGCCTCAAGCTTTGGAGAGGGGCAGAGCTTGCAGATTTTCTCGACCAGCAGATCGAGATCGAATGGCTTGCTGATATAGTCCGCAGCGCCGAGCTTGAGCAGCCGCACCGCGCGGTCAATCGAGCCATAACCGGTGATGAAGATGAAAGGGGGAAGCGTTTTCTTTTCCGCGAGCAATTTTTCAAAAAGCTCCTCGCCGTTCAGGCCGGGCAGGCGGATATCGCTGATAACCATGCAATAATCCGTATTGGCGATGGCGCGCAGCGCATCGGTGCCGCTCTGATACCAGTCAACGCGCAAACCTTCCAGCGCAAAGCGGTCGCACAGCGACTCGCCCATGATCTCGTCATCTTCCACCAGGCAAAGAAAGGGCCGTGCCGGTTTACTCATGATGGTTATCTCTCTGCAAGGGAAGTTGAACGACAAACCGGGTTTCGTCCGGCACACTCTGCACCGAGACCTGTCCGTCCAGTTGTTGCACGATTTGATAGATGACCCAAAGACCGAGGCCGCGTCCGGTTTCGTTCAGTGACGTAAAGGGCTCAAACAGATAGGCAATCTTCCCTTGGGGAATGTGGGAGCCGCTGTTGGCGACATCAATGACGAGATTGTCGTTGTCGCTATGGATGTCCAGACGGACCTGGCCGTGTTCCTGCGTTGCCTGGACGGCATTCAGCAGCAGGTTGATGATGACCTGCCTGACCAGGGTGGATGGCAGCGACCGGATGCCGGCGATGTCTATTTCTCCCGTGAAGTTGATGTGTTTGGCCTTCACGTCGGGCTGTATCAGCGTGCGGATATCTTCCACGTCATTCCGGTCAAATGGGCGTGACTTAGATTTCGCTTCCACCAGCAGCGCCGCGACCGTTTCCTTGATCTGGATGAGTCCGCGCTCCAGGATGGAAAGGGTTTTCAGGGTCAGCGCATCCTGTGTGCCGTGCCGCTTGTAAGTGCTGATGGCGTTGAGCATCCCCCCCAGCGGGTTGTTGATTTCATGGGCAATGCCGGCAGTCAGCCGGCCAATCGCGGCAAGACGATTGGACGATATGACCTGCTGTTGCAGTTGCTCCTTCTCCTTGAGTCCGGCGAGCATGCCTTTGAAAGCCTTTCCGAGCTGACCGATTTCGTCATTGGATTCTTCCAGTATGATTTCGCCCGGCTCCGGCAGGTTGGGCGTAATGTTGCGCATTGCGTCAGAAAGCTGCAGCAATGGTGCCGCCATCTTGCGCCCCCAGTACATGCCCAGTGGCAGCAATACGATAATCACCAGCAGGGTGGTCAGAATGGCACCTTGGGTCAGGCTGTAAAAGCGAGATGTGAATGGCGATTTCGGGTAACTCATGACCAGTGTCCCCAGCCGCATCCCATCCGATTGAATCGGTATGAGCAATAACAGGTTGTCTGACTGGTACGGCTCGACAACGGTAGGAACCGGTTTGCGCAAATCCGGCAAGGCTTTCAGTATTTCGGTGTAACGGGGTTCGATGTCCACGGGATCGCTCAGCATGGGAAAGCGTTCCGGCTGCGTGGCGACATAGACCTTGTTTGCCGCGTTGAGAATGAGGATGTACTCCGCTCCCCGATCCGGGGCTTGATATTCCTGTATGCGGAACGGGGTGTTGATGATTTCGAGCGAGCGCCATACGTCGTCGTGCAACATGGGCTGGACGAGCGTGTCGGCAATGACGCGCCCCATCCTGTCCGCATTGGCAATCAGGTTGCTGCGCAGATCCTCGATTCCGCGATATACCAGTGTTGATGCCAGCACGAAAGCCGTCACGCTTACCAGCACGGTAACGCGCAAGGGGATCTTGTATTTGAGGCTGACGTTTTTCAGGTACAGCATTATTTCCGGGATGTATTATTGCCGGTTTCTGCAACAAACTTGGCCATTTCTTCGATGCCCTCAAAAAGGCGGTCGCCGCCGTACACAAAACCATCCAGATTGAGCCTGTCCAGCAGGCTGCGCCCCCCTTCTCCATCATGCGTCATGCGAAACAGCACTTGCTGCAGGGCAGCGATATCCTGCCTGGGGGTGGCGATGCCCGCGACAAAGGGAGGGTGCCCGAATGGCGGGGATTTGCTCACAATCCGGGTTTTTGAGGTCAGCTCGGGGTGTGCCAGCGCCAGCGTGTCCCACACATAACCGTCAACCGCGCCGCCTTGCGCCAGGCCGATTGCGACTGCCTCGACCACTTTGCGATGGCTCCAGGTGAAAAAAGCCTTGGCAAAAAAAGAGGATGGGTTACTGCCCTGCTTTGCCAGCAAATATTCGGGGTAAAGATGGCCTGAATTGGAATCGGGATCGGAGAAGGCGAAATTTTTCCCGCGCAGGTCGCCCAGCGATTGTGTCTGTCTGTCAGAGCTTGGGACGATCAGGTATGACTGATAAAGCGGCTTCCCCTGATAGAGCGGCACGGCAACCAGCCGGAAAATCTTCTTGTTGCGCACATACGGGTAGCCGCATAACCAGGCGAAATCGAGCTTTCCTTTGCCCAACAAATCTACTATTTCGCGGTAGGTGCCGCGTTGAACGAATGTCACCGGCTGATCCAGATGGCGCTGCAAATAGTCGCGCCATTCGTTGATGAAAGTCGCTTGATCGTCCAGAAATACCGGGGTCAGGCCGATGCGGATCGGCGGCCTGGCCGATTGCTCCGTTGCGTGCGAGCACGATGCAAACGGCATGGCCAGCAGCAAAAACAGAATGCGGATCAGGGCGCTCCTAGCCATGCCGGCTGCCGCCTTTCAATGCCGGTTTCCGGCAGCGGAGCAACCGGTTATTGCAACAGTTATTTGCGTTCATTTTGGCGGCCTATATTTGCTTGCCCGCTGCCCGGCCATACCAGCCCTGCGTGGCATTGGCGATTCTCACCACCAGCAGCATCACCGGCACCTCGATCAGCAC
>JACRAQ010000133.1 GCA_016213335.1 Nitrosomonadales bacterium
ACTTACAGCACTTCGGGGGCCAGCGACACGATCTTCATGAAACGCTCGGTGCGCAGCTCACGCGTCACCGGGCCGAAAATCCGGGTGCCGATCGGCTCCAGTTTGTTGTTCAGCAGCACCGCCGCATTGCCGTCAAACTTGACCAGCGAGCCGTCCGGGCGGCGTACGCCACTGGCGGTACGCACCACTACCGCGCTGTACACCTCGCCTTTTTTGACGCGCGAACGCGGGGCCGCATCCTTGATGCTGACCTTGATGACGTCGCCGATGGCGGCATAGCGGCGCTTGGAGCCGCCCAGCACCTTGATGCACATGACGGAACGCGCGCCGGTATTGTCGGCAACATTCAAAACCGATTGCATTTGTATCATTACTCAATCTCCAACTTTATCCGCTTGCAGCGGCCAGTTTTGGAACCCGTTCGGGTTGGGCCGCCCCGGTGTCGCAAACCGGAGGCGGAGCGAAACGAAGCCGCGCATTCTATTCAACTTTAGCGATTCGCACAAGGGAAAGTTGCGGCAAAAACGCAATTAATGCCAGTTGCACTGGCAGGGCACTATACCGCTTCAGCTTTCTCGATCAGCCTGGTCACCCGCCAGCTCTTGGTCTTGGCGATCGGGCGGCATTCCTCGATGGCAACCACATCGCCCGGGCGGAATTCGTTTTTTTCATCGTGCGCGTGGTATTTCTTCGACACGCGCGTTACCTTGCCCACCAGCGGATCCTTGATTTTCCTTTCGACCAGCACGGTGACGGTCTTGTCCATCTTGTCGCTGACCACGGTTCCGGTCAATGTGCGTTTCAAGCTCGTTGCACTCATCGCTGCGCACCCTTCTCTTTCATTACGGTTTTCACGCGGGCAATATCGCGGCGCAGCTTGGGCAACTGGCTGTGATTGCTCAGTTGTTGCGTTGCCAGTTGCATGCGCAGGCCGAACAGTGCCTTGACCAGGGACAACAGCTCTTCTTGCAGTTCCGCTACGGATTTCACTCTCAGTTCGCTCGCCTTCATGATGATTACGCCCCTACCTGTCTGATCACGAATGTGGTGGAAATCGGCAACTTGGCCGAAGCCAGGCGGAACGCCTCGCGCGCCAGCACCTCGTCCACGCCGTCCATTTCATACAACATCTTGCCGGGTTGAATCTCGGCCACATAGTACTCGGGGTTGCCCTTGCCGTTACCCATGCGCACTTCGGCTGGTTTTTTCGAGATTGGCTTGTCCGGAAATATGCGGATCCAGATGCGGCCGCCGCGCTTGATGTGACGCGTCATGGCCCGGCGAGCCGCCTCGATCTGGCGCGCAGTCAGACGGCCGCGCCCGACAGCCTTGAGGCCAAACTCGCCGAAACTGACTTTGTTGCCGCGCGTGGCGATACCGTTGTTACGGCCTTTCTGCTCCTTGCGGTATTTCCTTTTAGCTGGCTGTAGCATGTTTTGCTCCCGACTTCCTTACTTTCTTTTCCGGCTCCACCGCTGCTGGCGCGACCGCCTCTTCCGCTCCGGCATAATCGCCCTTGTACACCCAAACCTTGACGCCGATGATGCCGTAGGTGGTTTTTGCCTCGGAGAAGCCGTAATCAATATTGGCACGCAGGGTATGCAGCGGCACACGGCCTTCACGGTACCACTCGGTGCGCGCAATCTCGATCCCGTTCAGGCGCCCCGCGCTCATGATCTTGATGCCTTGCGCGCCCAGGCGCATGGCGTTCTGCATGGCACGCTTCATGGCACGGCGGAACATGATGCGCTTTTCGAGCTGCGACGTGATGCTTTCGGCAATCAGTTGGGCATCCACTTCCGGCTTGCGCACTTCCTCGATATTCAACGCCACATCGGGCAGTTCCATGCGCTTCCTCAATTCCGAGCGTAGCGCTTCGATATCCTCGCCTTTCTTGCCGATCACCACACCGGGACGTGCGGTATAAATCGTGATCTTGGCGTTTTTTGCCGGCCGCTCGATGATGATTTTCGAGACGCCAGCGTTGGCAAGTTTCTTCTTGAGATAATCGCGCACCTCGATATCCCTGAGCAGCATGCCGGCAAAATTCTTGGTGTTGGCAAACCACTTGGAAGACCAGTTTTTTTGTACGCTCAACCGGAAACCGGTCGGATGAATTTTCTGTCCCATATGCGTTTAATCCTCAGCTTCCGACAACTATCGTAATGTGGCAAGTCTGCTTTTCGATTCTGCAGTTGCGGCCCTTGGCGCGAGCCATGGAGCGCTTCAGCGAGGCACCTTTATCCACATAGATCGTAGCAATTTTCAGCTCGTCAATATCGGCGCCATCGTTATGCTCGGCGTTGGCAATCGCGGACTCCAGCCCCTTCCTGATAATCACAGCACCTTTCTTTGGGCTGAACGCCAGGATGTTCAGCGCCTTGGCTACCGGCAACCCCCGGATCTGATCCGCCACCAGCCGCCCCTTCTGCGCTGACAGGCGAACACCTTTTACTATTGCGGTTGTGCTCATCACGACTCCTTATTTCTTGACTACCGCTTTTTTGTCGGCGGCATGGCCCTTGAATGTGCGGGTGAGCGAAAATTCACCCAGCTTGTGCCCCACCATGTTCTCGGAGATATATACCGGAATATGCTGCTTGCCGTTATGCACCGCTATGGTCAGGCCAACAAAATCCGGCAGTATGGTGGAGCGACGCGACCAAGTCTTTACCGGCCGCTTGTCGCTGGTTGCGCGCGCCGTTTCCACTTTTTTCATCAAGTGGTTGTCAACAAATGGGCCTTTTTTGATGGAACGTGCCATATTTTTCTACCTTTTAATTCTGGAAACGGCGGCGGACGATCATTCCGCTGGTGCGCTTGTTGCGACGTGTGCGGAAACCCTTGGCTGGCACACCCCACGGACTGACCGGATTGCGGCCTGCCGCAGTCTTGCCCTCGCCGCCGCCGTGCGGGTGGTCTACCGGGTTCATCGCCACACCGCGAACGGTCGGCCGTATGCCGCGCCAGCGCGTCGCGCCGGCCTTGCCGATGGAGCGCAGGGAATGTTCGCCGTTACTCGTTTCGCCGATGGTCGCGCGACAGTTCACATGCACCTTGCGGATTTCGCCGGAGCGCAGACGAAGCTGGGCGTAATCCCCTTCCCGCGCCAGCAACTGCACCGCAGCACCAGCGGAACGCGCCAGTTGCGCCCCCTTGCCGGGCAACATTTCGATGCAGTGTATGGTTGAGCCCACCGGGATGTTGCGCAACGGCAGCGCGTTGCCCACCTTGATTGGCGCTTCCGGCCCGCTCACCAGTTGCGCGCCTGCCGCCACGCCCTTGGGGGCGATGATGTAGCGGCGCTCTCCGTCGGCATAGCACAGCAAAGCCAGATGCGCGGTGCGGTTCGGGTCGTATTCCAGACGCTCGACGGTGGCGGGAACGCCATCCTTGTCGCGCTTGAAGTCCACCATCCGGTAATTCTTCTTGTGTCCGCCCCCCATGTGGCGGACGGTGATGTGGCCGTTATGGTTGCGGCCTGCAGTTCTGTTCTTCTTTTCCACCAGCGCAGCATGCGGCTTGCCCTTGTGCAGCTCGGGGTTGACCACGCGCACCACGGCGCGACGGCCCGGAGAAGTTGGTTTGAGTTTGACCAGCGCCATGATATTTATCCTTGCTCGCCTGCGGCAAAATTGATTTCCTGACCCGGCGCGAGGCAGACATACGCCTTCTTCCAGTCTTTGCGCCGCCCCATGAATCTGCCAAACCGCTTCTTTTTCCCTTTCACGACCGCGATCTGCACGCTTGCAACATTCACCTTGAACAACAGCTCTACCGCCGCCTTGACTTCCGGCTTGGTGGCATCGGGCGCCACGCGGAAAATCACTTGTTCGTGCTTGTCGGCAACATAGGTCGCCTTTTCGGAAATTTGCGGGGCGAGCAAGACATTCATCAAGCGCTCCTGGCTGAATTTATTTTCGCTCATGCCAGCATCTCCTCAATCTTCGCCATCGCACCACGCGTTACCAGCACCCTGGGAAACCGCACCAGGCTCACCGGGTCCGCCTGGTGCGCTTCGAGCACCAGCACATGCGGAAGATTACGCGAAGACAGATAAAGGTTCTCGTCCATGCTGTCGGTGATAATCAGCACCCGGTCGCCATTCAGGCCCCAACCCTTCATCCGCTGCGCCAGCAACCTGGTCTTGGGCGCCGCGAGCGTCAGGTTGCCCACCACCGTCAGGCGGTTTTCGCGCACCAGCTGCGAGAAGATCGAAGCCAGGCCGGCGCGGTACATCTTGCGGTTGACCTTCTGGGTATAATTTTCGTCCGGGCTGTTCGGGAAAATCTTGCCGCCGCCGCGCCATAGCGGGCTGGAGGCCATACCCGAGCGGGCGCGCCCGGTGCCTTTCTGCGCCCAGGGTTTGCGTGTGCTCTTGGCGATTTCGCTGCGGCCTTTCTGCTTGCTGTTGGCAGAACGGGCATTCGCCTGGTACGCAGTCACCAGTTGGTGAACAAGCGCCTCGTTGTATTCGCGGCCAAACAGGTCGTCGGAAGCGGAAACACTGGCGGTTGCCTGGCCGTTGTCGTCAATCACTTTCAGTTCCATCATGCACCTGCCTTCACTGCCGGACGCACGATCACGTCGCCACCCCTGGAGCCGGGAATGGCACCCTTGACCAGCAACAACTGGCGGTCTGCATCTATGCGAACGATTTCGAGATTTTGCACGGTGCGGCGCACATCGCCCAAGTGGCCGGTCATACGCTTTCCCGGAAACACCCGGCCCGGATCCTGCGCCATGCCGATGGAGCCGGGGACATTGTGAGACTTGGAGTTACCGTGGGTGGCGCGGCCGGATTTGAAATGGTAGCGCTTGATCGTGCCGGCGTAACCCTTGCCGATAGTCACACCGGTAACATCCACCTTCTGGCCGACCTTGAACATGTCCACGCCCAGTGTGCCGCCGGCCTGCAGCTTGCCCAGCTCATCGGGAGTGGCAGTAAATTCTTTCAGCACGCTACCCGCTTCCACGCCCGCCTTGGCGAAATGGCCTGCCGCAGCCTTGGTCACCCGGCTGGCGCGACGCGAGCCAAATGTGACCTGCACAGCACTGTAGCCATCCGTGGCGGGGGATTTGATCTGGGTGACGCGGTTGTTGGACACGTCCAGCACGGTCACCGGCAACGATGCACCGTCGTCGGTAAAGATGCGGGTCATGCCAATCTTGCGACCGACAAGTCCTAAGCTCATTTTATATCCTTAATTTAAGGGGCTGACTGCAATTGGCCAGCCGATTCAAAACACAGTTGCTAGCCTGAAGACGTAAGTTGATAGTTGGCTTTGTCCGCTACGCGGGTTTTGCTTCTGCTAACAACTTATGTCTTACGTCTAATAACTTTGCTACTGCAACTTGATTACAACATCCACGCCTGCTGGCAAGTCCAGTTTCATCAACGCATCCACGGTCTTCTCGGTGGGATCCACAATATCCATCATGCGCAAATGCGTGCGTATCTCGAACTGGTCGCGCGAAGTCTTGTTGACGTGCGGGGAACGCAATACATCGAAACGCTCAATCTTGGTAGGTAGCGGAATCGGCCCCCTCACCACGGCTCCAGTGCGCTTCGCCGTATCCACAATCCGCAACGCGGACTGGTCAATCTGATGGTAATCGAACGCTTTCAGGCGGATGCGAATTTTCTGGCTTTGCATAACATTTACTCAGCTTGGCGGCTTGGCAGCCGGTTAAAGAACGAAGGGCGCGGACTCTATCACAAACCCCGCACCGGGTAAACATAAAAACAGTTGGTAGTCGCTGGTCGCTAGTTGGTTTTGTCCGCTACGCGGGTTTTGCTTTAACTAACGACTAACGGCTAGCGTCTACTCGATGATCTTCGCCACCACGCCCGCGCCGACGGTGCGGCCGCCTTCGCGGATCGCGAAGCGCAGCCCTTCTTCCATCGCGATCGGGGCGATCAGGTTCACCGTCACCGAGACGTTGTCCCCGGGCATCACCATTTCG
>JACRAQ010000131.1 GCA_016213335.1 Nitrosomonadales bacterium
AGAATGAATGCCTCTTTCCAAACGCACAAAACTATTCCCTCCCCCTTGGCGGGGGAGGTTGAGGGTGGGGGTGAATCACGAGTGTTTATGCAATCCTCACCATTCACCCACCCCCCTGCCCCCTCCCGTCAAGGGAGGGGGTTGAGGTTTGCCTGTTTGACTCCGGCTCATCCGGCTTGGGGGGAACGAGAATGAAATTGAACATACGGGGTTGTATGGCGATTCCCTTGTTTTGGCTGCTGCTCCCGCCATCGGTTTATGCCGCTGAAAGCGCACCGGCAGCAGCGCAACCTCGGCAAAGCATGACAGCGGATGAACACGTTGGCCACACCGGTCATGCCGGTGCGGGCGCGGCGGCGGATAAGGGCAGCATGGCGAGAGGTGCGGCCAGGTCTGCGGCATGGACCGCATTTCCCACGCTGAAAACCAGGATGAGCGGCGAAGGCCGCGAGCGCAGGATCGTTACCGTTATTCCGCAGAACATCGTGGCGAGCAGCATTGATGCCCGTTCCAACAGCGCCGGTGACGACAGGGGGCGCCGCCAGCTTCCGCTCGACATGGCGGGAGCCAGGCTGGACAAGCCGGCGGCTGGCGGCTTCCACTGGCTGGCGGCGCGCGAGGAGCAAGACGGCAGAATACGGGTGGCTTCCACCGTGTATTTTTTCAGCGAGCGTGGCGGGCAGAATCCGACCGCCATGTTCATGCAGCAGAAGCATGAGCTGGAAATCATCCCGCAGCCTTACCCGCGCGAGCATTCGCGCTACCGCGCCAACGAGGACTGGAAATTCCTGGTGCGCTTCAACGGCAAGCCGCTGGCGAACCAGAAGGTATTTCTGGAAACCATGAATGGCACGAAGACCGAATTGGTCAGCGATGCGCAGGGTGTGATTACGGTGCGCATACCGGATGACTTCAAGGAAGAACCTCGCAAAAAACCAGCCGATGCTCATGATCACGGGCGGCGCAGCTCTGATTTCGTGCTGGCAACCGAACATGCGGTGGATGGGAAAAATTACCTGACCGCATTCAACACCAGTTACGGCCCGGATGCGTTCGATCAGCGCAGCCTCGCGCTGGGGCTGGGGTTCACGTTGCTGGGCATGATCGGCGCCGCGCCGCTGTTGCGCCAGCGCAAGGATGTGAAGCCGGCTGCCGGGACCAAACCGGCAGCGGCTGAAACCGACAGGAACGGGGGCGCCTGATATGCTGAAAACCATTTTTCCGACGCTGACGCGCTTCCGCTTCACCATCCAGGTACTCATGCTGTTTGTCACCGTGTATGGTGGCGCATTGCTGGGCACTTACACGGTGGATCGCATTTCTCAGGCGCTGCCTTCGCTGGCCTGCGCCTTCGACAAGCAGACCGGCGACCATTGCATCCTGATCGTCAACCAGCATCAGTTCCACCACCGCATCGGCGAAGCGCTGGCCAAGGCGCAGGAAGTCACCTACAAGATCCTTATCCCGACACTGATCTCGGTGGCCACCTTTTTCGCGTTTTTCTTCCTCCTGAACAAGGCGTTCTGCGGCTGGGTCTGTCCGATGGGCACAGTGCAGGAAATTATCTACCGCATCGGCAGGAGGCTGGGCAGGCCGCTGCACCGCTTCAATCCGGCCAATGCCGGCAAAGTGCGCCCGGTCAAGTGGCTGATGCTGCTGGTGCTGGTGCTCGGCCTGCCGCTGCTGGCGGGCCTGGGCACCGTGTCCAATGATTTTGGCGACCCTTATTGCCAGGTGTGCCCATCGCGCATCGCGACCACCTTGCTGACCGCCGACACCGAGCAGATCGCACTGCGAACCGGAACGGGCGTCACTTTCTTCCTCGGCGCATTGGGCAATGCGTTGTTCGGCTTCGTCATCATCGCCGCCCTGGCGGTGCGCCTGCCGTTCTGCCGCATCTGCCCGCTGCTGTCGTGGAACGCGCTGTTCCAGCGGCTATCGCCGATGCAACTGGTGAAGAAACAGCATGACAAATGTGACAAGTGCAGCGTGTGCGAAAAATCCTGCCCGATGGACATCCACGAGATCGGCCGGGAGCATGGCAGGAAGGCATTCCACGAGGATTGCACCCTGTGCGGCCGGTGCGTGGAATATTGCCCGGATGACGGCGTGATCCAGATCAAGTTCTTCGGCATCCCCCTGTTCAAATCCTCGCGCGAGTATTACAAGCAGCGCGTGAAGCTGGAAACGCCGGAAGGCCTGCCGAAAAACAAGGTGATCTGGCTGGCTCCGGCGAAGGAGAGCCGGAATGGGTGAGTTTCTCAATCCGGAGCTGATTCCGCAGGAAACCACGCTGTTCGCCATCTGGCTGCTCGGCCTGTCGCTGGGGTTGACCGCCTGCACCGTTACCTGCCTGCCGTTCATGGGCACCTGGGTGCTGGGGCGCGGCGGCTCTCAGGCACAGGCGCTGTACGACACCGCCCTGTTCGTAACGGGCCGCATCATCGCCTATACCCTGCTCGGCGCAATCGCCGGTGGAGCCGGGATGTGGCTGTCGCAAGCCATGCGCGGCGGAACCGGCAACCTGGTGATCGGCCTGGCTTCCATCGCGGCTGGGATATGGCTGCTGCGCGCCGGCAAGCCACATTCGCCATGCGGCGTGGCGCGCGGTGCAGGCAGTATGCCGCCGCTGCTGATGGGCTTCTCCCTCAGCCTGACCCCCTGCGCACCGCTGGCCTCGCTGCTGGCGGTATGCGCCGCAGCGGGCAGCGTCAAGCTGGGTATGGCGAACGGCATGATGTTCGGCCTGGGCGCGGCGCTGACCCCGCTGCTGATCCTGTTGCCCCTCATCAGCCTGCTCGGCAAGAGCCTGCGCGACAACCGCGAATGGCTCACCCGCTGGATACGCTGGGGCGCAGCAGCGGTGCTGATGCTGCTCGGCCTGCGGCGGCTGCTTCTGGTGTTGTGAGGTATGGCTGATTGCAGTTTCAACATCGTGTCTGCTGTGCGGCATGAGCTTCCCGCAAAATGTTGCACTAACGTGGGTGCGGCATTTTGACGCGCGGCAACATGCCACATTCCCAGAAAAAAACTCTTAGCCGAAAATTGCGGAGCTTTCTAAGAATTCAGGGAGAAGAGCAATGCAATTGAAGAAAATCACATTCTGCATCGCGCTGGCATTCTCGCCCGGCGCATTTGCAGCCGAAACAACCGAGGCCGCCTTGCCCGTTGTCGAGGTGGCCGGAAAAAAAGTCCAGCCCCTGCCCGCCCTGAGCGATTCGGCTCTCGGCGGCACCAACATTGCCCGCCAGCGCGCCTCCACCAGCGACACGGCAAAGCTGCTCGACGGACAGCCGGGCATCAGCCTTTACGGTGCCGGAGGGGTTTCCAGCCTGCCCGCAATTCATGGTTTGGCGGATGACCGCGTCCGCACCAAGGTCGATGGTATGGATTTGATCTCTTCCTGTCCGAACCACATGAACTCACCTCTTTCCTACATTGACCCGTCCAGCGTCGGCAGCGTCAATGTGTTTGCCGGCATTGCGCCGGTGAGCATCGGTGGCGACAGCATCGGCGGCACGATCCAGGTGGATTCGGCTGTACCGATGTTCGCCACGGGAGAGAAAACTCTGCTGCAGGGGCAAGCCGGTGTTTTCTATCGCAGCAATGGCAATGCAAAAGGCGCCAATTTGTCGGCAACGATTGCCAGCGAAAATTTGAGCATAACTTACGATGGCGCAATTGCGGAATCGGGCAATTACAAGGCGGCAAAAAGTTTCAAGGCAGCTGGTGCGGCAGCTGTCGACAAACCTGGCCATTGGCTTGCTGGCGATGAAGCCGGCTCCACGGCCTATAAAACCGGAAACCACTCGCTGGGTTTCGCATTTCGCAACACGAATCATCTGATTGACCTGAAGCTGGGCTATCAGGATATCCCATACGAGCTCTACCCGAATCAGCGCATGGACATGCTGGACAATATCGCGCATCGTTTCAATCTGCGCTATCTCGGCCAGCTCGATTGGGGTGTGCTGGAAGCGCGCGCGTATCAGGAGAAAGTCGATCACTTCATGGACTTTGGAGTCGACAAGCAATTCCTGTATGGAACTGCCCCCAACGTTGCCCCCGGCATGCCAATGTACACGAAAGGCAAGACATCCGGCGCCTCGGTCAAGGCGGAAATCGGGATGGCCCAGCAGTATCTTCTTCGTGTTGGAGGCGATTACCAGAGTTACCGGCTCGATGACTGGTGGCCACCCTCTCCGCCCGACCAGCCCGCTTTTATCGGCGGAATGTCACCAAATACATTTTGGAACATCAACGGCGGCAAGCGCGACCGGCTGGGGCTTTTTGCCGAGACGGAAACCAACTGGAACACACAGTGGCTCTCCCTGCTGGGCATCCGCGCAGAACAGGTGAAGATGGATACCGGGCCAGTTCAGGGCTACAACAACGCGGCCGCCCCATCGATGTATTACGCGGGTTACCTTCAGTCAGCCACCAATTTCAATGCCCTCAACCGCCAGCGCACCGACAACAATCTCGATCTGACCGCACTGGCGCGATATATCCCTGACGACAATCGCACTTTCGAATTCGGCTACGCCCAGAAGACCCGCTCGCCGAACCTGTATGAGCGTTATTCATGGTCGCGTAACGCGATGGCTCTGATCATGAACAATTTCGTCGGCGACGGCAACGGCTATCTCGGCGACCCTGATTTGCAACCTGAAGTCGCGCATACCCTCAGTGCGACCGGCGACTGGCACGATGCTGGCCGCACTTGGGAATTCAAGGCAACACCTTACTACACGCGCGTTTCCGACTACATCGATGCTGTGCAGTGGAATCGCACGACCAACCTGCCGCTGACACCTGCTGCAACCCGGCAATTCCTGATCCTCAAGCATGCCAACCAGTCGGCCAGGCTCTATGGCCTGGATGTCTCCGGTCATTTCCTGCTGGCAAAAACCGACGGCTGGGGTGAATTCACTGCATCGGGCGTGATGAATTATGTCAACGGCAAAAACCAGACAACCGGCGATGATCTGTACAACATCATGCCGCTGAATATGAAACTGGCAGTGGCGCAGAAACTCGGCCTCTGGAGTAACCGTGTCGAGCTGCAATTGGTGAAAAGAAAGAATAATGTCTCCGATGCCCGTCAGGAAATGCAAACGCCCGGTTATGGCTTGGTAAACCTGCGTGCGAGTTACGAGTGGAAACAGGCACGATTCGATCTTGGTATCGAAAACCTGTTCGACAAATTCTACTCGCTACCGTTGGGCGGAGGTTATGCCGGCCAAGGTGCAACCATGAGCCTCGCTGGGATACCTTGGGGTGTCCCCGTTCCCGGCATGGGGCGTTCGCTTTATGCGGGCGCAACCGTGAAGTTCTAAAATTGCAGTGGAAGCAGAACGCCGCCGGGAACAGCAGCGGCTCAGTGCCACAATAACCCGGATGTTTGCGGCATCATGCGGGTTCTATTTGCAAAACTAAAGGTGTATGCGCTTAATTATATTGCGGCAGCCTGCTGATACCTGTTTCCCCCAGCCGTATTTACCAACTCTCAGGAGACCAACAACATGGACAGAAGAGAAATGCTTAAAGTGGCGGCGGGTGGAATCATGCTTGCCACTGCCGGGAATGCAGCGCTTGCCGCAGAAGGCGCCAAACAACCCGGCAGCCATGAGCATATGCATAACATGCCAAGGTCGGGCAACAAGAACCAGAGCCTGATTGATGCCGCTTCAGACAGCGTGAAAAAAGGCCAGGCGTGCCTAAGTCATGGGCTTGAGATATTCAGCCAGGGCGAGAACAAGGCAATGGCCATATGCGCCATGCGTGTCAGCGATATGATCGCCGCGTGTGCCGCGATTGGACAGCTTGCCAGCAATAACTCGTCGAACCTGGGCAAAATGGCCAAGGTGGTGATGGACGTTTGCAAGGATTGCGAAACAGAGTGCCGCAAGTTCAAAGATGAAGAAATCTGCATGCGAACAGCCGAGTCCTGTGCCGCATGCTTCAACGAGTGCAAAAAGATAGCGGTTTGATATGCCTGACGGGGCGATCGCCCCGTCATTGCCGATGATTGCCCTCCATGTGCGGCATGCGGGGCAATGTATTTTGGGGTGCGCATTTTGTGGCTATGGTGCAACCTGAAGGTGAGCCTGCCCCGCCAAATGCCGCACCATAGCAGGGTGCGGCAATATGCCACACCCCACTCCCCGCCCGCTCCTCTAAAATCGCGCGCTTGGAAACAAGCAGATAAATGCAAACCTTTGGGGAGAGAAGAAAGAAATGAGCATGAAAAAACATGGCAGTTGTTTTGCCTTGAGTTTGCTGGCGGTAGCGTTGAATCAAGCGGCCTATGCGGCGGAAGAACCGCAATTGATGGGTGAAGTGGTGGTCACCGGCACACGCGAGGCCGAGAAAAAATCTGAAACGGCAGCAACAGTTGGCAGCGTTAAAGGCTCGACAATTCTCAAGGCGCGTCCAACACATCCAAGCCAGGTTATGAGCCAGGTGTCGGGTGTATGGGTCAGCAATCTATCCGGCGAAGGGCATTCCACTTCCATCAGGCAACCGCTGACGACTGGCGCAGTTTATCTCTACCTTGAAGACGGCATTCCCACGCGCTCCACCGGATTTTTCAACCATAACGCGCTGTACGAAATCAATATCCCCCAATCAGGTGGCATCGAAGTATCGAAAGGACCGGGCAGTGCTTTATACGGTTCGGATGCCATCGGCGGTACGATCAACGTGCTGACCCGCACACCGCCGAAACAAGCCGAGTTCGATCTGACGGGTGAGGCTGGAACGTATGGCTGGAAGCGGCTTTTGGTAAGCGGGGGCAATGCGAAGAATGCCGATGCCTGGCGCGCGAGTCTTAACCTCACAAGCACCGAGGGTTGGCATGATAATTCCGGCTATGATCGCCAGGCGGGCACATTCCGCTGGGATCGCGCCATATCTGATGATGCGGCATTGAAAACAGTTTTGTCAGTTTCAAAAGTCAGCCAGCAACACGTTGGCAATCTGACTACAAGGGAGTTTGACAATACTCCGCGCGCCAATAACATTCCATTTTCCTATCGCAAGGTTGACGCCTTTCGTCTGTCAACGGATTACCAAAAAGAAACCGCTCACTCGCTGCTGTCCATCACCCCTTATATCCGCGATAACAGGATGGAAATCATCCCGAGCTGGACGGTCAGTTATGACCCAAATTATTACGTTACGAAGAATCAGTCTCTCGGCTTTTTGAGCAAATACCGCCATGACTTTGACAAGATGCGGGCACGGGTAATTGTGGGTCTGGATTTTGACTATAGCCCCGGATCGCGGGATGAAAGTTCTATCAGTTTGACCAAAGTGACAAATGCCCAGGGTGGAACTACTTATACTCTAAATTCTGCTGCAGTCGCCCCCGTCCAGATTTACAACTACGATGTAACTTATCGCGGCATTTCACCTTATGTTCACGGCGAGATTTCTCCGACCGACAATCTGCGCTTGACCGCCGGTCTTCGCTATGACGATATGCAGTATGACTACGTTAACAAGTTCAATAATGGTACGGCTGCAGCAACCCGAGGCGTTTTGGGCGCTTTCCCCGCAAACGGCTGGTTTGGACACGTAGCCAGCACCAAGATTGGCTATAACCATTTGAGCCCTAAATTAGGCGCAACTTACTCATTCAGCGATAACCTGAATGGATTTGTGAATCTCAGTAATTCCTTCCGCTCCCCATCAGAAGGCCAGGTATTCCGCCCATCTCGCGGAAGCACTGCTTTAGCTGCACAGGCTTCGGCCATCGCAGCGCTTAACCTGAAACCGGTGACAGTAGACAATATCGAAACTGGTATTCGTGGCAGAACGGGTGAAGTGTCCTACGAAGTATCGGTTTATCACATGACAAAAAAGGACGATATTGTCAGTTACAGGGACCCTGTAACAACGCAAACAACTTCTGTCAATGCCGGCAAAACATTGCATCGCGGTATCGAGATTGGCGCGGGTGTACCGGTGGTTAAGGATTGGCGTGTTGACACCAGCCTTTCATATGCAAAACATACTTACGAGGCGTGGCTTGTTGCGGTCGGCGGCGTCAACGTGAATTATAGCGGCAAGGAAATGGAAACGGCACCGCGCGTCATTGCAAATACCCGTCTTACCTATTCGCCCGGTTACATGAACGGCGGTCAAATGCAGTTGGAATGGTTCAAGCTGGGCCGCTATTGGCTTGATGCGGCCAATACAGGCACCTATTCCGGTCACGATATCTTTAATCTTCGTGCGAGCTATCCATTCGGCAAGGGGCTGGAAGTTTACGGCAATCTAAACAACCTGTTTGACAAGCACTACGCCGAGACAGCTAGCGGAACAGCGGCGTTGCCGACGTTCAACGCCGGCCTGCCGCAGACGATGTTTGTAGGGTTGCAAGCAAAGTGGTAAAACAAATACAGTGGCGGCCTTCTGACTGCCACCTGTTTTGGCGTATGGGAAATTGAGATAAATGAATAGAGCTTTGCTTGCTTTGTTTCTCGCAGTAATCGGCTTGGGACATGCTCAAGCCGCGCCGCAGCCTGCCCCAGCCGATCTCGCAAGCTCCGTTCCCGCCCCCGCAAAATCCCATGACATGGCAAAGATGTGGCAAACCGCCCTCGCCCGCAAGCCCCTTGCCGTCGGCGCCACATTTGATACAAAAGGCAGGCTGTGGCTGGCATCCGTGAAGGACGGGCATGTCGTGGTGAGCCACTCGGACGACTTGGGCAAAACCCTGAGCGCCCCGGCCACGGTAAATCCGGAACCCGAGTACATCGCGGCGGAAGGCGAGAACCGCCCGAAGATTCTGGTGGCGGGCAACGGCAATATCTATGTTTCCTATACCCAGCCGCTGGAAACACCCTTCTCCGGCAATATCCGCTTCAGCCGCTCGGTGAATGGCGGGAAATCTTTTTCCGCGCCCATCACCGTAAACGACAATCTTGACCCCATCACCCACCGCTTCGAGGCGATGGGGGTAAACAATCATGGCCAGGTTTACCTCGCCTGGCTGGACAAGCGAGATAACGCTGCCGCAAAAAAACGGGAAGAAAAATACAGCGGCATTGCGGTCTATTACGCCGTCTCGAACGATGAAGGCAGGAGCTTCCAGCCCAACGTCAAGGCCGCCGATCACACCTGCGAATGCTGCCGGGTGGCGATGGCGATGGATGCGGATGGCACACCGGTCATCGCGTGGCGGCACATATTCGGCAAGAACGTGCGCGACCACGCCATGCTGCGCCTCGACGGCAAATCGGAGCTTGTCCGCCTGAGCCATGACAACTGGGAAATTGACGCCTGCCCGCACCACGGCCCTTCCCTTTCCATCGCCGCAGACGGCATCTATCATGCCGTCTGGTTCAGCAATGCCCCGGAGCGGCGCGGGCTGTTCTACGCGCATTCTTCCGACCAGGGCAAAAGCTTTTCCACCCCGTTCAGCTTCGGCAATCTCAAGGCGCAACCGGCGCACCCCTATGTGCTGTGCTTGGGCAAGCGGGTCTTCATCGCCTGGAAAGAGTTTGACGGCGAAGCTACCAGCATCCATCTGATACAATCCAGCGATGGGGGAAGGCTCTGGCCGGAGCCAATAAAAATCGCTACCACCGCCGACACATCGGATCACCCGATGCTGGTCGCCAACGGTGAAAAGGCATACCTCTCGTGGAACACGGTAAAGGAAGGCTACCGCCTGATAGCCTTGCCGGAGAATACGCAATGAAATGGCTGTTTACATTCATGCTGTGCCTCAGCGCTGCCGGCGTTTCCGCCGAACAGGAAACCCGCCCGTTCGTGCGCGGCAGCTATGAACGCATTGTGGCTTCCCACACCGGCAAGCCTTTCATTGTCAGCTTCTGGTCTCTCACCTGCACCAATTGCCGCGAAGACCTGTCCATGTTCGGCAAGCTGGCCAGAAAATACCCTGGCTTTAACCTCGTCCTGATTGCCACAGACTCACCGGACCAGAACAAGGAAATCGAGCAAACGCTGCAGCGCTATCGCCTGGAACGCGCCGAATCCTGGGTATTTGCCGACAGCTATGCGGAACGCCTGCGTTTCGAGGTGGACAAAGAATGGTATGGGGAGCTTCCGCGCACCTATTTTTACGATGCACGGGGCCATGCCGTAGCTTTAAGCGGCACGCTGGATCACGCGCAAACCGAGCGCTGGATACGCGAGGGCGGTAAGAATGGCTAAACGCATCATAATCCTGGTGCTGGGTTCCGGCACGGCGGCCGCGTTGCTGACCGGAATGCAAAACATGCAGGAGGCATGACGGTGGAAGCGATTCTGCAACCCACGCCATTTTCCCGGTTTGCCATTTCTGCGCCGCGCAAGAGGTCATTTTTCGCGTCCACGCGCGGTGTGACCTTGAGCTCGGTCGCGCTTGTCGCCGCGCTGCACATCGCCGCATTTTTTGCCTGGCTGTCGCTGCCGCCGGGCACACCCGCACCGGCAAGAGAAATGACAGTCTCGGTGACCATTGCGCCGGCCACGGTGCCCGAAGTCATTCCGGCGCCCCCTCCTCCCAAACCAAAACCCGAGCCGCTGATCCGCAAGGTGATACCGGAACCCAGACCGGCGCCTGCCGAGCCGGTGGCGCAGCCGGTTGAAATGCCCGTCGAGCAACCCAGCGCACCCGCCCCGGTTATTGCGGAAACACCACCGCCGGTTGCCGCAGCACCAGTTGCTGCCCCTCCCCCCCCGCCGCCTATTCCCGATGTGGAGCCGGACTACAAGGCGAGCTACCTGAACAACCCGCGCCCCCCCTACCCCTTTGCCGCGCGCCGCATGGGCTTGCAAGGCAAGGTGATATTGAACGTGGAAGTGCTGGCTGAAGGCTTATGCGGGCAGATCAACGTGCATCAGAGCAGCGGCCACGAAATGCTGGACAATGCCGCCATGCAGACAGTAAAAACATGGAAATTCGCCCCGGCGCGCCAGGCCGGCCATGCTGTCACCAAGTGGTTCAAGATCCCCATCCAGTTCGCGCTGAATAACAACGAATCATGAACGACTTCTTTTCTGTTGGCTCGCCGATTGTGGCGGGCACGCTGCTGGTGCTGATTCTGCTTTCCGTGGTGACCTGGTCCATCGCCCTGTTCAAACTGTGGAAGCAGTTGCAGGATGGCAGGCGCAAGCGCATTTTCAATGATGCATTCTGGGCAGCGCACAACTGGCACGAAGCTGCCGAGGTGGCGAAATCGGGCGAGGGCGACCTGGCGCGCCTGGCGCAGGCCGGGTTCGCCGAACTGAACAACCTGAATGCGGAACAACAGGACTTGCAACATCAGGGCGCGCCGCAGGATGTGCTGGAACGGATGCTGCGCCAGCAGGTGCAGAATATCCAGCGCTATCACGAGCGCGGTTTGTCGGAGCTGGCAACCATCGGCTCGACCGCGCCCTTTGTCGGCCTGTTCGGCACGGTGTGGGGCATCATGCACGCGCTGCAGGACATCGGCAAGAGCGGCTCGGCCAGTCTGGACGTGGTGGCCGGACCGATCGGCGAAGCGCTGATCGCCACCGCCATCGGCATTGCCACCGCGTTGCCCGCCGTGCTGGCTTACAACTATTTCCTGCGCCGCCTGCGTTTGAACATCACCGAGCTGGAAAACTTCGCGCACGATTTCCTGCGGCTGGCACTCAAACACAACTTCAAAGTGTGAGGCGCGATGGCATTCGGCAATTCATCCGAGCAAAACATGATGAGCGAGATCAACGTCACGCCGCTGGTGGACGTGATGCTGGTGCTGCTGGTGGTGTTCATCATTACTGCGCCGCTGCTGGCGCCGCAATCGCTCAAGATCAACCTGCCCAAAACCACCCAGGTAGTATCCGACAACAAACCCCAGCCGGTGCGCCTGATAATTGACGCCAAGGGCAACATCGCGGTCAATGAAGCGCATTTGAGTGATGAAGGTCTGGCCGAAATGCTGCGCAGCCGCGCGGCCGCAGACGCTTCGTTCCAGCTTCAGATCGAAGCCGACAAGGCGGTGCCATATGGGCGCGTCGCCGAGCTGATGGCGATCGCGCAGCGCGCCGGCGTGGCAAAACTTTCCTTCCTTACCATAGCAGGCCGTTGAAAAATTGCTGCGTTCGACATAACTGCGTTGCTCAAGGGCAGAGCTACCCTGCCGCCATCTCCCGCAATACTGACTTGAGCAACTGCCAGCAGCGCATGACAGATTCGATTTCAACCCGCTCGCCGGGCGCATGCGCACCGCGTATATCCGGGCCGAAGGAGATCATGTCCAGATGCGGGTGGCTGGCGGCCAGCAGGCCGCATTCCAGTCCGGCGTGGATCACCTGCACGCTCGCGGGCTGGCCGAACTGCGCGGCGTAAACCCGCTGGCACTGGACCAGCAAGCCGGATGAGGGATTGGGCGCCCACCCCGGATACGCGCCATCCTTCCATGCCTGAAGCCCATACGACGAGGCATGCGCGGCCAGCTTGCCTGCCAGCGCGTCCGCTCTGGCATCATGCAGCGAGCGCACCTTGAAGGTCGCGCGAAATTTCCCCAGCTCCAGTTCCGCCACACCGATGTTGCTGGAAGTATCCGTCACACCGGGAAATTCCTCGCTCACGCCCGCCACACCGTTTGCAGAGATGTCGAGGAAGGCAAGCAGGCGTTCCTGGTCAGCGCGTGCAATGGTCCTGTTTGGCGGCATGTCATGGTTTTTGCAAACAAACGCTACGTTCGCGTCTGTCTTTGCGAAACGTTGCCGCCATGACTCATGCCGATGTCGCACCCACTCTTCGATATTCGATGCTGCGGCAACGGGTAGCGCGCAGATCGCAAATGCCTCGCGTGGAATCGCGTTGCGCGCCGTGCCGCCCTTCATTTCAATCAGCCGGACATCGGTGTGCGCAGAAAGATCGTGCAACGCCTCCGCCAGCAGCTTGATCGCATTGCCGCGCCCGAGATGGATGTCGATTCCGGAGTGGCCGCCGCGCAAGCCGGACACCTCGAACCGCAGGATCGCAAAGTCCGGCGGCGGCGCTCCTTGTGTGCAATCGCTGCGCACCTCCACATCCACTCCGCCCGCACAGCCGAGATAGAAATGCCCCCACTCCTCGGTGTCGAGGTTGATCAGCGCCCTCCCCTGCAAGCTGCCGGGCGCCAGGCCGCGCGCGCCATCCATGCCTGATTCCTCGTTGACGGTAAGCAATATCTCGAGCGGCGGATGGTTCAGCCCCGGCTCTTCCAGCGCGGCCAGCGCGAGTGCGACGCCGATGCCGTTGTCCGCGCCCAGCGTGGTCTCTTCCGCCACTACCCAGCCATCGCGCACCACCGCGTTGATCGGGTCGCGCCCGAAATCATGCCGCGTACCCGCGTTGGCCTGGCACACCATGTCGAGATGGCCTTGCAGGATCACGCCGGGTCTTGATTCACAGCCTGGACTTCCGGGCTTCTTCAGGATCAGGTTCCCCGCCGCATCCACAGCGGATCCGATGCCGTGCGCTTTTGCCCACATGATAAAGTGCTCGCGCAGCGCCGCCTCCTGCTGCGAAGGGTGGGGAATGGCGCACATCGCCGCGAAGTGCGCCCAGACCGGGTGCGGTTCGAGGTTTGCGAAGTTACCGGCCGTTGTCATCGGAAAGCTCATAGCGAATTACCCTTGCGCGCGAAGGTGGCGCGTATTTATTCCGGCACTGCGGCAGGCGTGGCGCACATCCTGCCGTTGGGATTATCTGGGATAATACTCATTCTGCACAATCCGATGGCGGCCCGGCATGTCACACGTTCTGCTCTACGATACCACCCTGCGCGACGGCACGCAGCGCGAAGACATTTCTCTTTCAATTGAAGACAAGCTCGCCATCGCCAAGCGGCTGGCCGATTTCGGTATCCACTACATCGAGGGCGGCTGGCCGGGCTCCAACCCCAAGGACGCGGAGTTCTTCGCGCGCGCGGCCAAACTGGATTTCGGAGCCACCAAGCTCACTGCATTTGGCAGCACGCGCCACAAGCATACCCCGTGCGAACAGGACACCAACCTGCAAGCATTGCTGGATGCGGCGACGCCCGCCGTCACGCTGGTGGGCAAAAGCTGGGATTACCATGTCAGCCAGGTGCTCACCACCACGCCGGAAGAGAATCTGGCAATGATCCGCGAGAGCGTGGCCTACCTGAAGTCCAACGGGCGCGAAGTGATCTTCGACGCCGAGCATTTCTTCGATGGCTATCTCGCCAACAAGGAATTTGCGCTGGCAACACTGGAAGCCGCAGCCAGCGCCGGTGCGGACTGGCTGGTGCTGTGCGAAACCAACGGCGGACGCCTGCCGTGGCAGGTGGAAGAGATCGTGCGTGAGGTGGCACAGCGCATCAAGACGCCGCTCGGCGTGCATTGCCACAACGACAGCGGCTGCGCCGTCGCCAATTCGCTGGCCGCAGTACGCGGCGGCTGCCGCCAGGTGCAGGGCACCATCAACGGCTACGGCGAACGGGTGGGCAATGCCAACCTGGTCACCATCCTGGCCGACCTGCAACTCAAGATGGATATTCCGGTCGTTTCCCCCGAGCGTCTGCGCGAACTGACCCCGCTGTCCCGCTACGTCGCGGAAGTGGTCAACCTCAAGTTCGACGACCACGCGCCCTACACCGGCCACAGCGCCTTCGCCCACAAGGGTGGCATCCATGTTGCGGCCATGCTCAAGGCCAGCGACACCTACCAGCACATTGACCCGAAACTGGTGGGCAACGAGATGCGTTCCGTCATATCGGAGCTTTCCGGTCGCGGCAACATCATCTTTCAGGCGCAGGCAATGGGTATTGATCTCAAGCGCGAGGAAGCACAACGCGTGCTCAATCACATCAAGCACCTGGAGCATGAAGGTTTCACTTTCGAGGCCGCCGAAGCCAGCGTGGAGCTGATGCTGCACCGCCTGCGCCCGGACTACACCCACCCCTTCGAGCTGATCGATTTTTTCGTCATCACGGAGCGCCGACAGAGCCGCGGCCTGCTGTCAGAAGCGACAGTCAAGGTCAAAGTGGCGGGCGAAACAAAATTCACCGCCGCCGAAGGCAACGGCCCGGTCAACGCGCTGGCTACCGCGCTGCAAGACGCGCTGATCGGCGCCTACCCCATCCTGCAAACCGTGCGCCTGACCGACTACAAGGTGCGCATCCTCGACGGCACCACCGGCACCGCCGCCGCAACCCGCGTGCTGATTGATTTTCAGAGCGGTGGCGAAACCTGGACCACGGTCGGCGCCAGCCCCAACATCATCGAGGCGAGCTGGCGGGCACTGTCGGACAGCATGGAATACGCGCTGGTCAGGCTGGGTGAATAAAAAAACCGAGCGGCTAGAGCAACCACAGAACAGGCGCACCCGATGAATTCCTCCTCAATCCCGCAAGCCTTCCAGACAGCACTGGGGCATTACCAGGCCGGGCGAGTGCCCCAGGCCGTCGCCATTTTCCAGCAGATACTCCAGGCGGAGCCCAGCCATCCTGACGCCTTGCATTTCCTGGGCGTGATCTCCCTGCAGGGCGGAAACCTGGCGGGCGCCATCGAACTGATCGGCAAGGCGATCCACGTAAAACCGAACAGCCTGATGCATTACAACCTGGGCCTCGCGCTCAGGGCGCAAGGCAAACTGGATGACGCCGCCGCCAGCTACCGCAAGGCGATTGCGCTCCAGCCGGGCTACGCCGAGGCGCACTTCAACCTGGGGAATGTGCTCCAGAAGCAAGGCAAGCTGGAGGACGCAGTCGCCAGCTACCGCAAGGCGCTCGCGCTCAAGCCGGATTGGGTGGATGCGCACAACAACCTGGGCAGCGCGCTCCAGGAGCAAGGCAAGCTGGATGCGGCGATTGCCAGCTACCGCAGGGCGATCGCGCTCAAGCCGGGATTCGCCAATGCGCACAATAACCTGGGGATCGCGCTCCAGAAGCAGGGCAAGCCGGAAGACGCGGCTGCCAGTTACCACAGGGCAATCTCGCTCAAACCGGACTATGCCGATGCGCACAAGAACCTGGGCAGCGTGTTCCAGGACCAGGGCCAGATGGATAAGGCGATGGAGTGCTACCGCAAGGCGATCAGCCTGGACCCAAAAAACGAAAGTGTGGCGCACCTCATTTCAGCCCTGGCTGCCAAGACCACCGAGCGCGCCCCGAGCCAATATGTCGAAAAACTGTTTGACGGCTACGCGAACACCTTCGATACGCATCTGGTTCAGGGCCTCAGCTATAAGATGCCGTCCGAACTGCTCACCCTCCTCAAGCGGGCTGCAGACTTGCCTGCCGGGGAATGGGACGTGCTGGACCTGGGCTGCGGCACCGGGCTGGCGGGCTCGGAAATCTCGCCTCATGCCCGGCAACTGGTCGGCGTGGATCTTTCTTCCAACATGCTGGAAAGAGCGCAGGCGCGAAACGTTTATCACCGCCTCGTACATGCCGATTTGCTGCCCATGATGCGCGGCGAGACGCCATCCAGCTACGACCTGGTTATTGCCGCCGATGTGTTCGTGTATCTGGGCAGGCTCGATGAAATTGTCTCCGAGGCCGGACGCCTGCTGCGCGCGGGCGGTTATTTCATGTTTTCCGTCGAGGCGCTCGACGCGCTGCCTGGCGGTGCGGAAGAAGAATCCGGATACCGGCTGAATCCCTCGGGGCGATATGCGCACTCTGCAAGCTATCTGGAAAAACTGGCTGCCGCAAACGGCTTCTGCCCCCTCAGCATGATTTCCACGCCGGTACGCATGGAAAAGGGTACGCCGATTCCGGCGTGGGCGGCGGTGTGGCAAAAAACAGATTAGCTTGCCGGACGTTTTTTTCGCGCCGGGCGGCGCTTTTGCACTGCGCCAGAATAAGCCTGGCGCATCATTGAAAGCTGCATCAGTTGCGCCGCCACCAGATAGTTGATCGAGCCCTGCGGCACACGGCCTTCCGCGTCCGGTTTGCCGGCAGGGAATTTGGTCAGCAGTTCCATCGCCTGATCCACGTCTTCCACGGCATAAACGTGGAAGCGGCCCGCGCCTGCCGTTTCCACCACATCCTGTCGCAGCATCAGGTGCCTGACGTTGGCGGCGGGGATCAGCACACCCTGCTTGCCGGTCAGGCCCCGTGCCTTGCACACGTCGAAATAGCCTTCGATTTTTTCGTTGACCGCGCCGATCGCCTGCACCTGTCCATATTGATTGACCGAGCCGGTCACCGCCAGCCCCTGCTCGATCGGCAGCCCAGACAGGGCGGAGAGCAGCGCGCATAATTCGGCGAGCGATGCGCTGTCCCCTTCCACCGTGCTGTAGGATTGCTCGAACACCAGGCTGGCGGTAAGTGACAACGGCGTGTTGTGGGAATAGCGGGTGGCAAGAAACGAGGTGAGGATCAGCACGCCCTTGGAATGGATCGCGCCGCTCAGCGCCACTTCGCGCTCGATGTCTATCACGTCGCCTTCACCCAGGCGGGTGGTGGCGGTAATGCGCACCGGGTGGGCGAACATCAGGTTGCCCAGGTTGATCGCGGCCAGGCCGTTGATCTGCCCGACATGCAGGCCGTCGGTATCTATCAGCACCGTGCCTTCGAGAATGTCGTCGAGGCTGGATTTGCGCAAGCGGTCGGCGCGGTGGATTTGCGCGTCAATCGCGCTTTGCACATCTTCCGCGTCCACCGTTTCCCGTTTCGCGCCCTCCGCGAAGTGGCCGGCTTCGATCAGCAGATCGTTCAGGCTGCGGCTGTGGGTGAGCAGCTTGGCGGAATCGCCCGCCATACGCGCGCTGTGCTCGATCAGGCGCGCCACTGCCCGGCGATCGAAGGCGCGTAATCCCTGCCTGCGCACCAGCGCCGCGATCATGCGCGCGTACAACAGGGTGTTTTCCGGGTTGCGCTCCAGCTCGTCATCGAAATCTGCCGCCACCTTGAACAGGTCGGTGAAGTCCGGGTCAAGCTGGTGCAGCAGATAATAAAAAATCCGCTCGCCGAACAGCACCACCTTCAAATCAAGCGGGATCGGCTGCGGCTGCAGCGACAGCGTGCTGACCAGCCCGAAAATCTCGCCCAGCGATTCGATGCGGATTTCGCGCGCCAGCAGCGCGCGCTTCAGCCCTTCCCATGCGTAGGGCTGAGTCAGCAGCTTGCCAGCATCCAGAATCAGGTAACCGCCGTTGGCGCGGTGCAGCGCCCCGCTCTTGATGAGGTTGAAATTGGTGACCAGCATGCCCATGTGCGCGAGGTGTTCGATGCGCCCGAGCAGGTTCTGGTAGGTAGAGTGGTTTTCAAACACCACTGGCGCACCCGCCGATCCGCCATGGTCAACCAGAAGATTGACCTGATAGCGCTGCAGCGGCGTGGCGACCACCACCCCGGTCAGATCGTCGGCCGATTTCTGCTCGCGGAATTCGCCGGCGCTCTCGATAATGTCGGCCCGCACTGCCTCGAAAAAAGCGAGGATTTCCGGCAAGTCCAGGTACTGCGCGCGCAATTCCTCGATCAGGTGCCCCGCCGCAAGCGAGAGCGTTTCGCGGTTGAGTTCACGGATTCTGGTCTGGTGCTCGCGCTGCATGCGCGGTATCTGGTGGACAACTTTGCGCAGCTTTTCATCGAAGCGCTCAATCATCTGGTTGAAGCGCTGCTGCTCTTCCTCTGGCAGCTTGCCGAATTCGTCCGGGTCGACAATTTCCCCATCCTTGAACGGCGCAAGGGCAAAACCCTTTTGTGTCTGGATCAGCGCAACTCCCTGCTCGCGCGCTTCCTCCCCCAGATCCTCAAACATTTTTTCCTGGCGGCGCTTGAATTCCTCGCTCAACGCCTCGATGCGGTTGCGGTATTCTTCCCCCTCGAACACTGCCGGGATGACGCTGCCGAACTCTTCGACGAACTGCCGCATGTGGCGCTGGAACTGCGCACCGCGGCCTGGAGGCAGCTTCACCGCGCGGGGTTTGTTGGCTTGCTCGAAGTTGTTCAGGTAACACCAGTCACCTGGGGGGGGCTCGGACGCAGCCCTGCCCTCGATTTCTTTGCGTGTCAGGGTATAGCGTCCAGAGCCGGCGCGGCCGAGCACAAAAATGTTGTATCCGTCGTGGCGGATGCCGACACCAAACCGGATGGCGTCCACGGCCCGGGCTTGCCCGATGATTTCGTTCAAATCATCGAGTTCGGCGGTGGTTGCAAATGCGAGAAGTTCCGGATCGCAGTACCGGTACAGCAATTCCGGCGCGAGCGGTTTAATCCTGAGGCGAGTTGGTTTCTTCATGTCGAGCCAATAATTTCAGGGCTGTTTCTTGCTCCTGGACTGGATATATTCTTCCACGATTGCCCGGGTGATCGCCCCTTCCTGGTAGCCGGTTGGCTTGCCTGCCGGGTCAAACAGCACAGTGGTCGGCAAGGATCCTATCTCACTCACCTGCGCCGCCATTTTGTAGTCGCCCAGTATTATCGGGTACGAAATAGCGTGCTTGGCGGCAAAATCCGTCACCCCTTTGGGCGAGGCGTATTCCAGCGCGATACCAAGCACCACCAGATCGGTATCCTTGTGCGCATCATGCAGCGCGATCAGATCGGGAATCTCGTCCAAACAAGGCGGGCACCACGTCGCCCAAAAGTTCACCAGCACCCATTTGCCCCGGTAATCGGACAGGCGCTGCATCTGCCCCCTGGTATCCTTGAAAGCGAACTCGGCTGCCGTAGCGCCGAGCGAAGCCAGCAGCAAAATCGCTAACAACAGCGCGCGCCGCATAATCAATGGGTTTCCCCGCGTTCGGTTTCCACTGACGATTTGGCGCCATGCTCGGAAGAATGGGTCAAATAGAGCGCCAGCGCGACCAGGGCGATGCTGCCGCCCAGATAAAGCAGGTCTATCGGGGAAGACATTTGCATGTTCAGCGCCTCTTCGAACAGCGTGACGATCATGATCATGATAATCACCTTGGCCAGGCGCGATTTCAAATCGTCCAGGTTGCTGATTACCAGTATCTTGCTCGAAGCCTTGCTGCCATGCGCCTGGTTGATATCACTGATGAACAGCTCGTACAGGCCGAGCGAAAAAATCAGCATCACGGTTGCCAGCAGATAGCCGTCCACCACCTCGACAATGTGCGTCACCGTGCTGTCGTGCAGAACCTTGCGCGCTTCGTTGGTCAAGCCCGGGTCAGCGTAATGCAGGGTATGCTGCACCAGATATACCACGTCCACCGTGGCGATGTAGAAAATGGCGAAGCCCGCGAACAGGCTGCCCACTACCGCCGCCATGATGACAAAGCGGCTGTTCCACAGAAATCCTTCGAACAGGCCTTCCAGAAATTTCATGTCCGTCCTTTATTTATAAACAAAAAAACAGAAGGTCATTAGAGCGCAAAAGCGGGCGGCGGACAAGCTTGAGCGCCCGACTCTCAGGAATCCCGGACCTCCCCGGCATACAAGTCATGTAATGTGGCAGCCGCATCGCCCGCGACATGCTGCTCGATCCGCTCGATCCAGGCGCGAATATTTTCGTCTTCGCCACGGCCTTGCGCACCCAGCGCGGACGGGTCGAGCACAAAGCGGCGATACAGCTCAACCAGCTTCACGTGTTCTGCGTCACGTATCATCGCCCAGCCACTTCCAGCCAGCTTGCGCACCAGGCCGGCTTGCGCCAGCTTTTCAAGGATCTCTTCCAGCGAATCGTACCCGATGTTCAGCTGCCCCGATAGCGCGGGCACGGTTTGTACCGTCCCGTCGCTCAAGCCGTCGTTCATTTGCTTGAGGACGCGCAAGGCGTAATAAAGCTGCATCGCCGGGGAAACGCTCCCGATCTGGCTGCAGCGCCAATGGGACAGCGATGCGGCAATCAGCGCGCCGGCCAAAATGGTAAGCCAGGACAAATACACCCACAGCAAGAAAATCGGGATGCTGGCGAACGCGCCGTAGACCAATTTGTATGTCGGGAAATGCGCGATGTAAAAAGCAAAAGCACGATTCATGGACTCGAAGGCCGCAGAAGCCACCACCCCGCCGATAAAGGCATGGGAAAGCGGTACGTAGCGGTTGGGCACCACCCTGAACAGCAGGCTGAATGCCAAAGTCGTCAGCGCAACCGGCGCCACTTTCAGCACGATCACGCCAATCTCCGATATCTGTCTGGCGTGCCCCGCCGACACCCCGGCCAGCCATGAAGTGAGCGACAGGCTGCCGCCGACCAGCAAAGGCGCCAGCGTCAGCGCCGCCCAGTAAACCAGCACGCGCTGCATCAGGGCGCGCGGGCGCGACACGCGCCAGATCATGTTAAAGGCGCTATCTATCGTATGCATCATCAGCATCGCGGTGAGCGCCAGAAACACGATGCCCACCGCAGTAAGCCTGGCGGCGCTTTCTGCAAACTGTGCCATATAGCGGGTAATCATCTTGCCGCCGGTTTCCGGCATCATGTTGGACAGGATAAAGCGCTTGATCTCGGCGGAAAAATCGTCGAATACCGGAAATGCCGAGAACAGCGTGAGCGCGATGGTAAGCAGCGGCACCACAGACAGCAGCGTGGTAAAAGTCAGGCTGGCCGCCATTTGCGCGCAGCGATCCTGCCCAAAGCGCGCCGCAACAAAACGCAGGAAGCGCCAAAACTCTACCCAGTTCTTCTTCATGGCCAGCCCAATTATTCAGGCGCCATTATAGGCGTGGGGGTATGAAACAGCGCATCACGATATTTTCCAGCAGTGCCATGCGGGCTTCCCTTCCGGATTCCAGCCGGATTTTATAGAGAATGGCTGGAAGGGTACAACAAGGCCACGCGATGCCGGCGAGGCAGACTCCCTCCATTTCCCGCGCGCCACCCGGCCAATTTCTTTACAATAGCCGCAAACTTGAAGTCCTGCTGGGCGGCATGCCATGAGCGATAACCAAGAACCGCATTACACCGAAAATGTGCAGGAACACCTGTTGCAGGTGCAGCACTTGCTGGAAAAGCACGCCCTGGTGGAAGCGGTGGCGCACCAGCAGGAAATCCCGCGCGCAGAGCGCCACGAGCTAATTGATCAATTGCTGCACAAGCGCCATCTGGCAGAGCTCCGCGAGATGCTCTCCAGCCTGCACCCCGCCGATATCGCCTACATTCTGGAAGCGCTGCCCATCGAGCAGCGCTTGCTGGTGTGGGACCAGGTCAAGGCAGATCGCGACGGCGAAATCCTGATTGAAGTTTCCGACGCGGTGCGCGAGTCGCTGATCGCGACCATGAGCCGCGATGAACTGCGCGAAGCGGCCGAACAGCTCGACACCGACGAGATCGCTGATCTGGCACCGGACTTGCCGCAAGCGGTAATGCGCGACGTGTTCAAATCGCTGCCCATCGAAGAGCGCGAGCAGTTGCGTGCAGCGATTTCCTACCCGGAGGATACGGTCGGCGCCCTGATGGATTTCGACATGGTGACCATCCGCGAGGATGTAACGCTGGAAGTCGTGTCGCGCTACCTGCGCCGCTTCGATGACCTGCCGGACCACACCGACCAGCTGTTCGTGGTGGACCGGGACGATATATTCAAGGGAGTACTACCGCTCAATCTGCTGCTGGTGAATGAACCGGAGGCGGGAGTCGAGACGCTGATGGTTTCGGAGACCATCGTTCTCCATCCGGACGACAAGGCCGAGCAGGCGGCACAGGCATTCGAGCGCTACGACCTGGTTTCCGCGCCGGTAGTGGACGAGGATGGCAAGCTGATCGGACGCGTCACGGTGAACACGGTGGTGGATTACATCCGTTCGGAATCGGAAAGCGATGTGTTGAACCTGGCGGGTTTGCGCGAAGAAGAAGACATTTTCGCCTCGGTGTGGAAGAGCGCGAAGAACCGCTGGATGTGGCTCGCACTCAACCTGTGCACGGCGTTTTTCGCCTCGCGGGTAATCGGCAGCTTCGAGAGCACCATCGAAAAATTTGTCGCGCTCGCCACGCTGATGCCGATTGTCGCGGGCATCGCGGGGAACTCTGCGAATCAGACTACCACCATCATCATCCGTTCGCTGGCACTGGGGCAGATCACTTCTACCAACACGCGGCGGCTGATCGGCAAAGAACTCGCCATCGGCGGGTTGAACGGGCTGGTCTGGGGCGGCGTGGCAGGATTATTCGCTTACTTCCTGTACAAAAGCGTTCTGATCGGCCTGATATTGACCGGTGCCATGCTTCTCAATCTGCTGCTCGGTGCGCTGGCCGCGATGCTCATCCCATTCGCCATGCAGCGGCTTGGCCGAGACCCTGCGATCGGCTCCAGCGTGATGCTCACCGCCATAACCGACAGTGGCGGTTTTTTCATCTTCCTCGGTTTGGCGACTCTATTCCTGAGCCGTTAACCAAACGCCCGCAAAGCCCTCACTCGCACCGGAAAGCGAGCAGCCCATATTCGCTGTAGCTGTAAGGGTAAAACAAACTGCCTGTTGTAACAGGACCAACAGGTCAAAAGTAAAGAGCAGCGCGCAAAAGGGCGGAGACGCTACTCGGTGCCCACCCAAATCGCGGGTAATCAGGCGCCGAGTATGCCTTTTGCCGCAACCGGTTTAGCTGCCGGCTTCTTGGCCGCTGCTTTTTTGGCTGCCGGTTTTTTTGCTACAGCTTTTTTAGCCGCCGGCTTCTTAGCCGCTGCTTTTTTGGCTGCCGGTTTTTTTGCTACAGCCTTTTTAGCCGCCGGCTTCTTGGCCGCTGCTTTTTTGGCTGCCGGTTTTTTTGCTACAGCCTTTTTAGCCGCTGGCTTCTTGGCCGCTGCTTTTTTGGCTGCCGGTTTTTTTGCTACAGCCTTTTTAGCCGCTGGCTTCTTTGCTGCTGCTTTTTTGACTGCCGGTTTTTTTGCTATAGCCTTTTTAGCCGCTGGCTTGGCTGCCGCTTTTTTAGCTGCGGGTTTGGCGGTTGATTTTTTAGCTGCGGGTTTCTTGGCGGTAGTGCTCTTCGCTGTTGTAGCCATTTTCATTCCTTGAAAAATTATTTGACTTAAACCAGGCACTGCATTGTGTGCAACCGTTGCACTCCCAAACACGCGACTCCCTATCAATATCAATTTCCCGACAATGTGCTTGGTGTGCGCATTCTATGCGTGATTAAAATTTTAGTGCAACATATTTTTGCGTTTTACTGCAAAAAAAATTTTTCGCCCGCAAACAGTTGCTGCACAGTTTCGCGCTCGCGGACGAGTTGCGCGACCAGCCCGGACACCATGACTTCCGCCGCACGTGGGCGCGAGTTGTAGTTGGAGCTCATGCTCATGCCGTAGGCGCCAGCCGACATTACTGCCAGCAAATCACCCTGCGAAATTGCCAGGCTGCGGGCGTGACCGAGAAAGTCGCCGGTCTCGCATACCGGCCCCACGACCTCATATTGCCGTACCGGCATGGAGCCGGGCTGCACCGCCTGAATAAGGTGCCAGGCATCATACAAAGCCGGGCGCATCAGGTCGTTCATCGCAGCATCCACGATGGCAAAATGTTTTTCCTCGCCGTGCTTGAGGTACTCCACGCGGGTCAGCAGCACTCCGGAGTTGCCAACCAGCGCCCGCCCCGGCTCAAGAATGACTTTTTCGCTACGCCCGCGCAAAGCGCCGAGCAACGCGCCAGCATACTCGGCGATCGTAGGCGGGTTCTCGTCGTTGTAGCGTATGCCCAAGCCGCCACCCAGATCCAGGTGCTCCAGCGCGATGCCCTCAGCCGCAAGTCTGTCTACCAGCACAATTATCTTTTCAGCCGCTGCAATGAACGGGCTGACCTCGGTCAGTTGCGAGCCGATGTGGCAATCCAGGCCGGTCACCCGCAGATAAGGCAATTCGCTCGCCTTGCGATACAGCGCCAGCGCTTCGGCATAGGCCACGCCGAACTTGTTCTGCTTCAACCCGGTGGAAATGTAGGGGTGCGTCTTGGCGTCTACATCCGGGTTCACGCGCAGGCTTACCGGAGCAGCGCGCCCCCTGCTGCACGCCACTTCGTTCAAGCGCAGCAGCTCCGCTTCCGATTCCACGTTGAAGCACAGTATCCCGGCATCCAGCGCAAGGCGCATTTCCGCTTCTGTCTTGCCGACCCCGGAAAACACCACCTTGCCGGGGCTGCCTCCAGCCGCCAGCACCCGCTGCAACTCGCCGCCGGAAACAATATCAAACCCCGCCCCCATCCGCGCAAACTGCTGGAGAATGGCGAGGTTGGAATTGGCTTTCACCGCATAGCAGATCAAGTGTTCGCGCCCCGCCAGAGCCGACTCGAACTGGCGATACCCGTCTTGCAGCGCAGCGAGAGAATACACGTAGCAGGGTGTGCCGAATCGCCGCGCAATATCGTCGAGCGGCACCTGTTCGGCGCAAAGCAGGTTGTTCTGAAAACTGAAATAGCCGCTCATAATTATCTGCCCTGGTCAGGCTGGGGTGCGGCGGCAGGCGCTTGCGGCAAATAGAGCGCCCCTTTGTGGCCGCAGCCTTGCAGCAACAAGGGCAACAGCAACATAATGCAGGCTGCAACAGAAATAGGCGCACGCATAATCGGACTTTCACGAAACGAAACAGGCGGGATTATATGACGGAAAGCGAATTTAACGAATTGGCCGATGCGGCACTCGGGCGTATCGAACGATCCGCAGATGCCAGCGGCGCGGACATCGAATGCAACCTTAACGGCCCGGTACTGGAGCTCGAATTTGCTGGCGGATCGCAAATCGTTGTCAACCGCCATGGGCCCAATCGTGAGATCTGGCTTGCCGCCAAATCCGGCGGGTTTCATTATGCCTATCGGGATGGCCGGTGGATAAGCGGCAGGGATGGAAGTGAACTATTTGCCAAACTGGGTGATCTGGTTACATCGGAAACGGGGAAAACCGTGAAATTTTGACATGCTGTGATTTTATGAATATGTTGGCGTTTCTTTGCGCAAAGGAGTCGTATCATGACAAAGCGTTATTCCTGCCTTAACAGAGCAATCCTGCTAGGCTTGCTCTCGGCGGCGTTTTTCGCCCCCGCCATTGCAACGGCAAGGCCTGCACCGCTCTCACTCGAGCAGAAAATCCATAATTTCGAGACGATCCTGTCCAACGCATCAAGAAACAAGCTTGATGAGGCGGAGCTCGCGAGAATCAAACAGATGACCGAAGACGCAGAAATTGCGCTGAAGGCAGGAGATACGAATGCCGCCGAAAAGTTGTATTCCCAAGCATGGGGAGCGTACCAGGCCGCCGTGAAAGCCACTCAAACTCAAGACCACAGCGCGAGAAGCGAAAAGCTGCTGGCAGCAAGGACTTCCAGTACCAAAGCCCTGCTGAAACAGCTCGAAATAATCGGCAAGGGAAGCGAAGATGCGAAGAATGCCGCGCAAATCGAAGGCGTGAAATTACTGCTCGCGAAAGCAGAATCCACCAAGGATCCGGTCGAGGCGCTCGCGGTAGCCAGCCAGGCGTACTACACGATGAAAATATTGCTGAAAGACGTCCGCGACGGCAAGAAATTGACCTTTGACCATACCTTCTCGACGCGGGAGCTGAAATACGCGGACGAACTCGCCTACAATGATGCGCACCTGGGATTGCTGGACACCGCGCTGGAGCGGCTTCGCGCGAAAGCCGACGACGAATACAACAATAGCGTCAGCAACGCGAAGAGGCTGCGGGAACTGGCAGAAGAGGAAGCCGAACAGAAAGACTATGATTCAGCGATACGCGACCTGGTGCTTTCCACGAGAGAAATCATGAAGGCGCTGAAGCATATCGGGCTGCCGATACCGGGGCTATCGCTCCAGGAGTAACCCGAACAGCCCCTGTTTTTGGCGCAAGGGCAATTGAAGCGCGTACCGCCCGCGCATCACGCGGGTGATTCGCAATTGCTGCGGTTTGGCACCAGCACGCGGAATTCCGATGCAGCATCGTCATACTGCATCAGCGATCCATTCCCCATATCAAAGTACCAGCCGTGCAGCGCCAGCCTGCCTTCGTCAACCCGCCGGCGGATCCAGGGATAGGACATCAGGTTTTCCAGCGACACGAGTATGGATGCCTGCTCGCAGGCGCGTGCCTGGATTTCCTGCGATTTTCCCGGCAGCTCGGTCAGCACCCGCTGCCGCGCATCGGTGGCAATTCCGAGCCATCTCGCGATGAGGTGCTCTTCCTCGCACTCGGGGTGCTTGTTTGCCATCAATGCGCGTATGCCGCCGCACTTGGCGTGCCCCATGACGATGACATGCTCCACCTCCAGGTTGCATACCGCAAACGCGACGGCAGATGTGGTGCCAGCGTAGGATGCGGCCTGCAAATGGGGCGGAACGAGATTGGCGACGTTGCGCACCACGAACATGTCGCCCGGATCGCTGTCAGTCAGCACGGCAGGGTCGCACCGCGAATCGCAGCAGGCAACCACCAGCGCACGCGGGTGTTGCCCCTCCGTGAACAGGCGGCTGAACAGCTCCGGGTTGCGGTCAAAATAGCGATCCTGAAAGCGCCTGAAGCCTTTCATGAATTTGGTGACGTCACCCATCTTTTCCCGCCCTGCGCTCAGCACAAACTCACCATTTCACCGCCGCTATTCCGAGCCAGACATTATTATTCCAGCCAAGCCACGCTCCGGGGGGAGCCGTGATGAGCCGCACGCACTCACCGGTAAGCCAGGAAACACCCGGGCGCGCTTTTGCCCGGCCGCCCCGCCTCATACAAGGAAGAGCAAATATCCGCTTCGTATATCGCGTTACGGCCTGCGTGGTTCACCGGCCGTTCGCGCCGCACTTCGAGAGAGGGAGTCGAAGTACTGGCGGCGAACGACCGGCTTGCCAACCCGGCTGGCTCGATACCGCTTATTGCTCCGGTGATTTACCGAGGTCGTACCGCTCGATTTCCTGATACTTCAACCGCTTCGTACGCACGAGCTGGTAGGAGCGGGTCAGGTAAGAAAACGGCGCGCTCCAGATATGCACCAAGCGGGTAAACGGAAAGATCAGGAACACCGTCATGCCGAAGAACAGGTGCAACTTGAACACCGTATCCACCCCTTCGATGAAGGCGGGGTTGGGGTACAGATAAACGATGCTCTGTATCCACTCCGCCAGCGAGGTGACTACGCGGGGGTCGCCGTGACCGGCATGTCCGATGGAAGTCGGAATGGTGAGCAAGCCGAAAATCAGCGTGAGCATCACCCAGGTCAGGACGAACTTGTCCGCCCACCTGCCGGTAAGCGCAATGCGCGGATTAAAGAACCGCCGGAACCACAGGATGATACCGCCTATAAATGCCGTGAGGCCAAAAATGGTTCCTGCTGTTATCGCCAGATACTGGTGGGTGATGTCCGGCATGATCGCCGCGAAAATAAAATGCGGTGTCAGCAGGCCAACGAAATGACCCAGGAAAATCAGGAGCACCCCAACGTGGAACAGGATGCTCCCCAGGCGCACGTTGTCTTTGGATAGCAACTGGGTGGAATCGGTTTTCCAGGTGTATTGCTCCCGGTCGAAACGCATCCAGCTGCCAATAAAGAACACGCCGAGGCAGATATACGGATATACGCCGAAGAGCAGGTTGTGAAAACTAAATATACTTTCTTTCATCTCGGTTCTCCTTAATGGGTTATGCAGCCAGGCGGGTCAGGGTCGCCCGGCTCTTGACGATGGAAAGCGGCGCAGCATAAGGACTTTCTGCCTTGGCCAGATTATCGGCCAGCAGGCTCAGCACCTTCCCGGCATCGGACAAAAATACCGTCGCCTCGTTTTCATCCAGATAGGCGACGAACTCCAGAATCAGCGGCAGATAGTCCGGCAACTCGTTGGTCACCGTTTTTACGCCGTATTCCTTGAACATCTCGCCCAGATCTATCAACGCCGGTCCGCGGTTCCTGTCACTATCATCGTCGAACATGTGATGTGTCAGGTGCAGGCTATGCTCCGGCGTGAAATCGAAGGTTTTCACGTAGTCCGATTGCAGGTCAATCAGCGGCTTGCTGGCCAGATAATCAAAGAACTTCCGCATCGCCGCCTTTTCCACCGCATCAATATCCGCGCTTTTGTCGGACAGCGCGCGGATTTCCGGCAGGTTATCGAGCAGCTCCCGATCAGGGTATTCCAGCAACAACGACAGGATTTTATAAATTTGCATGATTTTCCCCTTAACGGTCACCCGCGAACGGAGCTTTCTCCCTTGGCTCCATGGACTCTTTACGGCGGCGCGGGAACAGCGTGACCCTGCTGATGCCGGTCGAGGAATCGTTGCCGAAAGTGAACCCGTTCTGGCCCTGGAAGCCGTGCGAGTCGTCCAGGCGCTCTTCTTCGTGGCTGGTGGGAATGACGAAACGGTCTTCGTAGTTGGCGATCCCCAGGTAGCGGTACATATCCTGCGCCGTTTCCTCGCTGATGCCTGCTGCTTCCAGTGCGCGGGTATCCACCACGCCTTCGACACGCTTCATGCGCTGGTAGCTGCGCATGGCGATCAGGCGGTTCAGCGCGCTGACGACAGGTGCTTCCTTGCCTGCCGTCATCAGGTTGGCGAGATATTTGACCGGCACGCGCATCGCGCTGGCCAGCGGGATCACGCCATCCGGCCCGGTAGGCAGTTTGCCCTGGTCAATCTGGTTCTGCACGGGGGACAGCGGCGGCACATACCATACCATCGGCAGCGTGCGATATTCCGGATGCAGCGGAAAGGCAATCTTCCAGTCAATCGCCATTTTGTAAATGGGCGATTTCTGCGCCGCGATGATCCAGTCTTCGTTGATGCCTTCCGCGCGCGCTGCGGCAATCACGGCTGGGTCGTTCGGGTCGAGGAAGATTTTGCACTGCGCTTCGTACAAATCCTGCTCGTTTTGCGTGCTGGCCAGCTCTTCGATACGGTCGGCATCGTAAAGCATGATGCCATTGTAGCGGATGCGCCCGACGCAGGATTCGGAGCAGATCGTCGGCATGCCCGATTCCACGCGCGGATAGCAGGCGATGCATTTTTCGGCCTTGCCGGACTCCCAGTTGTAATACACCTTCTTGTACGGGCAGGAGCTCTGGCACATGCGCCAGCCGCGGCACCGGTCCTGATCGGCCAGCACGATGCCATCTTCTTCGCGCTTGTAGAGGGCGCCGGACGGACAGGAAGCCACGCACGCCGGATTCAGGCAGTGATTGCAGATGCGCGGCAGGTAGAGGTGGAAGGTCTGCTCGAACTGGCCGTATATTTCCCGGCCGACGTTGTCCATGTTCTTGTCCGCGCTGCGGTTGGACCACTCCCCTGCCATGATGTCTTCCCAGTTCGGTCCCCACTTGATTTTTTCGATGGATTCCCCGGTGAGCTGCGAGACCGGGCGCGCGGTCGGCGCCGCCTCGGATAGCGGCGCGTTCTGCAGACGGGCGTAGTTGTAAGTAAACGGCTCGTAATAGTCGTCAATCTGCGGCAAATCGGGGTTGGCGAAGATGTTCAGCAGCTTCGACATACGGCCACCTGATCTCAGCTCCAGCTTGCCGTTGACCAGCGTCCAGCCCCCCTTCCATTTCTCCTGGTCTTCCCAGTTCTTGGGGTAGCCGATGCCGGGCTTGGATTCGACGTTGTTGAACCAGACATATTCCACGCCTTTGCGGTTGGTCCACGTGTTCTTGCAGGTTACCGAACACGTGTGGCAACCGATACACTTGTCCAGGCTGAAGACCAAAGCGAATTGTGCTCGTACTTTCATGAGGCTCTCCTAATTATCCTAAGTTCGATTCACGTGGCGATCAGCGCTTGCCGATTCCGTTCGGGTTGCGTTGCGCTTCCCGCTCCGGGGTAAGCGGCCGCTCCAGCCAGTCAATATCCTGATCCTCCACCCTGTGCAGAATGATCTCGGTATCGCGGTTGCAGCCCACCGTGCCGTAGTAATTGAAGCTGTAGGCCAGTTGCACGTAGCCGCCGACCATGTTGGTCGGCTTGATGATGACCCGCGTCAGGGCATTGTGTGTACCGCCGCGTTTGTTGGTGGTAACCGACCCCGGCACGTTTACGTTCTTCTCCTGGGAATGGTGCATCACCGACACGCCGCGCGCAATGCGCTGTGAGACCACCGCACGGCACATGCTGGTGCCGTTGCTGTTGATCAGCTCCACCCAGTCGTTGTCCTTGATCCCTACCTGCTGGGCATCTATTTCCGATATCCAGATGTGGGGGCCGCCGCGGAACAGCGTCAACATGCGCAGCGTATCCTGGTAGCTCGAGTGGATGCCCCACTTGCCATGAGGCGTGAGGAACCTGAGCTTGAGGTGCGGTTTTTTCAGTATCTGCGCCGGCACATTCTTGAACGACTTCAGGTCCTGCGGCGGGCGGTAGACACAGAAAGTCTCGCCGAAGTCCTGGAACCATTCATGATCCTGATAGAAGTGAGCGCGGCCGGTCAGGGTGCGGAACGGAATGTGTTCATGAATGTTGGTGTAACACGAGGTATACGATACATGCTCGGACTCGATGCCCGACCAGGTCGGCGCGGTAATGATCTTGCGCGGCTGCACCTGGATATCGCGGAAGGTGATCTTGTCCTCCTCGCGCGCGGCATACAGGTGATGGTGATCTATGCCGGTCTTCTTGGACAAGGCTGACCATGACTTGTGCGCCACCGGACCGCAGGTTTCCGGAGCCATGCGCATCACCGCATCGCACACGGAAATATCTTCCTCGAGGGAGGGCATACCGTAGGAGACGCCCGGAACTTTCACCGTGTAGTTGCACAGCTTGAGTTCCTCGTATTCCGCTGTGGTGTTCCAGTCCAGTCCCTTGACGTTGTTGCCAAGTTTGACCATCAGCGGGCCAAGTGCGATGTACTTGTTATAGGTGCTGCCATAGTCGCGCTCCACCAGCTTGAGCAGCGCCATGGTCTTGCCGGGAACCGGCTCGATACCCTCCTTGTGCCAGTCGGTTACCTGCCCGAGCGGTTGCGCCAGTTCGAACGGCGAGTCGTGCTGCATCGGGAAGGCCACGATATCCTTGCGTTTGCCGAGATGCTTCTCGGCCAGGCCGGAGAAAGCCTTGGCGAGGGTCTTGAATATCTGCCAGTCGGACTTGGAATCCCAGCCCGGCGACACCGCTTCCGACAGCGGATGGATGAAGGGATGCATATCGGTGGTATTGAGGTCGTTTTTTTCGTACCAGGTTGCGGTCGGCAAAATGATGTCGGAGTAGGCGCCGGTGGAATTGAGGCGGAAATTGATATCCACAAACAGATCCAGCTTGCCTGCTGGGCCCTCGTCACGCCACTTGATCAGCTTGTTGTTGTTTCCGTCCCCGCCCTCCTGCAATACGTTGTTTTGCGTGCCCAGCAGATGCTTGAGGAAGTACTGTTGCCCCTTGCCCGAGGTGCCGATCAGGTTGCCGCGCCAGACGAAAATATTGCGTGGCCAGTTACCCTCGGCATCCGGGTCGGCAAAAGATATATCCAGTTCGCCGGATTTGAGCTTGCCGGTGACATGCTTGGCGATGCTGGCCTCGTCGGTGGCGCCGGCTTTCATGGCCTCATCCACCAAGTCAAGCGGGTTGGCGTTCCATTGCGGAAAGCCCGGCAGCCAGCCCATACGAACTGCTGCAACGTTGTAGTCTGCCAGCGAGTAGCCCTTGTTTTTGCCCTTGCCTGCAGGCGACAGGATGTCGTCGCCCTTGATGGTCTCGTAGCGCCACTGGTCGGTATGGAAATACCAATAGGAAGTGGAGTTCATCTGGCGCGGCGGGCGCTGCCAGTCGAGTGCGAAGGCAATCGGCGCCCAGCCGGCTTGCGGGCGCAGTTTCTCCTGTCCCACGTAGTGCGCCCAGCCACCGCCCGATTGGCCCACACAGCCGCAGATGTGCAGCAGGTTCATGACACCACGGTACGTCATGTCGTTGTGGTACCAGTGGTTAATTGCCGCACCCATGATCACCATGGATTTGCCATGTGTTTGCGAAGCATTATTCGCAAACTCGCGCCCGGTGCGCTCCAGATCCATGGCCTTGATGCCGGTGACCTTGGATGCCCATGCCGGCGTATAGGCAACGCTGTCATCGTTATAGCCCTTGGCGACATTGGAGCCGCCCAGGCCGCGGTCAATACCGTATTGCGCAACCTGCATATCAAACACAGAAGTAACCAGTGCTTCTTCACCGCTGGCCAGTTTCAGCTTGCGCACCGGCACGTTGCGGAACAGCAGATCATCCTCGCCTTGCGTAAAGTGCGGGAAGCCGACGGAAACCACTGCGTCTTTGCTGTTGATACAGGTCAGTTCGGCGAGAATTTCCTGCTGGTTGGCGGCATTCTTCGGCAGCAGGTTCCACTTGCCATCCTGACCTCCTTTAACCACATCCCAGCGAAAACCGATGGAGCCGTTCGGCGCAACAAATGACTTGGTTTTTTCGTCATAGACGATAGTTTTCCATTCCGGGTTGACAGATTCGCCCAGGTTATTGGCAAAGTCGGAAGCGCGCAGGCAGCGGTCTGACACATAGCCGTCGCCCTGCTTGCGCAGCAGCACCTGGATCGGCAGGTCGGTATATTTGCGCGCGTATTCCTGGAAATACGGATCCTGCTTGTCAATGTAGAACTCTTTCAATGCGACATGCCCCATCGCCAGGAAGGCGGCAGAGTCGGTGCCGGGGTTGACCGGCATCCACAGGTCGGCAAGCTTGACGTGCTCGCCATAGTCCGGGCTCATCGCAATGACTTTGGTGCCGTTATAACGCGCCTCTACTGCAAAGTGGCAATCCGGCGTGCGCGTGGTCGGCAGGCTGGAGCCGGTGACGATGATGTAGGTGGAGTTGTACCAATCGGCCGATTCCGGCACGTCGGTCTGTTCGCCCCAGGTTTGCGGAGAGGCCGCCGGCAGGTCGCAGTACCAGTCATAAAACGAGCCACAGGCTGCGCCAATCAGGGACAGGTAACGCGCACCGGATGCGTAAGAAATTTGCGACATCGCGGGGATCGGGGAGAAGCCGAAAATCCGGTCCGGCCCCCATTTCTTGATGGTGTACACGTTGGCGGCGGCGATGATTTCGTTGACTTCATCCCATTGGGTGCGCACGAAGCCGCCCAGGCCGCGCACGTGAACGTACTGTTTGCGCTTGTTCGGATCGGCCTGTATCGCGGCCCATGCTTCAACCGGGTCCTTGCCGGTCTTGCGCTCGGCGCGGTACAGGTCAAGCAGGCGGGCGCGGATCAGCGGGTGTTTGATGCGGTGCGGGCTGTACAGGTACCAGGAGAATGATGCGCCGCGCTGGCAACCGCGCGGCTCGTGGTTGGGCAAGTCTTCACGGGTGCGGGGGTAGTCCGTTTGCTGCATTTCAAAAGCCACCAGCCCGTTCTTGACGAAAATCTTCCATGAACAGCCGCCAGTGCAGTTTACGCCATGCGTGGAACGCACGATCTTGTCGTGCTGCCAGCGATGGCGGTAAGCGTCTTCCCATTTGCGATCTTCGTTGGTGACGACACCGTGGCCGTTGGAAAATGTCTCTTTGACTTTTTCAAAGAATCTCAAGCGATCGAGAAAGTGACTCATGGTTTTTCCTGCTCCTCTGTAAAAAATTTTTTAGCCTGGTTTGGTTTTATATTCCCAAGCCCGCAATCGCAGCCGACACAATGCGGGTTGGCCGCCATGCGGCCAACCCGCGCCCCCTCTTGCATCAGGGGCAGACTGAAACCCGCCCCCGCCTCCCCAAGGGCGGGTAAAACCCGCCTCTACTTACCGGGGCGAGTCTGAAGCCCGCCCCTGCCCCTACTAAACTTGAAAGCGGGGTGAACCGCCTCTGCCCATTTTTTTATCCGGCCAGCGAGTAAATGCCGTAACCCGCAACCAGCAGACCGACGACCAGGTTCAGTGGCCGGGTCTGCTCGCTCGCTTGCTTCATAAACAGGGCATCAACACGCATAGTCTCGGTAACCTTGCTGCGGACAAAGACTGCCAGAATCAGCAACATCCCGTAGCCCACCCCTAACACATTCACCAATGTATCCAGGTTTTTCACGGCAGAGAATTTCGCCTCAATTCACGGGGAAGGCCAAGGCCCTCCCCTTCAAACTGCCTCTCACCCATGGCTCAGGTCTATACGCTTCATTTCCTGCTTTTCAGCCTCAGAAAGCTTGTCCCACCATGTGCCGCCGGAGTTGCCGTAATCAAACCGCTCGGCTCCCTTGCGGGTGTAGTAGTGCCAGTTCAGGAACCAGGAATAGGCATAGAAAATCGCGACCCCGATAAAGAACGTCGAAGCGCTGCCGGTCTTGGTGATAGACATGCCGATCAGCGAAGTCCAGATGAATGGGCCGAATGCCGCCCAAGCCCCGGTCCAGCCGAGCATCTGCGCACCCTTCGCCGGTGAATAGGCGAACACGATCGGGTACTGGCGGAAGGTCGCCGCGTTGTTCGTGCCCGTCATCAGGAATATCCAGAGCATGATGAAGAGGAATCCCTGGAACTGATCGAGGCTGGTCGGTGAAAGGAAGCCGCCGAACACCAGCGCCAGACAACCGCCGATCTGCCCCAGCGTTGTCCAGTGCATACCCTTGCTGCCGCCGATCTTGTCGAACAGGCCGCCCGAAATCGCACGAACCAGACCGCCGATTAGCGGTCCCATGTAGGCGTATGCCAATGGATCGGGCGCGCCGTCAAAACCGCCGTAAATGGTCTTGATCATCATCGGGAACGCGGCCGCGTAACCGGCAAACGAACCGAACGAGCAGATATAGGTGATAGTGCAATTCCAAGTATGGATACGCGCCCGGTTCTTGCTGCTCAGGATTTCAAACTGCCCCTTGAAACCTCTCGCTGGAACCGTAACGCTTCTCAGGAATATCGCACAGAGAATGAAGGCGATGATAAGGAACGGAACCCACACAAATGCGGCATTCTGCAAGTAGATTTCCTTCTTGATCACCTTCTTGACCACAATATCAGTAATCAATCCGGCATCATTTCTCTTGATATCCACTACCATGTTCTTGGTAGTTTCCGTCTCGTTGATCACCACATTCTTGATTACATCGCCTTCTCTGGTAATCACGGTGGCGGCGGCCAGATCGGGTCGCTTGGCGACCACGTCCGTCACGATGCCACTGGCGTTTTTGGTAACCGCAATATCCTTGAGGACATCAGTTTTTACAAAGGGTTGCGGGCCACCAACCACGGCGCCGAGCGCCGCAAAACCGATGATCCATGGCACCACAAACTGAACAATACTCACCCCGAAATTGCCCAGGCCCGCCTGAATTCCCATCGCGAGTCCCTGTAGCCTTTTCGGGAAAAAGATGCTCGTGGAAGGCATGAACGAGGAGAAGTCACCGCCGCCCATGCCGCAGAGGAAACCGATCACCAGAAATGTCGTAAAGGACGTGCTGGGATCCTGAATCGCGAAACCCAGCCAGATCATGGGGAGCAGCTTGATGATGGTCGAGATGCTCACGACCGGCCTAGTGCCGAGTACCGGGATAAAGTTGGAGTGAATCAGCCGCAGGATGCCGGATGAGAATCCCGGTATCGCCGCGATCCAGAAGTACTCCATGGTGGTGAATTTGAAACCGATGGCTGGCATCCTCACCACCACCGCGCTCATGACAAACCAGGTAGCGAACGAAAATATCAGCGAAAACGTCGTCAGAGCACACGTGCGCCACGCAATCGCGCTACCGGTCTCTTTCCAGAACTGCGGATCTTCCGGTTCCCATCTTGGTAATCTTGCCATAATCAAGCACTCCCTGAAGTTATCTAGTTATACATCCAACGTATTGCACCAAACCCAAACACCTGCTGCTTATTTTTGAAGATCGTTAAATTGAAACCTGGCTTCCGGGCAAGACTGACACCCTCTACCCGCCACTTGCTGCATATCTGGCGCCCGTTTACTCAAGTGAGTCCGCCAGACTTCTTTTTGGAGATGTCTTGTCGAGCGTGCGCACTTCGGTCCAGTACATCCACATCAGGGATACCCACACGATGCCGAACATCAGCATGAAACAACTGGAGCGGATACCCGTAATATCAACCAGTGCGCCAAACATGATGGGCAACAGGAACCCCCCCATCCCGCCAGCCAGCCCGACCACACCGGAAATCACACCTATGTTGTGCGGGTAGTCGTCAGAGATGTATTTGAATACCGACGCCTTGCCTATCGCAAAGGCGATGCCCAGGGTAAACATGATGATAGTGAATATGGTCACGTCCATCCCCAAATTAAAAGTGACAGGGCCAGTCACGGTCTTGATGGTGAATTCGGCGTGCGGGAAAGAAAGCAAAAACAGGCACACCATGGAAATCAGCATCACCCACCAAGTAATGGTATGCGCCCCGAAGCGATCCGAAAAATAGCCGCCGACGGCGCGCAGCACGCCCCCCGGTATGCTGAATGCGGCCGCCAGAAACGCTGCCGTCTTGATGTCGAACCCGTACTCGCCGATGTAGTATTTGGTCATCCACAGTGCCATGGCCACATAGCCGCCGAACACGATGGAATAATACTGGCTGTATTTCCATACCTTGGGATCCTTGAGCGTCGCAAGCTGTTCGCCTATCGTCACGCTCTTGCCCACCACGTGGGTTTCATCGGTATAGGTAAAAAACCAGAATGCGATTGCGGTGACCAGCATGAGCACCGAATAAACCTGCGGCACCATGGTCCAGCCGTACCCTATCACTATGATCGGCGCCACCAGTTTGGTCACCGCCGCGCCGGTATTACCCGCGCCGAAGATGCCCATGGACAGGCCTTGCTGGTTTTTCGGGAACCAGCGCGCGCAATAGGCGATACCTACCGTGAACGAGCCTCCCGCCACCCCGACAAACAGGCTGGTAACCAGGAAGTGCCAGTACTCGGTGCACCAGGAAATGAAATAAATCGGAATCACAGTGGAGAGCATCAGCACGAAAAACACGATGCGCCCGCCAAACTTGTCTGTCCACATCCCCAGCGGGAGGCGGATCAGCGATCCGGTCAATACCGGCATGGCGACCAGAAGACCAAACTGCGTTTCATTGAGATCGAGCTGCTTCTTGATCGGAATGCCGATCACCGCAAACATCATCCAGATCATAAAGCACACGGTAAACGCCAAGGTGCTCATGATCACCACTGACCAAGCCTTGTATTGTTGCGATGCCATATTATCCTCCCAGAGCTGCTTAAATTTATTTTGGCGGGCTGTGCGGACAATATGCTTGTGCGAGCAAAATGCCTAGTCTTCTAAGGTACAGGCCGAGTGAGAAAAAAGAACTAGTTCTTTCGGGTAACCGGCGGGCAAAACGCTAACCACCCGCCAGCCGAAGCGAAGGGGGTCAAGCCCGCTTCGTCCCATGCGCTTGCCACTTGGCAAGCCTGGCTCGCATGCGGTTGTGGTGGGATCCGCGCCAATAAACCCGCCCGCACTGCGGGCACCCGAGCAGCAGGCCCTGCGTTTCGAGTACGTCCGGGGGAACGCGTTTCCGCGCAATGTCATCTGCCGTGACCAGCAGGGTGTTATCCAGCAAGCACCGCGTGAAAGCGCGACCGAGCCAGTCCAGTCCGAAGTGCGCCGACAAGGCAGCGGCCAGCTGATCCAGGTCACCATGCGGCAGGATCAGCGCCACCCCTTGCGCAGCCTTATGCTCCCGCACCAGCCGGTCGCATGTCAGAAAATAGCGCTCTTCGGCATGGCACCGCCGCAGCAGCTCGCCATCGCTCTGCCCTTCTGTGGCAAGCAGCGTGTCGTATCCGGCTGCGCGCAGGTAGCGGCACAGCCTGCCCAGCATCTCGTCGCACAGAAAACGGGGTGTTGCACTCATACCGGAATAGTACGCCTCATCGGAGAAACAGGTGACGCCGGTCATTGTTTGTTGCCGGCCATTTGGCTAGAATCATTGAGCTATTTGACGGCATCCTTACTCCGTTTTCCCCACCCCAGCCCTTGGAGGTCAAGGGGACAAACGAATCGCTACGCGAATTTCACTTAAAGGAGAACAATGATGGAACACACCCTGCCCCCCCTCCCCAATGCCATGGACCCGCGCGTCCCGCACATGTCGACAGAGACGGTCGCATAACGCGACGCCCAGCACCACCCAGCCAACGTCACCCA
>JACRAQ010000129.1 GCA_016213335.1 Nitrosomonadales bacterium
ACGCCGCCCGCCAGCATGATGGGCTTGTGGTAGCCGCGCATCTCGCCGTTGACCCGCTCTTCGTAGGTGCGGAAGTAACCGGCCAGGTTGGGGCGCCCGAATTCGTTGTTAAACGCAGCGCCGCCAATGGGTCCCTCCAGCATGATTTGCAGGGGGGAAGCGATGCGCCCCGGCTTGCCGTAGGTTGCTCCCCCACCCTGCCCTCCCCCGGAGGGAGAGGGGTCAACCACCGCACCCCGAACAATCCCCTCTCCCTCTGGGGGAGGGTTAGGGAGGGGGTCAAATCTCTCCCACGGCTGCTCAAACCCCGGGATATTCAGGTTGGAAACCGTGAACCCGGTCAGCCCCGCCTTGGGTTTGGAGCCCGTGCCCGTCGCGCCTTCGTCGCGGATCTCGCCGCCCGCGCCGGTGGCCGCACCGGCAAACGGCGCGATGGCAGTCGGATGGTTGTGCGTCTCCACCTTCATCAGCGTGTGCGTGAGTTCCTTGCTGAAGGCATAGCCGCCATCGGCGCGCGGATAGAGGCGCTCGACTTCCGCGCCCTCGATGACGGACGAGTTGTCGGACTAGGCGACCACCGTCCCCTGCGGATGCAGCTTGTGCGTGTTGCGGATCATGGCGAACAGCGACATGGCCTGTGCTTCGCCGTCTATCACCCAGTCCGCGTTGAAAATCTTGTGGCGGCAATGCTCCGAATTCGCCTGCGCGAACATCATCAGTTCGACATCGGTGGGGTTGCGCCCCGGTTTGCGGAAATTTTCCACCAGGTAAGCGATCTCGTCCGGGGAAAGCGCCAGCCCCATCTCGCGGTTGGCCGCTTCCAGCGCCGCTTCGCCGCCATGCAGCATATTCACGGTGGCAAGCGGCTGCGGCTCGCCGTGGGCAAATATTTTCTCTGCCGCGCCGGCAAAACTTGTCAGCACCGATTCCGTCATGCGGTCGTGCAGCAGCGGCAGGATCGCCTTCATTTCTGCCGCCCCCGGTTCCCTGCCTGTTCTTGTCCTGAAGTAATACGCCACGCCGCGCTCGATGCGCGCAACCATGGGCAATGCGCAATGCTGCGCGATGTCGGTGGCCTTGGAGGACCAGGGCGAGATCGTGCCGAGGCGCGGCACCACCAGCAGGCGTTGCAGGCTGCCTGCGCCATCCGGTTCGCCCGCCCCGGCATCCAGGCCGAGTATCCGGTCCAGCAATGCGGCATCGCTTGCGGCCAGCGCGGCGCCCGCAAGCTCGACAAAATACCAGTGGCGCGTATCCACGAGGGACACGTCCGGCGCAACAACCTGGAGGCTGGCGCGAAGCTTGTCGAGGCGGAAGGAAGAGAGTGCGGCTTTACCGGGAGAAACTCGGAACATGGCGTGACTATGCAGTGAAAATGCGAAGTGCAATTATACTATGCGCCTGTACCAGCCCGGGATCGCCCGAACATGAACTCACGCCCCGCCACCATCAAGCAGAAACAGGTTGCCGCCTTCCTCAAGCCGCGCCCGCGCGACAGCCACAAGGGCCAGTTCGGCACAGTTGCAGTCATCGGCGGCGCTCCCGGCATGATCGGCGCGCCGCTGCTGGCCGCCCGCGCCGCACTCAAGCTGGGGGCGGGCTGCGTGCATTGCGGCCTGCTGGCGGACAATGCTCCGGCCGTGGATGTATTGCAGCCGGAGCTGATGCTGCACAGCGCGCAGGAGGCACTGCGCCTGCATAACGTGACGGTGCTCGCCATCGGTTGCGGCATGGGCACCTCGGTTGCCGCGCAGAAAATTCTTTACGCCGCGCTCAGGCTGGAAGTACCGCTGGTGCTGGATGCCGACGCGCTCAACCTGCTCGCGCGCCACATCGATTTGCAGGACGACCTGCGCGCGCGCAAGACGCCCACCATCCTCACCCCCCATCCCGGCGAAGCCGCTCACCTGCTGGGAATCAGCACGGCGGACGTGCAGGCTGCGCGCACCGGGTCCGCGCGCCTGCTCGCGGAAAAACTGCGCTGCTCCGTGGTGCTGAAAGGCGCGGGCAGCGTGTGCGCCACTCGCGATGGCAGGATTTATCTCAACCAGACCGGCAACCCCGGCATGAGCGCTCCCGGCATGGGTGATGCGCTGACCGGCATGATCGCGGCTTTCATCGCGCAAGGGCTGGATGCCGACCAGTCCCTGCTGCTGGCCGTGCACCTGCACGGCGCGGCGGGCGATGCGCTGGCAGAAAAAGGGGTGGGCACCGGCATGACGGCGAGCGAGGTGACCGAGTGGGCGAGGTGGCTATTGAACCAATGGGAAAAAGCCCTTTGAGCCAGGGTCACCCATCACCTTCACGGCCCTGGGCGAGCCTGCAATTCGTCCTGAAAACCCCAATTCAAGCCACAGAGATCACAGAGAATGCAAGGATCAGGCATTTTTCGTGGCCGCGCCAAAAAGGTGAGTAAGCCTTTCTCGATAGCTCTTTGTTTTTGCTCTGTGAACTCTGTGTTCTCTGTGGCTAACTGCTTTATTAGGTTCTTCGCCCTTTACGGCATGACCTCCACATACTCGTAAACCGGGCACTCCAGTATGTCGCGCTTCACCGAAGGTGTTTGGCGGGCATACCAGGCTTCGATATCCTGCTTGTCTACGGCCCTGCCGAGGAACCTGACCAGATCGCAGATGGGTTCGGTGATATTGGTGCGGAACAGGATGTTCTTCTGGGTGTAGGCCACATGCAGGTTTTTCAGACAGTTTTGCCGGCAATAGCTGAAAGCTTCACATTGCTGGCACGGCATGTCGCTGGTGCTTTTCATCATGTTTTCGCCGAGCGTGTTAGTGGTAATGTCGCCGCAACGCAGGCTCTGGTCATGCGTCAGATCAGGGCACGGATAAATGCTGCCGTCCGGCGTGATATTCAGCAGGTGCGTGGCCGCGCGGCACTGGGTTTCCCCGTTGACCAGTTCGAGCGCGCGATGGGGAAACAGCTTGTTGCGCACGATGCCCATGATCGGAATCAGCGGAAGAAATTTTTCTGACGTGAAGAACAGGTTCACCAGTTCTTCCAGCACCGCTTTTTTCTGCTTCACCTGCTCGGGGGAATAAAATCCCTGCGCCTGCACGAACTGCCAGTAAACATAATCGAACGTGGAAGCCAATTCGAGGAAGTCGCCGACATCAATGTTGCTGCCGCTCCAGGTCATGCGCGCGGTAATCGTTCCATCCACCAGCGGGCGTATGGTCCCGATGGCTTCGGTGACTTGCTGGTAAACGCCATCTCCCCGGTATATATCCGTTGCCAGCTCCCCCCCATCCACCGAGATCAGAATATTGGAAAGCTTGCCCAGCGCTTCCCTGGACACGTTATCCATCAAGGTTCCGTTGGTCTGTAGCTGGAACCTGGCCAGAGGCAAGGCCTCGATCACTTCATCCATGAAGCTCGGATTCAGCGTGGGCTCCCCCCCGTAAAACGTGACAACCACCTCTTTTTTGCGGGCGTGCGTATTGACAAACTTTTTCAAGTCTTCGATCGAATAAGTCACATCCCCTTGCGTACCCAGGGAACCTCCGTCCGCCTCGGTGCAGTAAGTGCAGGCCAAATTGCATTTCAGAGTGGTGAACAGGTTCAGTTCAACGCGATCCCCGACAATCATATAAACGTCTCCGTCTCTCCGTAATAATCAGCGCGGGCATCAGGCGCGGCCCGCGCCAGAACAATCTACTTGCGCTGCGCCAGCCATTCCTTCGCCAGCGCCTGCGATTCCTCGATTTGATTGGGCGTCATATCGGCTTCCACCGCCTTTTTTTCGCTTTCAGCCATCATCTTGCCTTGCTGTCCGGAAACCGTCTCCTTGCTGGATGCCGCCGCCAGGCTGAACCACATATGCGCCCGAACCCTGTCCTGCGGCGTGCCCGCACCGCGCAAATAAACCATCCCGAGATTGAATTGCGCCAGGGGATCTCCGTTGTCGGCGGCCTTTTTCCACCAGTAAATGGCTTGGCCCATATCTCTGGGAGCATCCTTCGCTCCCGTGGCAAACCGCTCGCCCAGAGTTCTTTGGGCCAGGGAACTGCCTCTTTCGGCGAGAACCATCAAATCTGCGGTGGAAGTGCCGGACGCCAGGGCGTGGGGCAATGCGGTCAAACCCAGAACGGCCAGCAAAAATGCTGCAAGAGGAAACTTGAAAATGCGAGTTTTCATGGTGTGAGTACCCATCAGGAAAGTTGGACGGTAATGCACATGGGGAATATTCGGAGTACGGAGCAGCCAGACAATGCGATTGCGCTTTGCCAGCTTAACCAGCGCTGCCAGCCGCGCTTTTCCGGCTCGCTTGCGGCGCATCGGGGAAGATCACTTTCATCCTTGCCTTGCTCTCAACGGATTTCCGGAGTTACACAACGAGTCGCCACTGCCGCCAAAGCAGTTTGCCGGAACAGTCGGGCTGCAGCCGGCGGAACAGTAACAGGGAGAATTATACGGCACGAAACAAGAACCGCGCCATTAGCCGCGCTAATTCCCATTCTGTCATCAGTGATAATGTGCTGGCTTCCACGCGCTTGCCGCCGCTCTGTCCCACTCTCAAAGTGGAGCCGGGCTGGCAACCGGGGATGGGCTGAGCAGCCCGAACCGCAGGACAACAAGCTGCGCGATTGCGCACTGAAAGCAGAAAATTATTTCAGGCCAGATACTTCCACAGCAAGAACACGACTTCCAGCGCCAGGAGGACGTAAACCAGATTAAAAAATGTTTGCAGAGGCAGCAACTGGTTCCACTGAAATTCACAACTCCTGCACTGGCAGGGCTGGTAACCAGCCACATTCAAAAACCACTCGACGAGCGATCCCGTATGAACCTCGCAGGTATCATTTGAACCGCATCTCTGGCAAGCCTCGAGGGGACTCATGAATTAATTTTCCGGTCAGGCACGCAATCAAAACTACCAGCTTTTTTCTAAAACTTAAAGGGTTCTGATGGCCTATATATATATAGACATATATAGGCATATATAGACCTTCCACGATTTTTTATTTTAATAATTGCCATAACCTTCTGTATTAAGGCCATTACCTCGTGTGCATCCAACTGTACAACCAACCCTCGGCTTCGAGGGCAACCGAGTGGCCGCCCGCCGCGCTCTCCTGTCATGGGCACAACATGCCAGGGTTAGCCCGGGCCAGGGTGAACGCGCACTGCGCCAGCATTAGCCCATACCAGCATGGCAGCCAACAAAATCAGCACTGCTGCGTTGCCCCACCGCACATACGGCGTGCTGCCCGCATAGCCCTGCACCTGCGCGGTAAGCACGCCCTCTTCATGCTGCGGCAGCATGCGCTGCACCTTGCCATCGCGGCCGATGACGGAAGTGACGCCAGTGTTGGTGGCACGCAGCATCATGCGCCCGGTTTCCAGTGCGCGCATCTGCGAAATCTGGTTGTGCTGCATCGCCGCGTGCGAGTTGCCATACCAGGCATCGTTGCTGACATTTACCAGCAGCGTCGCTTCGGGCAGCGCGCGGATGATTTCTTCGCCGAACACATCTTCGTAGCAAATGTTCACGGCGACTTTCTGTCCCGCCACCTTGAGCGGCGGCTGCGCTGCACCGCCGCGCGCCAGGTCGGACATCGGGATGCTCAGTACTTCGTTGATGAACCAGCCCAGGACCGGCCGCAGAGGAATGAATTCGCCGAACGGCACCAGATGATTCTTGCGGTAGCTCTGGCTCTCGGCTACACCCAGCGTGAACACGCTGTTGTAATACCGCTCCCGGCTCCGCTCGAACGCGCCGATCAGCAGGTCCCCGCCGTTCCGGCGCGCATGATCGCGCAGGATCGCCGCATAGTTCTCCGGCAGCTCGTGCCGCAGCAGTGGCAATGCGGATTCCGGCAGCACGATCAGGCGCGCATCGCTTTGCAGGGTCATTCTGCGATACGTTTCCAGCGTGCCGATCAGCTTCTCTTCGCGGAATTTCAGTTCCTGCGGAATATTGCCTTGCAGCAGGCTCACCTTGAATGGCTCGCCCTGCGCCTGCGTCCATTCCACCCCCCGCAGCACCTCGCCGCCAAACCACAGCACCGCAAGCGCGGCAAGCGTTGCGCCAAGGCGCCCTTTGCGCTGCCACAGCACGGCCAGCAACCCCGCATTTACCGCGACCACCAGCGATACGCCATAGACACCGAGCAGAGGCGCATAGCCTGCCAGAGGGCTGGATGCCGCTTGTGAATACCCGAGCACCAGCCAGGGGAAGCCGGTGAAAAGCAGGCCGCGCAACCATTCCAGCAGCACCCATGCAGCGGGCATCACCAGCGCAGCCCGTGCCCAGGCCGGGGCGCCCACCCGAGCCTGCGCGTAGCCGGCCAGCGCGGGAAACCCGGCCAGCAGGGCGGCAAACAAACCGGTGGCCGGCAATGCCAGCACCAGCGGCATATCCCCGTAATCGTGCAGCGCAATGTAGATCCAGCCTGTCCCCGCGCCAAACAGGCCGAGACCAAAACAAAAGCCCAGCCTGGCGGCAGCGCGTGCATCTTCCGTGCGCTGCCACTGCACGAACAGCGCCGCGAGCGCAAATACGGCAAACGGGAATAGCGGGAAAGGGGCGAAGCCAAGCACCGCAAAGAGACCGGCGCAGAAAGCCGCCATATATTGGCTCAAACGCAACTTTTCCACAGCGCGCATCGCAAGAGTTGACTTACCGGATTATAAAGCCATAAGCAGCAAGTCATTGGTTAACGCGCTATGCGCCAACCGGGCCTTCTACATGCCGGGCCACCCCGGCATTAGGTAGAATACCCACCATGACCGCGCTGCACATCGCCACCTACAACATCCACAAGGGCCTCTCACACTTCAACCGGCGCATGGTGCTGCATGAGCTGCGCGACCGCTTGCGAGAACTCAATGCGGACATCGTGTTCCTGCAGGAGGTGCAGGGAGAGCGCAACACTGTCGCGCGGCGCCATGCAGATTACCCGGAACAACCGCAGCACGAGTTTCTGGCGCACGAAATCTGGCCGCACTGCATCTATGGCAAGAATGCGATATACGATTCTGGCCACCACGGCAATGCCATCCTGAGCCGTTATCCGATTCTCCGCTGGGACAACCAGGACATTTCCGCGCACCGCCTCGAAAGCCGCGGCCTGCTGCACTGCGAAATTGACCTGCCGCAAGCCGGCCAGCCGCTGCATTGCATTTGCGTGCATTTCGGCTTGTTCAAGCGCTGGCGCGGCCAGCAGTTCGGCGCGCTGGTGGAACGCATCAAGCAGGTGGTTCCCGGCGATGCGCCGCTGGTTATCGCGGGCGATTTCAACGACTGGAACAATCATGCCAGCCGCCTGCTGGCGCATGAACTGCACCTGCACGAAGCCTTCGAGGCGAGCCACGGCAAGCTGGCGCTCAGCTACCCGGCTGGCATGGCCTTGCTGCGCATGGATCGCATTTATGTGCGCGGTATGGAAATACTGTGCAGCGATGTACACGCCTGGAGAAAAATCTCCGACCATGCGGCGCTGTCAACAACCCTGGTATTGTCATGAGCACCGCACATCAGGTTGACGGCCACACCCTCACCTTGCTGCGCAACGGCGAGGAGTATTTCCCGCGCCTCGTTGCCGCAATAGATGGCGCAGTCCGCTCGGTTTACCTGGAAACCTATATTTACGCCGACGACGCCACCGGGCGGCTGGTGTCGGAAGCCCTGCGGCGCGCGGCAAAACGGGGTGCAAAGGTGCGCCTGCTGCTGGATGGCTTCGGCTCGTCCGCTTTGCCGCCAGCGCGAGTGGACGAACTGCGAGCGGCGGGCGTGGAGGTGTTGTGGTTCCGCCCCGAGATTGCGCGCTTCAAGCTGCGGCGCTACCGCCTGCGCCGCCTGCATCGCAAGCTGGCGGTTGTTGACGGGAACATCGCTTTTATCGGGGGCATAAACATCATTGACGATGTCCCCGGCGGCCAGCTCGCCGCACCTCGCCTGGATTATGCGGTGGAGGTGCACGGCCATACGGTAGCACGCGTTCATGCGGCCATGCGGCGCTTGTGGCTGCTGGTGTCGTGGACCAATTTCCGGCGGCAGCGCGAGCGCGGAAAGCCGCAGCCTGCGCCTGCCCGCGAGGCAAAACAAAAGGTGGCCTTTTTGCTGCGCGATAACCTGCGCCACCGGCGCGACATCGAGCAGGCCTACCTTGATGCCATCGCCGGAGCGCAGCGCGAGATTGTCATCGCCAACGCCTATTTCCTGCCGGGCCGCGTTTTCCGCCACGCGCTGATACAGGCGGCGCAGCGCGGCGTGCGCGTGGTGCTGCTGCTGCAGGGAAAGGTGGAATACCGCTTGCAGCATTACGCCATGCTCGCGCTGTATGGCGAGCTCTTGGGCGCGGGCGTGGAAATTCACGAATATCGCGCCAGCTACCTGCACGCCAAGGTGGCAGTCGTGGATGGCTGCTGGTCCACCGTGGGCTCTTCCAATATTGATACGTTCAGCCTGTGGATGGGGCGCGAAGCCAACATGGTTGTGCGCGATGCGGAGTTTGCGCAAGCATTGCGCGCCAGCCTGTCGCACGAGATGGCGCTGGGCGCGCACCTGGTCACGCATTTCGCGTGGCGCAGGCTGGGAATGATAACGCGCCTGCTGATGCGTGCCAGCTATGCCCTGGTGCGCTTGCTGACCGGCCTGATCGGCTACGCGCGCGGGAGCGACGACGTGTAGCCTGGGTATTGTTTGACCGGGGGCGGGAAGAGTATAGTGCTTCCAGTTTCTGCAGGGTTGCTTCATAACTTCATAACAAAAACAGTCTGTGCAACTTGGGAGCTCACCGTGGGGGAAAAAATATTTGGCCTCATCGAGCGGATCACGCTGGCCAAGCTGTTGCTGCTGCTGTCGGCCTTCTCCATGGCGCTCGCTTTTGTCCTTGTCATCACTTTTTCCAGCATCGTGCGCGACCGCGCGGTGCACGACCTGGCGCGCGAGGAAGCGCGGCAAACCTCCATGCTGGTATTCCACACCCTGTATTCGGCAATGCGCAAGGGCTGGAGCAAGCAGGACATCAAGGAAGTGATCGAGCGGCTCAACACGGCGTTGCCGGGGCTTTCGATCCAGATATACCGCGGCGCGGCAGTCGAACGGCAGTTCGGCGAAATGCCGGGCGAACATGCCGTTGCCGCCGCGCAACCGGATCTGGCGGAAGTCCTGCGCAACGGCAAAGATGTGCTGCTGTTCCCGGGAGATGGCAAATCCATCCGCTACCTGTACCCGGTGCTGGCCGAGAAGGAGTGCCTGGGCTGCCACACCCAGTCCAGCGCAGGCGCGGTGCATGTCGTGATGGACATCACCTATCCCATCAACAAAATCAAGGTGTCATTCAGCTATGTGATCAACTCCATCGTCGGCTATGTCCTGCTCGCCATCGCGCTGGTGTTCACTATCCTGTTTTTCAAATTGCGCCAACTGGTCGTGGCGCCAATCGCCAATCTGGTCGGAGTGATGAAGAAAGTCACCCACGAAATGGACTTCAGCCATCGCGTGGGCAACCACCACGTGATCGCCGAGCTGCATCACCTTTCGGACTACTTCAACCGGCTGCTGGGCACGGTGCAGGAATACAACAGCCGCCTGGAGGAAATGTCCACGCACGACCCGCTCACCGGCCTGTACAACCGGCGCAAATTCGAAGAGTTCGTGGAATATGAAATCATCCGCTCGGAGCGCAACCAGGACGCCTTCACGGTCATCATGGCGGACCTCGACAACTTCAAGTTCATCAACGATACCTACGGCCACCCGATCGGAGACATGCTGCTCAAGGAGCTGTCGGCACTGCTGGCAACCTGCCTGCGCAAAGGAGATGTGCTGGCGCGCCTGGGCGGCGATGAGTTTGTGCTGCTCCTGCCCCAAACGCCCCCCGAGAACGGCTTGGCGGTAGCCAACAAATTGCACCGGGTGCTGGGAGAAGAAGAGTTCGAGTTGCCGGTGGGAAAAGTCATGGTGACGGCAAGCTTCAGCCTGGTCAGCTACCCGAATGATGGAACATCAAAGGAAAACATCTACGCGGCGATGGACGCAGTGCTGTACAAAGCCAAGCGGTTTGGCAAGAACCAGGTGCTGACGTCGGAGCCAGGGCAGGAACGCACCTTGAGGGAAGTATTCCGGCAAGGCGACTTCCTGCGCAGCGCCATGCGGGAAGACCGCATCGAAGCGTTCCTGCAGCCCATCGTGGAAGTGCGAACGGGCGGCGTAGTGGCATACGAGTCGCTGGCGCGCATCCGCGACGGGGATGCCTACATCACGGCGGGAGATTTCATCGAGGTGGCCGAAGAGCTGGGCATGTCCAAGGAGCTGGACCGCACCATCTTCAATAAGGCACTGTCCCACCTTAGAACGATCGTGCGAAACCGCCCGGAAACCAAGATGTTCTTCAACCTTTCCGCACGCAGTTTCGCAGACTCCGCGTGGATGCGCTCCCTCCCCGCTCTGGTGCAGCAGCAGGGAATCGCTTGCAGCAATATAGTGCTGGAGATTACCGAGCGCGAGGCGCTGCCGCACCTGAACCAGGTGAAGGCGATCATAGATGAGTTGCGGCAAAGCAAGATCGCGTTTGCCCTGGATGATTTCGGCAGCGGCTTTTCCTCATTCATGTACCTGAAATACCTTGCCGTGGATTACGTAAAGATCGAAGGCAGTTTCGTGCGCCAAATCACAATGGATGACCGCGACCGCGTCATGGTGCAGCACATCCACCAGATGGCCAGCGAATTCGGGCTTAAAACGGTAGCCGAATTTGTCGAGGATGAAGAAACAGCAAAGATGCTGGCGCAAATGGGAGTTGATTACGCACAGGGCTATTACTACGGCCGCCCTGCCGCACCCGGCTGAAAACATGCATCGGTGTTAATTTTCAAGCTCGAAGAACCTGGAAATTGCATCGTTCTCATGCTCTGCGTGGGAACACTAGCCGTGCCGCTCTGCGGTACGGGAAGCGGAGCGTCCCCTGATTCGTTCCCACGGAGACCGTGGGAACGAGAAGAACCGGCGGCGGCGCGCTGCCGGCAGTTGTTGCGGCCTGCCCCTGTCCGGTTAGGCTTTTCCCTGCCTCTCCACAAACCGCTGCAACTCCTCCGGCAGCTGCGCAGAAAAACGCAGCGGCTCGCCGGTGAGCGGATGAACCAGCGCAATCGAGTGCGCGTGCAGGAACATGCGTTTCAACCCCTGTTTCGCCAATTCCCTGTTGCGCGCAAAATCGCCGTATTTGGCGTCGCCCGCGATGGGGAAACCGAGGTGGGCGAGGTGTACGCGGATCTGATGGGTGCGCCCGGTCTTGAGTTGCGCTTCCAGCAGCGAATAGCCCGCCCACGCCTTTTGCAGGGCGAACACGGTATGCGCCTCCTGCCCGCCTTCGCGCACCACCACGCGCTTTTCGCCCTCCGGCGTGTCAAATTTGTGCAGCGGCAGCCTGACGTGCTGTCTGGCATTTTTCCATTGCCCCAGCACCAGTGCCAGATAGCGCTTGTCGGTTTGACCCGCACGCAGTTGCTCGTGCAGGCCGGTCAATGCGGAGCGCTTCTTGGCCAGCAGCAGCACGCCGGAGGTTTCACGGTCGAGACGGTGAACCAGTTCGAGAAATCTGGCCTGCGGGCGGGCGCTGCGCAGCTGCTCGATCACGCCGAAGCTGACCCCGCTGCCGCCATGCACCGCCACGCCGGAAGGCTTGTCCACCACCAGCAGCGCATCGTCTTCATACAGAATGGGAAATTCCAGCGCCGGAACATGGCCGCGTTCCGGCGCCTCGGCCACGCGCACCGGGGGGATGCGTACCAGGTCGCCCGGTTGCAGGCGGCAGGTCTGATCCACGCGTTTCTTGTTGACGCGTACCTCGCCGCTGCGCAGGATGCGGTAGATGTGGCTCTTGGGCACGCCTTTCAGGTGCCTGCACAGAAAATTGTCTATGCGCTGGCCGGCCCCGCCCTCGTCAACTTCGGCCCAAGTCACAGATTCTTTGCTTAAATCTTTCATTTTGAATATAATCCGCCACGCGCGTGCGCACCTTCGTAAACGGGATGTTCGGTTTTTCCCCGTCGAACGCGAGGCAGGCAGTCAGGCCGCCTACGAAGCAGCAGCCCGCCCGGTTAATCTCACTCACCGGAAAACAAGCAGTGATGGTAATTGATTTGCGCGCTCAAGGCACCTGTAGAATTTTTTCGTGTCGCCCCTTTCGGTAATACCGGCGGCACCTGATAAATAAACGACAAGCTATTACGAGAAACCAATGTTGAACAACCGTCGAAATCGCAACCAACACACTGTTTGCACGACTTTTATTCACCTTCTCGCGCGCGGGTAACCGCGTGTAGCCTTGTCCTGCCCGTGGCTGAGCGCGGGAGGAAACGTAATGAAACGCATGTTATTCAATGCGACACAGCCTGAAGAGCTGCGTGTCGCCATTGTTGACGGTCAGAAACTGATAGACCTCGACATTGAGTCCGCCGGCAAAGAGCAGCGCAAGAGCAACATCTACAAAGCCGTCATCACCCGCATCGAACCCAGCCTGGAAGCCGCTTTTGTCGAATACGGCGGCAACCGTCACGGCTTTTTGCCGTTCAAGGAGGTTTCTCCGCAGTATTACCAGCCCGGCAGCGGCAACCGCCCCGGCATCAAGGAAGCGCTGAAGGAAGGCCAGGAACTGCTGGTGCAGGTGGAAAAAGACGAGCGCGGCAACAAGGGCGCGGCGCTGACCACCTATATCAGCCTGGCCGGGCGCTACATCGTACTGATGCCGAACAACCCCAGCGGCGGCGGCGTGTCGCGCCGCATCGAGGGCGAAGACCGCAACGAGCTGCGTGATGTGCTGGCGCAACTGGACGTGCCTTCCGGCATGAGCATCATCGCCCGCACTGCGGGCATCGGGCGCAACCTGGAAGAACTGCAATGGGACCTCAACTACCTCAAGCAGTTGTGGGACGCCATCGAAGGAGCGGCAAAAACCGAAAAAGCGCCATCGCTGATCTACCTCGAAAGCAGCCTGGTGGTGCGCGCCATCCGCGACTATTTCCA
>JACRAQ010000130.1 GCA_016213335.1 Nitrosomonadales bacterium
CGAAGGCGTCCTGCACGTATTTCTCCAGCGTCCCGAGGTTGGAATACACGTAGCCGATCGGGTTGTTGATCTCGTGCGCCACCCCAGCCGCCAGCTGGCCGATCGAGGCCATTTTGTCCGCCTGCATCAACTGGTTCTGCGCTTCCTCCAGCCTCCGGTTTACTCGTTGCAATTCCTCGAACCGCTGCTTCTGATCAATATGCAGTTGCATGTTGACCAGGGCCAGGCTGGCCATGCTCAGCAGTGCCGTGCCCTGCACCACGTCATCTTTGGTAAACGGCATCATGCCGCCGGAGCGGTTCACGCTGATCGCGCCGATGACGCGGCTTTCTATTTCCAGCGGCCAGCAAATGGCCGAGTTGAGCGCTTTGGATCCGCCGCCCTCCTTGTGCTGCAACTGGAAGCGCGGATCGTTGGGAACATCGCCGTTCAGCAGCAGCGCCTTGGCTTCCTCCGCCACCCAGCCCAGCACGCCTTCGCCCATTTCCACCTTGCTGCCGACAACACCGACCGGTAAATCTATGCCGGCAATGATGGTGAGGAGATTGCTGCCGTCGTTGTCGCGCAATACCAGCGACCCGCTTTTCGCGTTGAACCCGTCCACGATGTGGGTGAGAATCTGTTGGTAAACGGCTGCCGTATTTTTGTCCTGAACCGCAGCCTGGCCAAGGCGGTACAGGTCGTAAATCCAGGAAAGCCGGTTTGTTGTGTCCAATGACATGATATTTCCCTTTGATTAGCCACGAAGTTCAGTAGCTTGCAGGCAACCGTTCTGCTCCCTTCTCCCGCAGGCGGGAGAAGGGCTGGGGATGATGGGCTAGCCTATTCCGCCAGCATCAGGCCGGACACGGCATCGAGCTGATCCCGCTCGGGCAGGCGAAGCCCGATACGCTCCCAGCTTATGTTCAAACGGTCGCGCAAGGCGCCCGGCAGCCGCCCTATCAATGCCTCGCCCTCCAACCCGCCTTCGAGCAACGCCGCCACATGCACGATCCCGGTAACTGGCTCGAATGGCTCGTTCACAGGCGTGCGCCAATAGCGGATGGCATGCTCGATTTCCGGCGGGAAATTCCAGAGCTTGGCCACATCGGCGCCGATCAGGGCATGATCAAAACCGAGCCCGGATTGTTCGGCCTCGATCAGGCTCTGCCCCGAGATTTTTTGCTGCTCCAGGATTTCCGAGAGCTGCTCCGGTATGCACACGTCCAGTACCAACTGGCCGATGTCGTGAAACATACCAGCGGTGAAAGCCATTTGCTGACCCTGCCGCAGGCAATCCGCCAGCGCCATTGCATAGCCGGCCACGTGGAAGCTGCGCCGCCAGTAGGCGTTCCGGTCAAACAGGCTGCCGGGCAGGGACGGGAAGCCCTGGATCACGCCTGCAGACATGACCAAAGAACGGATCGCATCAAACCCCAGCACGACGACGGCATCCTGTATGGAGCCAACCTTGCGCTGCAAACCATAAAAGGAGGAGTTCGCCACCCGCAATACCCTGGCGCTCAACCCCTGGTCTTGCGTGATCTTGCGCGCCAGCGATGCGGTATCCAGGTCGGGGTCGCTGAAGCTGGCAATTACCGCCTGCACCGCGAGCGGCAGACTGGGGAGCCGGTGCAGCCTGGCGATGATTTCCTTCTGGCTGGCTGTCATGGCTGGCCCTCCTGTGATACGGACAGCCAGTTTTCAAAAAGCTCGGTCTGCATATCGGCCTCGATGATCAGCAACACGCCGGACGACTTCGAGAATTCACCCATTGAACGGCATCTGCAGGCGATATCGCGTTCGCCCAGAAAAAATGGTTTTGCCCCCTCGCCTTCCTGATGCGTTCCGGACAGCGCCCAATTCAACAGATCAGCTGGCAAGACATCGCTGGCCGCTTCGCCGATCACCACCTTCGTGCCGTCCGCCGAGAGCAGCCGGTGGGCCACCCGGTTGGCGATAGCGATCCATCCATCCTCTTCAATGCCGATGATGGCAACCGGCAAATGTTCGAGTATCTCCTGCGAAACCCGCAGCACATTCAGGTTGCGCACAACCTCGTTGGCCTTCAATTCGACGCGCTGCTCAAGCTCCCGGTTGATGGCGCGCAACTCATCGTTTGCTTGCTGGAGCTCGCGTGTCAGCCGCGCGTTCTCGATCTTCATTTCGTACCGCTGGAAGGCTTCCTCCACATTGGCGCGCAACAAATCGTCCTCCCACGGCTTGGTGAGGAATTTATAGACCGCGCCGCGATTGATCGCATCCGTTACCGAATTCAGCTCGGTATAACCGCTCAGCACGATGCGCACGGTATCCGGGTAAAGCTCTTTCACCCGGCTCAGAAATTCTGTCCCGGTCATCCCCGGCATGCGCTGGTCGGAAATGATTACGCCAACCTGGTTTTGCGCCAGCACCGCCAGCCCCTCCTGGCCGCTGTTCGCGCGCAGGATGTGGTAGCCATCCCGCCGCAACAGTCTGACCAAGGCGGAGGTGATATTCTCCTCGTCGTCAACCAGCAGAATCGTCCTGTCCATCACTCCTCCGCAGATAGACTCAAACAGACACCGTTTTGCAGCAGGCGCGTCATTTCCCCGGCAGGAACCGGGCGGCTGAACAGGTACCCCTGCATCTCGTCGCAACGCGCTTTGCGCAGGTAGCCAAGCTGCTCCACGGTTTCCACCCCCTCCGCTACGACCTGCAACCCGAGGCTGTGGCCGAGGGCGATAATGGCACCTGCTATCGCCCCTTCATCGCGGCCGCTCGAAATATCGCGCACAAAAGACTGGTCAATCTTGAGGCTGTTTATCGGGAAGCGTTTCAAGTAGCTCAGGCTGGAATAGCCGGTGCCAAAATCGTCAATGGAGATATGCACGCCCATTTCCCGCAGCCCGCTCAGCGTGGCAATTGCCCCCTCCACATTTCTTACGAGCAGGCTTTCGGTCAGTTCCAGCTCGAGTGATCCCGGCATGGGATCCAGATCGCCCCTCCCTAGGATATCCAGTATCGTGCCGGCAAGATCCGGCTGCCTGAACTGTAGCGCCGACAAATTGACCGCAACGCGGGTAGCGGGGAAACCGGCTTTTTGCCATGCGCGCGCCTGCTCGCACGCCGCGCGGAGAACCCAGTTCCCCACCGGCAGGATGAGCCCGGTTTCTTCCAGCAACGGGATGAATTCGCCCGGCGCCACCAGCCCGCGCTCCGCGCTTTGCCAGCGCAGCAGGGCTTCCATGCCGGCTATCTTGCCGCTGGCAAGATTAACCTTTGGCTGGTAATACAGCACGAATTCCTCCCGCTCCAGCGCCCGGCGCAGCTCGGTCTCCAGTATCAGGCGCTGCCGTGCCGTAGCGTTCATCTGCGCGGCGTAGTACTGGAAATTGTTGCGCCCTTCATTCTTGGCGTGATACAGCGCCGCATCCGCATTTTTAATCAGCTCGGTCGTGTCCTGCCCATCGGCAGGATAAATGCTGATGCCGATGCTGGCAGCGGCAAAAACCTCGTTATCGCCCGCCATCAGGGGGTGGCGCGCCAAGGAATCGAGAATTTCCCGCGCGATCTCGCCGGCATCCTTCGCGTCCTTGATGCCCGCCAGCACGAAGGCAAACTCGTCCCCGCCCATGCGCGCCACGGTGTCGCTTGCGCGCACGAGGCTCTTCAATCTTTCCGCCACCGCCTGGAGCAGCCGGTCGGCAACGGCATGGCCGAACGAATCGTTGACTTGCTGGAAACGGTCCAGGTCAACGAACATGACCGCCACCATCCGCTGTTCCCGCAGCGCGCGAACCAGTTCCCGCTCCAGCCGGTCGAGAAACAGCTGCCGGTTAGGCAAACTGGTGAGCGGATCGTAATGGGAGATGCGCTCGATCTGGGTATCTTTTTGCGCGACCAGCCTGGCCAGCTCCAGGCTGATATCTGCCATCGCCGCGTTTGCGGCCTGTATTTCCAGCGCCAACTGCTCTTTCCTCTGCATCAGCTCATAGTGTTCGAATGCCTCGTGCACATTGGCGCACAGCACCTCTTCGTCCCACGGCTTGGTGATGTATTTGTATATGGCGCCGCGGTTGATCGCTTCTTTCACCGAATCGAGGTCGGCGTAGCCGCTCAGCACCATGCGCAAGGTTCTCGGGTAAAGCTCTTTTAACTTGCTGAGAAATTCCACGCCCGTCATTTCCGGCATGCGCTGATCCGAAATAATGACGCCGACCTGGTGGCTGGCCAGCAGCTCCAAGCCCTGCCTGCCGCTGCTGGCCCTGAGGATGGTATAGCCGCTCCCGCGCAGCAGCCGGGCCAAAGCAGAAGTTATGTTTTCCTCGTCGTCAACTAGCAACAGCGTACGTTCCATCATTCCTCCAGCCCTAGATCATTGCGACGCGCATCGAGTCAATATCGGCCGGAGCCGGCAAAACATTAATCCCGGATTGTTCGCCGGAGCTGCGCTGCCCCATTCCCCTGCAAGAGGCGGGGGCGTGGGAAAAGGGTCGCGCATTGTTGCCGCAATACAGGCTAGAATGGAACGGGGTGGCGCGCGGCGCCGGTGCTGGGTGGCAGGGCCTTATTGCGCCAAAACAGGGTAAACCGGAAAAATACCGAACGCGCATGAATAACCCCGCTAACGAGTAAGATTGCAACGGGGTTTGGGTTGCGCAGTTTGAAATTATCAAAGCACAACAGTCGAAGTCAAGCAATAACCAGCAATAGCCATGGCAAACGAAAACACGGACAGGCTGGCGGCGGATGTTTACCGGCAGCTTTTTGAGTATGCTGCCGATCCCATTTTCATCCTGGATACGGAGGGAAATTTCATCGAGGTCAACCGGGCCGCCTGCGACCATGTCGGCTACAGCCGCAACGAGCTGTTGCGCATGCGGCCGGAGCACATTGACGACGACGCCTCGCGCGCGCGAATTCCCGAGCGGATGGCCCAGCTGAAAAGGGAGCGTCAGGCCACGTTCGAAGCCGTTCACGTCCACCGCAACGGCACGCATATCCCGGTCGAGATGCACATCCGCTGGATCGAGTGCGGCGGAAAAACCCTTTCCCTGAACATTTGCAGGAATATCGCCGAACGCAAACAGCGGGAGATCGAGTACCGGACGATAGTAGAAACCGCGACGGACGGCTTCTGGGTGGTGAGGGCGAGCGATGCCCGCATCCTGGAAGTGAACGAGGCTTACTGCAGGATGTTCGGCTATACCCGCGACGAGCTGCTGTCCATGCACGTCTCCGACCTGGAAGCCGTCGAATCACCGGAGGAGGTCGAGGCGCATATCCGGAAAGTCATGGAAACGGGCCATGATTTTTTCGAGACGGCACACCGGCACAAGGACGGACATCTCGTCGAAATCGAGACCAGCGTCAGCTATTCCAGCCTGCGCGGCGGAATATTTTTTTCATTCATGCGCGACATCTCCGCGCGCAAGCGCTGGATCGCGGAAATCGTGCGATCCCGGAACGAAATCGAAAGCCTGTACAACAACGCCCCCTGCGGCTACCACTCCCTGGACTGGCAAGGGCGGATCATACGGGTCAACCAGACGGAGGCAGACTGGCTGGGCTACCAGCGCGATGAGATGATAGGCCGGAAGATCACGGAGTTCCAGACACCTCCCAGCGCCGGACAGTTCGCACGGGATTTTCCCCGCTTCAAATGCGAGGGGCACGTCAAGAACATCGAGGTTGACATGGTCAGGAAGGACGGCTCCATTCTCACCGCCCTGCTATCTTCGGCGGCAGTGTATGACGCCAGGGGGAACTATGTCATGAACCGCACCACCATGCTGGACATCACCGAGCGCAAACTGGCGGAGATCAAGTTGTGCGACAGCGAAGAGCGGTTCCGGGCACTGTTCGAAAAATCGCCCATCGGCATCGGCATATCGGCTGAAGACAAGAAGATAGAACTCGCCAACCCGGCGCTCTGCAGGCTGTTCGGATACACGCCGGAGGAGCTGCGGCACCTGACCGTCATCGAGCTGACGCACCCGGACTACCTCCACGAAACCCGGCAAAACGTAGATGCCTTGTTTGGCGGCTTGATGCCTTCCTACTCCGTGGAAAAGAAATACCTGAGAAAGGGGGGCGAGCCGTTCTGGGGGCGGGCAATCGCCACCGAGATCATGAGCAGCATACCGGGGAAGCGCTATGCCATGGCGCTGGTCGAGGATATCACCGTAAGAGTCGAGCAGGAAGAGCGCCGCCTGGCCGAGATACAGGAACAGAAAAACGTCCTCGTGCGCGAGGTGCACCATCGCATCAAGAACAACCTGCAGGGCGTCGTCGGCCTGCTCAGGCAATATGCGGCCAGCCATCCGGAATTGGCCGGCGCGATTGATGCCGCAGCCGGAAAAATCTACTCGATTGCCGCGATTCACGGCCTGCAGGCCCGCGTGCTGTCGGAAGAGGTCAACCTCGCTCTCCTGGTGGAGCAGATTATCGGGGCTCTGGAATGCCCCATCGAGCTGTCGGATGATCTGCTCTGCCCCGCCGTGTTGAACAAGGACGAAGCGGTCCCGATTGCCCTGATCCTGAACGAGCTTGTCACCAACGCGTGCAAGCACTCCGCTACACGCGAGTGCAGCGCGGCCTGCCGCCCCATAACCGTCCGCTTGAGCGGCGACGGAACCGGGGTGGCAGTCGCTATTGCCAACTCTTTTGACGGCAGCGGCGGCGAAAATGCGCACCGTGGCTCCGGGTTGAACCTGGTCAACTCGCTGTTGCCCAAGGAATCCGCCCATCTTGAAATCAAGCGGTGCGACGGGATTTTCTTGGTTGAGCTGGAGCTTTTTCCACCTATTGTGGCTTCAAAGAAATGAGCGGCTCCCGGATACCTCCCGCAATATTGCTGGTCGAAGACGACCGGCTGATCCTGCACACTCTCGCTGCCGGGCTGCGCGATGCGGGCTACTGCATCCTGCAAGCCGATTCCGCCGAAAGCGCCATGCGCGCCTGCATGGAAACCCGGCCGGATCTGGCGCTGCTGGACATGCGGCTGCCGGGCATGCCTGGCACCGATTTCGCCCGGTGGCTGAAGAATACGCTCGATGTCCCGTTCCTGTTCCTCTCCGCATACAGCGACCCCGAAACCGTCCGCGAGGCGGTGGAGCTCGGCGCACTGGGGTATCTGGTGAAGCCGCTGGACATCCCGCAGATCATCCCCTCCATCGAAACCGCGCTGCTGCGCGGCGAGGAAATTCAAAGGCTGCATCAGGCCGAGATCAACTTGAGCATCGCGCTGAAAACCAGCCGCAACATCAGCATCGCCGTGGGGCTGTGCATGGAAAAATATGGCATCGGCGCCGATGAAAGCTTCGAGGCATTGCGCGCGTACTGCCGCAGCAACCGCAAGAAGATGCCCGATACAGCAGACCGGATTATCCGAGACAGCGGGGAAATTGATCTGTCGCCATACCTCGGGAACCGCTGAGGTAAACCCGGATTGTTTACCCTGCCATTCCTTCTTCTCGTTCCCGCAGTCTCCGTGGGAACGCATCAGGGCGCTCCGCATCCCTGCCGCAGAGCGGCACAGCTAGCATTCCCACGCAGAGCGCGGGAACGACGCACTCCTTCCGGGCCGAAGGCGCACAATTGTTTGACCCTGCTTGCCGCTTTTTGGTACATTGCCGGCAGTGCGCAACCCAAACCCCGTTGCCAGCCATTCGCTGTTTGTTTACTGGTTATGAGGCGGGTTTGTGTACGCACTTGATATTTCCCCATACGAGCATCAAACCGGTTTGCGGCCATCCGTGATTGCGCTGCCCGCAAGCCGCACTGCCGCAGTCCGCCTCAATTTTCTGCGCGGCAGCAACGCATAGCCCGGCCATGCTTCAACGCGCCACCCCCCTTTCCGCTTCGCCGCAACCCGCACCGGGCGGATGGCGGTCCCGCGTCGCATATTTACTGCCCTGGCTGGTGCTGGCCGCCATCCTCTCCGCCACGCACCACCTGTGGCGCAATGCGCAGCATGATGCCTTGCAGGCGCTGCAAACCCAGTTTGATTACCGCGAGCGCGATGCCGTTGACAAGGTCGAGAAACGCATGAAAGCTTACGAGCAGGTCATGCGCGGGGTGGACGGGCTGTTTGCCCACGCCAGGATTGTCGGACGCGGCGAGTTCCGCGACTATGTCGCCAGGTTGCGGCTGGAAGAAAGCTACCCCGGCATCCAGGGCTTGTGCTTTGCGGAAATCATCCCGCCGGAGCAGAAAAACCGCCACATCGCCGCCGTGCGCAAGGAGGGCTTTCCGGGCTATGCCATCCGGCCGGAGGGGGAGCGGGACATTTACACTTCGGCCGTTTACCTGGAGCCGTTTTCCGGGCGCAACCTGCGCGCCTTCGGTTTCGACAATTACACCGACGCGGTGCGCCGCGCCGCCATGGAACAGGCGCGCGATTCCGGCCAGGCCGCCATTTCCGGCAAGGTGGCGCTGCTGCACGAGGACAAGGACAACCTGCAAGCCGGTTTCCGCATGTACCTGCCGGTCTACCGGCACGGCGCGGCGCGCGACACCCTCGCCGCGCGCCGCGCCAATATCATCGGCTGGATCTATGCGCCTTTCTCCATGGACGACCTGATGGGCGGCATCCTCGGCGAACGCTCGGTTGATGTTGACATCGAAATCTATGACGGCGAGGAATTGTCGGACCGGAGCCTGATTTACGACGCTGACGGCTTCCGCCGCGCCGCCAGCAGCGGCTCGCCGGATGCGCGCTTCCGGGCCATCCGGCGTATCCGGGCGGACGGCCATGCCTGGACTATTCTCACCTACTCCCAGCCCGGTTTCGAGGCGCAACTGGATGAAAGCAAGCCGCGGCTCATCGCCCTGGGCGGCGCCGTTACCGGCGTGTTGCTCGCGCTGCTCACCTGGCTGCTGGCGCACGGCCGCGAGCGCGCCCTGCAGGAAGCCCGGAACATGAACCGGGAACTGATCGAGCGCGAGGACAGGCTGCGGCTTGCCGCCACCGTATTCGATGCCGTGGACGAAGCGGTGATGGTGACCGGCCCGGACAACCGCATCGTCGCGGTCAACCCGTCATTCACCCGCATCACCGGCTACCCCGCCAGCGAGGCGATCGGCAACGACCCGCGCATGCTTTCCTCCGGCAAGCACGGGCCGGAATTTTTCCGGGAACTATGGACGACATTGGCTGCCGGCGGCGGCTGGCAGGGCGAAATATGGAACCGCCGGAAAAATGGCGAGCTGTATATCGAGTGGCTCTCCATCAACTTCGTGTACGACGAACAGGGGCGCCCGGCCTACCACGTTGCGGTGTTTTCCGACATCAGCGAGCGCAAGGCCGCCGAGGAGCGCATTCACCGCATGGCACACTATGACCTGCTCACCAACCTGCCCAACCGGGTGCTGCTGACCGACCGCCTCCTGCAGGCGATCACGCAGGCGAAGCGGGACAGGGCTTGCATGGCCCTGATGTTTCTCGATCTCGACAAGTTCAAACCGGTCAACGACACGCACGGCCACAATGTTGGCGACCTGCTGCTGATCGAGGTGGCAAAACGCCTGCAGGAATGCGTGCGCGGATCGGACACCGTAGCACGGATCGGCGGCGACGAGTTCGTCGTGCTGTTGCCGCACCTCGAAGCGGGCCGGGATGCCTTGCCGGTAGCCGAAAAAATGCTGCATTCCCTCCGCCAGCCCTTCGCGGTGGCGAGCCTCAGCCTGCATATTTCCTCCAGCATCGGCATCGCCGTCTACCCCGATCACGGCAGCGACGGGGAACAACTGATGAAAAACGCCGACGCCGCCATGTACCTGGCAAAGGAAGACGGGCACAACATAGCCGTATTTTTCCGGCCGGAGACGGCATAAGTGCAATTTTTGAGGCGCCCATAAAACCCATGCGACTGCTTTTTTATCCCGCCATCGCCCTGATGAAACGCGTGGGCTATACCCGGAAATTCATCCTCATGGGAGCGGTGACCTCGATCGCGTTCCTGCTGATCGCATCCAGCCTGTTCGTCCACCTGAACAAGGAAATCCACAACTCGCAGCGGGAACTGGAGGGCATCGTGCTGGCATCGCCGGTCTCCCGCGTCATCCAGTTGCTGCAGCAGCACCGCGGGCTCTCGACCGCAGTGCTGAGCAACCACGAGAGCCTGCGGCAAGCCCGCGCCGCCAAGGAACTGGAGGTTGCCGAAGCATTCGCCGCGCTGGAGGGAAGGCTGCCCGCCAACCTGGTTGTCAGCGAAGACTGGCAACGCATCAGGAGAAACTGGGAGGAGCTGCGGAAAGCGGGCCTCGGCTGGACGGTGGCGAAGAACTTCACCGTGCACACCCAGACGATAGACTGGATGCTGATTTTCAAGGTAGTGGTCAGCGGCGAATACGTGCTGCCGCTCGATCCCCAGATAGACACCTCCTACCTGATAGATGTCGCCGTCAACCGGCTGCCGATGGCGCTCGAACACCTTGGGCAGGTGCGCGCTTACGGCCTTGAAGCGCTGGGGAAAAAAGAGATCGGCGATCCGCAGCGGCTGGCGCTGCGCACCCTGGTCGCCGAATTCAACGGCGAGGCCAAATTTATCGGGATTGATTTCGACCGGGTCGCCCGCTACAACCCGGCCCTGCGGGAACGGCTTTCGTCAGCCGCCGCAAATATCGCCGTTTCGGCGCGGCAAATTACCGAGCTGGTGGAATCCGACATTCTCACCCGGCGTTTTTCCTCTTCCCCGGAAGATTTTTACATCAAAGCCAGCACCGTGATAGACAACGGCTACATGCAATTGCACGGCCTGCTGCTGCCGATGATTGAAACACTCATCAAAGAACGGATCGCCCGCGCCGGGGAAATGCTGCGCACCAGCATCGGTATCGCCTTCCTGCTGCTTTTGACCGTGGCCTATTTCGCTATCGGCACGTACTACGCCGTTGCCGGCAGCATCCAGTCGCTGAGCCGCTCCGCGCGCGCTTTCGCCGCCGGCGACCTGAGCCAGCGGGTGGACCTCGGCACGCGCGACGAGCTCAAGCTGGTCGGCGACAGCTTCAACGAGATGGCCGACAGCTTCTGCGCCTTGCTGGAAGCCCGCAAGCAGGCGGAAGCGCTGGCGCGCCGGGCGGCAGAAGAAACCGGCGACCTGTACAACCTCGCCCCCTGCGGCTATCACTCGCTGGATAATAATGGAACCATCCTGAGAATGAACGACACCGAGCTCGCCTGGCTGGGCTACACGCGGGACGAAGTAGCCGGAAAAATGAAATGTACCGACGTGCTTGCGCCGGAGGGCGTTCAGGTATTCCGCGAAAATTTCCAGAAACTCAAGGATGGCGGCGTCTTGCGCGATGTAGAGCTGGAAATAATCCGCAAGGACGGCACGAAGTTTATCGGGCTGATCAACGCGACAGCGGTTTACGATTCCGGCGGCAACTTCCTGATGAGCCGCACGACGGTGCTGGACATCACCGAGCGCAAGCGGGCCGAAAACAGGATGCTCCACATGGCGCACTACGACGGGCTCACCGGCCTGCCCAACCGGGCGCTGTTTTACGACCGGCTGGCGCAGGAAATCAAGAAGGCGCACCGCGGCGGCCTGAAAATGGCGCTGCTGTTCATTGACCTGGACCGCTTCAAGGAAGTCAACGACACGCTCGGGCACAACAAGGGCGACCTCCTGCTGGTGGAGGCGGCACACCGCATCGGCGGCTGCGTGCGCGAAACCGACACCGTGGCGCGCCTGGGCGGAGACGAGTTCACCGTCATCCTGCCGGAAATCGAAACCCACGGCAGCATCGAGCGGGTGGCCGACAACGTCCTCCGCCAGCTGGCCGAGCCGTTCCGGCTGGAAGACGAAGTGGTGTACGTATCGGCCAGCATCGGCATCACGCTGTACCCCGATGATGCCACCGATGTGGAAGATCTGCTCAAGGATGCCGACCAGGCGATGTACGTCGCCAAGAGCGGGGGGCGCAACCGCTTCGACTATTTCACCCGCTCCATGCAGCAGACGGCGCAGGCCCGCCTGCGGCTGCTCGGCGATTTGCGCGGCGCACTGGCCGCCGGCCAGTTCCGGGCCCACTACCAGCCCATCGTGGAGCTGGCCACGGGCCGCATCCGCAAGGCGGAGGCCCTGATCCGCTGGGAGCACCCGGAACGCGGCACGATCAGCCCGGCGGAATTCATTACGCTGGCGGAGGAAACCGGGCTGATCACGGGAATCGGCGACTGGATGTTCCGGGAAGCGGCCCGGCAGGCCGTGCGCTGGAGAGCGTTATACGACCCCGGGTTCCAGATCAGCGTCAACAAGTCGCCCGCGCAGTTTCACGACACCGCCAGCCCGAGCCAGGCATGGGCGGATTATTTGCAGGAACTCGGGCTGCCGGGGGAAAGCATGGCCATCGAAATCACTGAAGGGCTGCTGCTCGAAGCGGAGTCCGGCGTAAAAAACAAGCTGCTGCTGTTCCATGACGCGGGCATTCAAATATCGCTGGACGATTTCGGCACCGGCTATTCTTCGCTGTCTTACTTGCGGAAGTTCGATATTGATTACCTGAAGATAGACAAATCCTTCGTCCATGACCTGGCGCCCGGCACCAGCAGCATGGCGCTGTCCGAAGCCATCATCGTGATGGCGCACAAGCTCGGCCTCAAGGTGGTGGCCGAAGGGGTGGAAACGGAGGCGCAACGCAAGTTGCTGGCCGATGCCGGGTGCGACTACGCGCAGGGCTACCTGTTCTCCAGGCCGGTGCCAGCCATGGCGTTTGAAGGGAATTGGCCGCCCCCCGTTTCCTGACCGTACGGGCAATTGCACGGTACGCCGCCAACCGGCAAGCACACGTGAACTTCCGAGCCGGTGCCGTTATAGCGCATGGCGCCGCTCATGCTTTTGACCAGGGCAATGCCGCGACCGTGCCGCGCCATGCTCGCCTCACCGCCGCCACAGGGCAGCATCTCGGCATGATTGAACCCGCCCCCGCTGTCATGCACGTCAATTTTCAGGCACTGCCGCGCCGGACCCGCGAGCTTGCACACCCGGAGCCGTATCTCGCCCTGTTCCAGGAGCGCGAGGCGCGCCGCGCGCTCCTCGAAATAATGCTCGAAGCCTTGCCGGGAATGCTTCAGCGCGGAGTCCAGCTTGAGCAAGCCGTGGTCCAGCGCATTGTTTACCAGTTCCGACAGCACCATGAACAGCCGGGCGGACAGCTTGTTGTCATCCATTTCGATCTGGTCCACCACATGCAACAATAGCGCAACCGCATCGGTGTGTTTTAGCTGCCGCGCGGTCAGGGTCAGGCAGAATTCCCACTCAACCTGCTCCGGTGGAAAATCGGCCTGCGAAACCGCGCAGAGGTTTGGGTTTCCGGAGACCAATTCAGGAAGTGGCAATCGTGAACAGTTTATGGAAATTGGCGATATCGAGGATCTGGGCCACGATCTCGTTCGGGTTGCGCAACACCACCTGTTTGTTCGCGCCCTCGCCGCGCTCGCGCAGCATCAGCAGCATGCCCAGCGCCGAGCTGTCCAGGTAAACCACGCTGGCGAGATTGATTTCCAGAGTCTTCACTTCGGGGTCTGTCAGGAAGAGCGAATACGCCTCCTTGAACGCCCGGTGCGAGTTGAAATCGAACCGCCCGCTCAGAAACAATGTCGCCACATTGCCCGCCTTGATCTGCTTGATTTCCATTTTCCTTGCCCCTGTTAAACCCGGTTACCCGCGCTCCCGCTGCTGACCAGCCGTTGCAGCACCCGTTTTGCCATTTCCTGTACCGGAACCACTTCGTCTACCGCACCCACCGCAATCGCCTCGCGCGGCATGCCGAACACCACGCAGGTAGCTTCATCCTGCGCCAGGTTATACGCTCCCGCCCGGCGCATCTCCAGCATGCCGATTGCACCATCTTTGCCCATTCCGGTCAACATCACGCCGATGACATTCTTGCCGCCATGCAGGGCAGCGGAGCGGAACAGCACTTCCACCGAAGGCCGGTGGCGGTTGACCGGGTCGGCCTGGCTCAGCTCGGTCATGTAGTTCGCCCCGCTGCGCTTGAGCAGCAGGTGTGAATGCCCCGGCGCGATGTAGGCATGGCCGGGCAGCACACGCTCGTTGCCCTGCGCTTCCGTGACATTGATCTTGCACAGGCCATCCAGGCGGCTGGCGAAGGATTTGGTGAACGCTTCCGGCATGTGTTGCGCGATCAATATGCCGGGCGCATCGGCCGGCATCCTGACAAGGAATTCCCTGACTGCCTCGGTGCCGCCGGTGGATGCGCCCACCACGATGATTTTTTCGGTGGTGATGAAGCGGTTGGCCAGCACCGGCAACTCGCCCTGCGCAACAGGAGCCGCAACGGTGCGCCTGGCCGGCCTGGAGGCAAACGCCGTGCGGATTTTGTCCGCGATCTCGTCGGCATATCCCTGCAAGCCGTTGGCAACACCGATTCCGGGTTTGGCCACAAAATCAATCGCCCCCAGCTCGAGCGCGCGCAACGCCACTTCCGACCCCTGTCGGGTCAGGCTGGAAACCATCAGCACAGGCATGGGGTGCAGGCGCATCAGTTTGTCCAGGAAAGTCAGCCCGTCCATCTCCGGCATTTCCACATCCAGCGTCAGCACGTCAGGGTTGAAAGTCTTGATCATTTCGCGCGCCTGCAACGGATTCGAGGCCGCGCCTACCGCCTCCATGTCCGGATAGCTATTGATGATCTCCCGCAACACGCTACGGATCAGCGCCGAATCGTCAACGATCAGCACCCTGATTTTGTGCGCGGGGGCAGTATTGTTCATTTTGGCGCCTCTAAAAATTCACATTTCGTCATTCCGGCGGAAGCCGGAATCCAGTATTTTGCGAGCATCCGCTTCGCGGATTGCCTGCTTACTCCGCTTCAATGGGCTGGACACCGGCCTTCACCAAAGGTAGGCAACCCACTATCCGCTAAAGCGGATGTGGAATTGTCATCGCCGGTGTGACAAATTTTTAGAGGTGCCCATTTGCCGCTCCACATTGAGTTACCTTCTCATGCAAGAGCAGGGGGCGTTAAAACAACTCCACCTCGCCCTGCACGTCTGCCAGCTTGATGCGCGACTTGTATTCCTGCTCGCGCTCGACGATGGTGTCGTTATGCACATTGCGCAACTGCTTCACCTTCACCTTGCCGCTGCTCGGGAAAAAATAGACTTTGCGCGGATAAATATCGAGCAAATCCTGTGCCACGACCGAAATTTTTTCGTTGCGCAGATAGCCGATGGCGAAATTGGCGTTGCGCTCCCCCACATTCGCCACAGTGAAGCCGCGCAGCACGTTGCCGCCCCCGAACAGCTTGGCTTCCAGATTGCCGCGCCTGGCGCCCATCTTGAGCAGCTCGTTGATCAGCTTCTCCATGGCGTACACGCCGTAGCGCGCCGAACTGCTCAGCAGATCACCGCTTTCGCCGGGCAGCATGAAATGGTTCATGCCGCCGATGCCGTTGGTGCGGTCGCGGATGCACGCCGCGACACACGATCCCAGCACCGTCACCAGCACCATGTCGCGCGCCGTCACGTAATATTCTCCGGGCAACAGCTTGGCCGCCTCAATATCGAAGTATTTGTCGTAATACAGGTTGGGGGACAGGACTTCTTCGTAGTCCGCATCGTTTTTTGTCATGTCGTCTTATCGCGCCACTTTCTGTTTGGCCTGCGGGGATAGCTGATACACCGTCTTGCCGCGCAGCCTGAAATATTCCTCCGCATGGAAAAAACTTTCCGAGTGGCCGGCGAACAGCAGGCCGTTGTCGCGCAACAGCGGGACGAATTTTTTCAATATCGCAAGCTGCGTGGCCTTGTCGAAATAGATCATCACGTTACGGCAGAATATGGCGTCGAAAGGCGGCCGTAACGGCCAGCTTCCATCCAGCAGGTTCAACTGGCGAAAAACAATCATCTTGCGCAGGTCCTCGCGCACCCTGACCAGCCCGGACTGGCTGCCGGTGCCGCGCAGGAAAAAGCGCTTGACCAGGTCCTGATCCAGCTTGGCCACCCGGTCCTCCTGGTAGATGCCCGCTTTGGCCGTTTCCAGCACGGCGGTATCGAGGTCAGTGGCAATAATGGTCACCGGCGGGGTGAAGCTGCCGAAGGCGTCCACCGCCGTCATCGCCAGGGAATACGGCTCCTCACCCGTGGAAGAAGCCGAGCACCACAGCGCGATCGGCTCCCTGCCCTTGTGCTGGCGCATGTGCTCGGCAAGGATGGGGAAATGATGCTGCTCGCGGAAAAACGATGTCAGGTTGGTGGTCAGCGAATTGGTGAACGCCTCCCACTCCGCCGCATCGTTGCGCTCCAGCAGGTTGAGATATTCCTCGAACGAGCGGATGCCGGTAACACGCAAACGCCGCGACAGGCGGCTATATACCAATTCCTGCTTGTTGTCGCTCAGGGAAATTCCGGCGTGATCGTAAATCAGCTTGCGCACGCGCTCGAAATCCTTGGCGGTAAAGTGGAATTCGCGCCCGCTTTTATCTCTGAATGTTTCTTCGCTTGCCATATAAACCTTACCCGATGCCGAGTACCCATTACAGAGGGCTGAGCGCTCAACCCTCCCCCGTCAAAACTCCTTCCACTCCTCGTCATCTTCTTTCGCGGCAGGCAGCGCCTTGGGTTTGCCCGGCGCCTTCCTGGCCGGCGCCGCCGGTTTGGCCGCTTTGCGCGCGGGGGCCGCCTGGGGAGTGGCGCGCAAGGCAGGCCGCCCCTGCTGCTGTCCACCCGCCGAGCTGTCCAGCTTGAACGCGCTCACCGCCTGCGACAGGTTCTGCGCCTCGTCTTCCAGCGATTCGGCCGCCGCCGCCGCTTCTTCCACCAATGCCGCGTTCTGCTGGGTCACGTCGTCCATCTGGGTAATCGCCTGGTTCACCTGCTCGATCCCGGCGCTCTGCTCCGCCGAGGCGGCGGAGATTTCCGCCATGATGTCGGTCACCCGTTTCACCGCGCCGACGATCTCTTCCATGGTCTTTCCTGCCTCGTCCACGAGCACCGTGCCGTCTTCCACCTTGTTCACCGAGTCCCCGATCAGCGCCTTGATTTCCTTCGCCGCCGCCGCGCTCCGCTGCGCCAGGCTGCGCACCTCGGAGGCCACCACCGCGAAGCCACGTCCCTGCTCCCCGGCGCGCGCCGCTTCCACTGCGGCATTCAGGGCGAGGATGTTGGTCTGGAAGGCGATGCCTTCTATCACGCTGATGATGTCCACGATCTTCTTGGAGGATTCGTTGATCGAGGCCATGGTGGTGACCACCTTGCCCACCACTTCGCCGCCCTTCACCGCGATGCCGCTGGCGCCTTTCGCCAACTGGTTTGCCTGCTTGGCATTTTCCGCGTTCTGCCTCACCGTGGAGGTCAGTTCTTCCATGCTGGAGGCCGTCTCTTCCAGGCTCGATGCCTGTTCCTCGGTGCGTTGCGACAGGTCGCTGTTGCCGCTGGCGATCTCCCCGCTACCGGTAGTGATCGAGTCCGCGCTGGCGCGCACGCTGCCGACCAGCTTGACCAGGTTGTCGTTCATCGACTTCAGGGCCTGCATCAACTTGCCGACCTCGTCCTGGCTGGTAATTTCGATCCTGCTGGTCAAGTCGCCGGATGCAACAGCGTTGGAAATCCTTACCGCCTCGTCCAGCGGGCGGACGATGGCGCGGATCAGCAAAAAACCGACCCATGCAGCCAGCGCCAGGCCGACAATGATCGAGGCGATGGAAAGGTTGCGCGTGCTGGCATAGCGCTTTTGCGCTTCCTCGAATTCCTGCCTGGCAACGTCGAGCTGCAATTCGCCCAGCTTGTCAATTCCCTCACCGACCTGCGCATACAAGGGGCGGATTTTTTCGACGACCACTCTTTCGGTTTCCTTGAGATTGCCGGCACGCAGGGCCGCGATGGCCGGCCTCAACCCTTCAGCGACAAATTTCTTGCGATCCTCGGCAAATTTGTCGGCCAGCTTTTTCTCATCCGGCGTCAGGAAGGTGGCCATGTAGGCTTCCCACGTTTTGGTAACTTCCGCGATGTTTTTCTCGACCTCCCCGGTTTGCCGGGCGACGAACTCGGGCGTGGGCGTGGCCTGGGCAACGGCAATGGCGAGCCGATTCTTCAGCAACAGGGATTCAATGTGGCCAATCTGGCCAAGCGCAACCGTGCGGTCTTCATAGACGCTCCTCAGCCCTTCGTTGGACTTGCTCATGCCGGAAAGCCCGAATGCACCGACTACCACCAGCAGCAATGCCAGGAAGGCAATGATGAAAATCAGGCGGGATTTGATGGTCAGGTTCTTGAACATGTTTACTCTCCTTTTAAGTCGCTTGCTGGTGTATCCAGTGCTCTGGTAATGCAAATTTGCTCAAGCTGCAACGCCATCCACCAGCTCCATATCGCGGCTGCTCATCAGCCGCTCGATGTCCACCAGGATGATCATGCGCGCATCCACCGTGCCCAGGCCGGTAAGGTAGCGGGTGTCCAGGGTGGCGCCAAACTCCGGCGCGGGCTTGATCTGCTCCGGCGCGAGCGTGATGACGTCGGAAACTCCGTCCACCACCATCCCCACCACCCGCCCGGCAATGTTGAGGATAATCACCACCGTTTGTGGGCCGTAGGTGACGTTGCCCAGCCGGAACTTGATGCGCATGTCCACGATCGGCACGATGATGCCGCGCAGGTTGACCACGCCCTTGATGAACTCCGGCGTGTTGGCGATGGCCGTAACCGCGTCGTAGCCGCGTATCTCCTGCACCCGCAGGATGTCTATGCCGTACTCTTCATTACCCAATGTAAAGGTGAGGAATTCGTTGTTGGTGATGCCACCCGCTGCCGCCATGTTTTCGTTTGCCATTGCTGCTCCTTTCCGCAGATGCCTTTTGATTGATTGCCAATTCGACCGCCACATATGTCATTTCGGCTGCCAGGGGAAATCATTTAGCCCCGCGACAAAAAACCCCTGCCTCCTGCCGGAATGTCTACACTGCAACCTGGGATCAGGAAGAAGCCGCCGCAAGGACAGGGAAGCTGCGTTTGTTCTTCCTCGCGCGGTTACGCTTCGTGGCTTGCCCGCACCAGGGCGGCCGCGTCCAGTATCAGCGCCACCTTGCCGTCCCCCATGATGGTCGCGCCGGAAATGTAGGGGACTTTGCGATAATTCGATTCCAGGCTCTTGAGCACGACCTGGTGCTGGCCCATCAGCTCGTCCACGAACAGCGCGATTTTCTTGCTATCCGCTTCCAGCAGCACCAGAATGCCCCGCTCCGGCTGCTGGATCGCGCCCTCAATGCCGAACATCTTGTGCAGCGCAATGATCGTCAGATATTGGCCGCGCACGTGCAGCAGGTGTTCCTCCCCGCCGCTCGCCGTTTTGATATCGGCGGCAGCGCCCGGCAACGACTCGATGATTGCATTCAGCGGGATGATATAAGTCTGATGGCCGGACGTAACCGAAAGCCCGTCCAGGATCGCCAGCGTCAACGGCAGGCGCACGATGACGCGCGTGCCGCAGCCTTCCACCGAGTCAAGCTCGACGCGGCCTCCAAGCTCGGTAATGTTGCGCCTGACCACGTCCATGCCCACGCCGCGCCCGGAAACATCGGTTACCACCTCGGCGGTGGAAAAGCCCGGTTCCATGATCAGCGCCCAGACTTCCTGGTCGGACATGTCGTCGCGTACCGGCATGCCGCGCTCTTTTGCTTTTTGCAGAATCTTGCCGCGATTCAAGCCGCCGCCATCGTCAGACACTTCGATCACCACGTTGCCGCCCTGATGATAGGCCTTGAGGGTGAGCGTGCCGCATGGGCTCTTGCCTGCCTCAATGCGCTTCTCGGGCGACTCGATGCCATGATCCAGGCTGTTGCGCACCAGGTGCGTCATCGGGTCGGAAATCTTCTCGATCAGGCTCTTGTCCAGCTCGGTGGTTTCGCCTATCGTCTTCATCTCCACCTGTTTTCCCAGCTTGCCCGCGAGATCGCGCACCATGCGCGGGAAACGGCTGAACACGAAGGAAATCGGCATCATGCGGATGGACATCACCGCTTCCTGCATGTCGCGCGTGTTGCGCTCGAGCTGGTACAGGCTGCGTTGCAGGCTTTCGTTGCCCGCGCACTCCGCTCCCTGCGCGGCTTGCGCCAGCATGGCCTGGGTAATGACCAGCTCGCCCATGAGGTTGATCAACTGATCAACTTTTTCGACCCCCACCCGTATGGATGATGCCTCCGCCTGCGATGTGCTCGCTTTGTCGCTGGCCCGCCTTCCTCCGCTGTCGCTGGCGCGCCTGCCCGTATCCGCAGCCGGAATAGCTTGAAGGCTGGATGCGGTGCGCTCCGGCGCCTGCGCGAGTGGCTGCGCCAGCGCCCCATCAAAAAAACCGTACCCCTGCTCTTGCTCGCGCTGCGCCTGCTCCACGGGAGTTTCGGTAAAGAATCCGTATCCTGGATCAGCCTCCTCGCTTCCGGCAGGAGCAGATTGAAGACTGGGAGATGGGGCAGGCACGTCATCGAAAAACCCATAGCCGGGGTCTTCTGTAACAACAGCTTGTGCCTGGGCGTGATCTTCGGCCACTTGCTGTGCTGAAGTCAGCCGCTCCAGTTTCTCGCACACCTCGCGCACCACCTCTGCATCCACTTCGCCCTCGCCGCGGTGTACGGCCAGTTGCATGGAAATGACATCACCCGCTTCGAGGAAGGTGTTGACCATTTCATCGGTCAGGGTCATTTCCTGCTTGCGCAGCTTGTCGAGCAGCGTTTCGAGGATGTGCGTCACTTCGGTCATGTCACCGAAACCGAAGGTCCCCGCCCCACCCTTGACGGAATGGGCCGCGCGAAAAATCGCATTGAGGTCGTCCATGGCGGGAGCGGCAACATCCAGCCCGAGCAGCAATGCCTCCATCTCTCTGAGATGCTCGGCGGCTTCCTCGAAGAAAATTTGGTGAAACTGGCTCAGGTCTATGCTCATGATATTAGCTCGTAGCCTGTAGCTGTTAGCATGTGGCTTTCCAAGGTGCGCGCTTCGCGCGCGGCATCAAAAAGCAACGAGCCACAGGCTACCCGCCGCTGGCTATCCAATCACTTTCTTCGTTACTTCCAGCAGCTTCTGCGGATCGAACGGTTTGACCAGCCAGCCGGTCGCACCCGCCGCCTTGCCCTGCGCCTTCATGGCATCGCCGGATTCGGTGGTCAGCATCAGGATCGGCACGCTCCGGTAAGCGGGAAGGGCGCGCAGGTTCTTGATGAGGGTCAGCCCGTCCATGCGCGGCATATTCTGGTCAGTCAGCACCATATCCACCGTCTTGGCCTTGGCTTTTTCCAACCCTTCCTGGCCGTCCGCTGCCTCGATAACTTCATACCCCGCGCCCTTGAGGGTAAAGGACACCATCTGCCGGATGGAGCTGGAGTCATCCACGCTGAGAATAGTTTTTGCCATTTGTCACCTCAACCATAATGGATGGAAAATGTTGCTTGCACGCACGTTAATTCATTCCGGCACAACGCTCTAATTTTCGCCATGTTTCTCCGTTATCATCGCATCAATCAGGTTGATCACTTCGCTGCTGGCTTGCTCGCTCTTTTCCAGCTCGCTCACCAGCTCGTTGCGCAGATCCGCATTTTTCTCCCAGTCCCCCCTGGAAAGCTGCACGGAACGGTGAACGCAGGAGTGAACTCCGGCATGGGATTTTTCCAGCCGCACATAAGCCGCCGTCTTGCCGAATAGCTCTTTCCCGGCGCCCTCGTACCACTTGCCGAGCCGGCAGTTGTGGTGGTCGGATTTGACCGCCGCCGCTTCTTCGCCGCCCCCGGCTTTTTCCACCGCCATGTAGGCGTTTTGCATGTAAACAATGTGATCCATCTTGACCAGCGAGCCGAAAGAGCGGTCTTTGGTTCGGGATACCCGGTGGATGGTTTTTTCCGCCGACTGCGCGAATTCCGAAAAGCTTGCCCGGAAACTGTTCATCTGCGCGTTCACGTTGACTGTCAGGTCATTGGCCACACCGGTTTCCTTGACCATGAGCTCCACCTGGTTTTTGAAGCGCCCGACGGTTGCCTCGATATCCACCGTGGCGGTCTTGGTGCGTTCCGCGAGCTTGCGCACTTCGTCCGCCACCACGGCGAACCCGCGCCCGGACTCGCCCGCCCGCGCAGCCTCGATGGCGGCATTTAACGCGAGCAGGTTGGTCTGGTCGGCAATCTCGGCGATGATGTGAACCGCTGCGTTGATCTCCGCGCTTTCGCTTCCCAGCGCCTGTGCTGCCTGCGCCATCTCCTGGACGCGGCCGGTCATGACAGTAAGGTCTTCGCTGATGCGGTTTGCCGCCACCAGGCTAGTTTCGGCGCCTTCCCGGTTCGACTGGGCAATCTGTTCCACCCCGTCCATTTCGCCGCTGATGCTCACCAGGTCCTGCTGGTTCAACTTGAGCTTGTTCAGGAGATTCTTGGTATTCATTGAATGGAGGCGGAAAGCCAGCTCGTTCCGGGTAATGAACTGGCTGTTTTCCTCCATCGCCTGGATGGACAGGTTGACCTTTTCCAGCGACTCCGCGAACTGGCCGGGCAAACCACCCGGGATGGCGCGCCGGTAATACTTGCCTTCCGATACCAGCCGGAAGCAGGTGTTGACCTCCTTGAAATACATTTCGATCATGTCGAGAAACTCGTTTAACTCCCAAGCCGCCAGGCCCACCTCGCCCAGCCCGACCGTATCCGTGACGCGATGATGGAGCTGGCCTTTGCAGGAATCCCGCAACACGCCTTGCATGCGCATTACCGTTTCGAGCGGCCTGCGGAAACTGGCCCAGGCAAAATAAGAAAAAGCGGCTGCCATCAAAGGAAACACCCAATCCGACCACTCGAAACCGTGCTGGTAGGTGACCAGGCCCGCCAGCAAGCAGGTGATAAGCGGGAACACCACATAAACCGCAACCAGCTGGCTGCTGATGGACGGGATATGGCGGCTGACGTTGCTGCGCATTATTGGAGTAAGCATGATCCGCACCTCACAGCCCAAGGATGAAACGATCATAGGTGGTCCCCAGGCTTTTCAGCTTGCCCGTGAGCAGAGCGACGGACACCTCCACCGCCTTGGCCGGCCCCGCCTGGCGCTCTGCTTCCAGCATCTCCCGGTAAATGGGCTGGATCGCCGCCACGGCGGAAGGTTTGGGTTTGCGCCTGACCGAGAAATAGCCCACCACCTGGCCTCGCTCGTCCATGTCGGGCGTGACATTGGCGAATACCCAGTAGAAGTGGCCCTCGGAGGTCATGTTTTTCACGTAAGCGAAGAATTCCTGCTTGGCCCCGATCGTGTCCCACAGCAACTTGAATGCACCGCGTGGCATGTCCGGGTGGCGGACGATGTTGTGTTGCTGGTGCAGCAAGCCTTTTTCCGGATAGTTCGCAATCCTCATGAACACCCGGTTCGCGTAAGTGATACGGCCTTTCAGATCGGTTTTCGAGACGATGATATCGCCGTCATCCAATATGACCTCTTGCTGGGTCGGTGTTATTTTTGCTTTCATGAATCACTTCTCCCTTGTTGGTATTACGCTATCAAAACAGCTCGACCTCACCGCTGCTCATTTTTTCCTGCCGTACCGGGTTGCGCTGGCTGACCTGATCTATGCGGCCGAACAAGTTTGAGATTTCCTGGCGCACCACCGCAGTTTCACCGGCCGATGCAAACCTGCCTTGCTGCTCTTCCTGAGCCAGCTCGCCTATCCGCCGCCACGCGTCCTGAATGCTGGAAAGGCGCAGCTTGGAGTGCTGCAGCAACTGGTTGACCATGTCCTGGAATTGCAGCGAAGTGACGGCGTTGCCAACCACTTCGTCCACCTTGCCGGAGATCTCGTCCTGCTTGGCGATCACTTCGGCCATGCTCCGGTTGGCTTGCTGGATGCGGTTCATGACCGCATCGAGGCGGTTCTTGGATTGCAGGGCAAAATTCATGTCCAGCGAAGCCATCAGGCTGATGGATTGCTCCATGTTCCTGATGGAGCTATATGCCTGATTGATATTGCTGCGGATCAGCTCGCTGAAATGCCCGGAACGCATGGACAGCTTGCGCACCTCGTCCGCCACCACCGCGAAGCCGCGCCCCTGCTCCCCCGCGCGAGCAGCCTCGATGGCCGCATTGAGGGCCAGCAGGTTGGTTTGCTTGGAAATGGCCTCCATCTCTCCCAGCACATTCAGGATGCCTGCCACCTGCCTGCTGATCTCATCCACTTTCTCGACCAGCTCCATACCCACCTTGCTGTTGTCAACCACGCCGCTCACCATGTCCCTCAAGGACCCGGAGGCTTCGCTCAGGGAAAACTCGATGGAAAAACTATCTTCCTCATCGCGCTTGCGCGATACCGACATGGCCGTATCGCGCTGTTCCTGTATCAGGCGATGCATGCCGTCAAAACTGGCGAGCAGCTTCCCGATCGCATCGTTCAGCAGGGATTGCGCCTGCCCGAGATCATCGCTTGCGCCGTCAAAATGGGTGGAAAATTCCGGGTGGGTTTGCAGCAGAATGCTGTCTACGCCGTGCTCTACTCCGGTGGCGGATGGCCCGGAAGAAGCGGCTGGCTCCGTCCGCGCGGCGCGCTGCTGGCCGGAACAGGCCAGCCATACCAGGAAGGCCGCCGCTGCCGTGATGGCGGCATGCAGCCCGGAAGCCAGCCAGCCCGGCCCCAGCGCGGACGCGCCCCAGTGCAATGCAATTGCACCCAGCAACGTGCCGGTCAGGAACAATGCGACAGGTGTGCCATGTTTATTCATTGCTTGTCCTCGGCACCCGGTGCGCACGGGTCATCCGCGCAGATCGCTCAACAGTTCCTTGATGTCCAGGATCAGCACGATATCGCCTTCGCTGGACATGGTGGCGCCCGCCACTCCCTTGGGCCGGAAGGTGTCCAGCGACTTGATCACCACGTCGTCGTGGCCGACAAAACCGTCCACGGAAAGGATGAAGCTGTTTGCGCCCACCTGCATCAGCACACCGACTTCCGGCGGCTGCGGCTGCTCCCACCCGATCAGCCCGGACAGCGGCAACACCGGCAGCACCTCGCCGCGCACGACCATGGTGGCCTTACCGGAAATCTGCTGCAGCTCGCTCGTCGTGATCGAGAGGATTTCGCGCACCATGGAAAGCGGCACGGCAAACGACTGGCTGCCGAGGCGCAGCAGCAACACCGGGAGAATGGCCAAGGTGAGCGGCAGCGCCATGGTGAATTCGCTGCCCTTGCCTGGGATGGAGACGATGCCGATGGTGCCGTTCAGTTTCTGGATGTTGGTCTTCACCACGTCCATGCCGACGCCGCGCCCGGAAACGCTGGAAATCTGGTCGCTGGTCGAAAACCCCGGCAGCATGATGAGCTCCAGGCTTTGTTCGTCGTTCAGGCTGCTCGCCGCCTCCTTGCTGATGATCCCTTTCTCGACGGCCTTGTTGCGAATCACTTCCGGGCGCATGCCCTTGCCGTCGTCGCTGATGCTGATAATGACGTGGTCGCCCTCCTGACGCGCCCCGAGATGCACCGTGCTCTTCGCCGGTTTGCCTGCCGCCGCGCGCTGCCCCGGGTTTTCCACACCGTGGTCCACCGCATTACGGATCAGGTGCACCAGCGGATCGTTCAGGTCCTCGATCATGGTCTTGTCAATTTCGGTTTCTTCGCCGGACAGCACCAGTTCCACATCCTTGCCGAGCTGGCGCGCCAGGTCGCGCGCCAGGCGCGGGTACTTGTTGAACAACCGCCCGATGGGCTGCATGCGCGTTTTCATCACGGCGTTTTGCAGGTTCACCACCAGCATATCGAGCTGGCTGACCGACTCGTCCAGCGCCCGCAGCGTGGAAGCCTCCTGGCGCCCTTGCAGAATGTCGGTGCGCAACTGGGTCAGGCGGTTCTTGGTCAGCCCGATTTCGCCGGAAAGGTTGAGCACCTGGTCCAGCCGGTCGGTATCCACCCGTATGGTATTGTCCTTGCCTCCGTCGCTATCGCGACGAGTGGCGGGCGGTGCCTTGCTGCCGGGAACATCGGTGCTGCGGCGCCCGAAGGCGCTGGCCTTGAGCTTTTCCTCGTCAATCAGCTTCGCGGCATCACCTTCCGGTGCGTCCGGAGGAGCGGCAGCAGGAGCAACCGGTGCAGCGGAGGCAGGATTTTCGCCCACGATGGCCTGATACAATGCGTTCCAATCCGGGCCGGATCCCGGGTTCCGGAGTGCGGGTTCTGGCTTTGCCGATGGCTGGCTCACGGCTCCCGGTCCCTGCTTGCCTTCCAGCGCGGCGTGCAGCGCAGCGATCAGGTGTGGCGGGGCGGCAGTCGGCTGCCGGTTTTGTGCCAGCGAACCGAACATGCGCTGCACTTCGCCGGTCGCGGCAAAAATCGTATCCATGATTTCCGTATCGAGAACCAGCTCGCCGTTGCGCAGCTTGTCGAACAGGTTTTCAGTGAGATGGCAGAGCGTGACCAGTTCCGTGGCATTGAGGAATCCGGCACCGCCCTTGATGGTATGAAAGCCACGAAATATGACGTTGAGCAGATCGCGGTCGCCGGGCGACTTCTCCAAATCCATCAGCTTGCTGTCCACATCGGACAGCAGGTCGGTGGCTTCCGTCAGGAAGTCCTGCATCAATTCTTCCATGCCCGCAAAATCGTTCATGTTCAACTCCAGTCGTAAGTCATGAGACGTAAGACGTAAGCTGGTAGTTGGCGTTGTCGCTGCGCGGCCTTGGCGGGCAACTGACAACTTACGTCTTACGTCTAAAAACTGCCTTTAAAACCCCAAACTCTCCAGCAGCTCGTCCACCTGATCCTGGCTGGTCACCACATCGCTACGCCCCGCCGCATTGACCACCGGCCCGTTCAGCAGCCCGGCAAAAGTATCCGGGTTGGCGGTGGAAGGCGGGTTCTCGACCAGCAGGTCAACCAATTGTTTTTCCATCTGCTGCGTCACATCCACAATTTTCTTGATGACCTGGCCGGTGAGGTCCTGAAAATCCTGGGCCATCATGATTTCCATCAGGTAGGCGTTGGTGGCCTTGGCCTGCTTGGGGACTTCCGCCAGGAAAGCCTGTGTCTGCGCCGCCAGGTTTTTGAACTGCTCGACATCGAGCTGCTTATCAAACAGCTTCTGCCATTCTCTGGACAGCCGCTGCGACTCGATTTCGATTTTCTCCACCACCGGCTGAGCCGCATCGGTGGCGTTCAGCACCCGCTCGGCAGCCTTCTCGGTCAGCGTGGCGATATAATTCAGGCGGTCGCGGGCATCGGGTATCGTGGACGCCGCCTTTTCCAGGTTCTTGTCGTACCCCAGCTCGCGCAGGGCATCATGCAGCGTGCGCGTCATCTGTCCGATCTTGTTGATCACCTTGTCCGCCGCCTTGTCTCCCTCTTCGGCAGGCCTGGCGAGCGCCGCTTCGTCGTTGCTCGCCGCAACGATGCTGTCGAACAGTGCTTCCAGGTCTTCTGAATCCTGCGTTGCATCCGCTTTGTTAGCCATGGCATCCCTCTCCTGGACAAGCCTCACTTGGGCATTTTTTCAAAAATTTTCTTCAGCTTCTCATCCAGCGTGGCGGCGGTGAATGGCTTGACGATATAGCCGCTGGCACCTGCCTGCGCCGCCTCGATGATGTTTTCTTTCTTCGCTTCGGCCGTCACCATCAGCACCGGCAGATGCTTGAGCGCGGCATCCGCGCGTATCGCCTTGAGCAGCTCGATGCCGGTCATGTTGGGCATGTTCCAGTCCGTCACCACAAACTCGAAAGCCTCGCCGCGCAGCTTGTTCAGGGCATCCACGCCGTCTTCCGCCTCCTGCACGTTGGCAAAGCCCAATTCCTTGAGCAGGTTGCGCACGATGCGCCGCATGGTGGAAAAATCATCCACCACCAGAAATTTCATGTTTGTGTCTGCCACAATAACCTCCAAAATCAGTCGTTAGTCGTTAGCTGGTAGCAGGTGTTGTCCGCTACGCGGTTTTTAACTAACAATTAACGATTAGCGGCTAACGACTGCATTAAACCAGCAGCGGCCGCAAGGTACCCGCCAGCATCCCGCCATCGAACTTCGGCACATAGTGGTCTACCCCCACGCGCTTGCCCATTGCCCGGTTGGCCTCCGACGACAGGGACGAGTGCATGACCACCGGTATGCCATCGAAGCGCCGATCCGCCTTGATGTTCTGCGTCAGCACATAGCCGTCCATTTCCGGCATCTCCGCATCGAGCAGCACAACCTGGATCTGGTCGTGCAGGCTGGCTCCGCTGTTCTGCGCCGCATCCGCCAGCGCCCTCAGCCGCTCCCAGCCTTCCATGCCGTTGTTCGCATGCATGTGCTTGACCCCCATCTTGTCCAGCACCTCGCTTATTTTCTTGCGCGCCACGACAGAGTCATCCACGAAAAAGACGCACATTTCATGCCCTCTTTCCACCTTCTCGACATTGCCCACCACCACTTCGCCAAAAGCGTTGGTGAGTATCTGCTCGACATCCAGTATCGAAACCAGCTTGCCGCTCGGCAATTCCGTGATGGCGGTGATCACACCCTTGCTGTTCGACAGCATGTCGTCCGCCGAGCGTACCTTGTCCCAGTCCACCCGGATGATGCGATCCACACCCTGCACCATGAAGCCCAGGATGTGGCGGCTGTATTCCGTCACCATCATGGTGCTTTCCGAATCCGCCCTTCCGCCGTCCATGTCCAGAAACCTGGCCAGGGACAGCACCGGGAGAATGTGGCCACGCAGCGATACGAGCCCCTCCACGCCGCCTGGCATGTTGGGCGTCTTGGTGATCGGCATCGCACGGCACACTTCCCTGACCTTGAATACATTGATACCAAACGTTTCCTGTGTGCCCAGGGAGAACAACAGGATCTCCATCTTGTTGGAACCGGCCAAACCGGTTCTCGCATCCACCGTATCAAGCAGGTCGCCGCCATTTTCTTCTGCCGCGCCGTCTTGCGGGGATTGATGTTCTGCAAATGACATGATTGCTTCCTTTCCCGGTTCCGTGCGGATTTCAGCCCGCTGCGGGCTGCGCGCTGGCCGCCAGCAGGCGGCCTATGGTCTTCGCCAGTTTCTGCGGCTCGAACTTGGATACGTATTCATCCACGCCGACGGCCTTGCCTAGCTGCTGGTTGGAGGTGCTGGAAAGCGATGAATGCATCAGTACCGGAATCCCGGCAAAACGCTTGTCCTCCTTGATCTTGCGGGTGAGCATATAGCCGTCCATTTCGGGCATTTCGACATCGGTCAGGATGACCTGGATCATGTCGCTCACCCTGGTTCCGGCCGACTCGGCATAGTCGGCTATCCTCCGCAATTCCTCCCATGCCTGGCGTCCGTTGATGGCGGAAATATGTTTCACCTGCATCGCCTCCAGGGTGCCGACGATTTGTTTGCGCGCAACCGAGGAATCGTCCGCAAAAAATACCGTGCGGCCGGAAATGCCGAGCGGCCTGACGCTTTTTATCGCGAGATCATCGTAAAACTGCCCGGTTTCGGCCAGTACCTTTTCCACGTCCATCATCATTACCAGGCTGCCGTTGGCCAGCTCGGTGACCGCAGTCACCAGTCCGCCCATCTGGGCGTTGAGCATGTCCGGCGGCACCTTCATGGCGGACCAGTCGAGGCGCAAAATGGTATCCACCGCCTCGACCAGGAATCCCTGGGTATGGCCGTTGTATTCGGTGACGATCATGATTTCCGGTTTGGCGTCAGTCTCCACCCCGGTGTATTTCGCCAGATCAATCACCGGCACCAGTATCTTGCGCAGGCTCACCATGCCTTCCACCGCAGCAGGCATTTCCGGCGCGTGGGTAATGGGCGGGATGCGCATGACCTCGCGCACCTTGAATACGTTGATCCCGAAAATTTCGCGCCGTCCGCTGCGTTTATCCAGGCCGAGGGTAAACATCAGGATTTCCAGCTTGTTGGTTCCCGCCAGCTTGGTGCGCTCGTCTATGTTTCTGAGCAGATCGGACATTGCGCCCTCCTTGAAATTTTATGCGCCCGCAGGCTGCACCTTGAAGCGCGCCACCACCGCCTGCATCTCTCCCGCCAGCCGCTCCAGCCGCTCGATGTTTTGCCCGACATGCTCGATGGCGGCGTGGTTTTCCTCCGCCATTTGCGCGATGCTTTCGACATGGCGCGCGATCTCGGTGCTGGCTTTGCTCTGCTCGCCCACCGATGCGGCAATGTCGCTCACCCCGCCGCTGGCACTGGATACCGATGCGCCTGCCTGGGCCAGCACGCCGGACACCCGCTTGACGTGCTGCTGGGTAGATTGCAGCGACTGCAGGCCCTGCTCGATGGCTTTCTCCACGCTGCCGGACTGGGCATCCAGGGTGCTGGTGACCTTGTCTATCTCGCTGGCCGATTGCGCCGATTTCTCGGCCAGCTTGCGCACCTCGTCCGCCACCACCGCGAAGCCGCGCCCCTGCTCTCCGGCGCGCGCCGCTTCGATGGCCGCATTCAGCGCCAGCAGGTTGGTCTGTTCGGCGATGTCCTTCACCTGCTTGGTCATGCTGGCAATGCTGCGTGCGCTCTGCACGAATTCGCCGACTGATGCCGCGATTTGCTTCACCGCATTTTCGACGCTGGTGATTTCGCCGGCCATCACCCCGGCGCTTTCATCTCCCTGCCGGGTTTGTTGCAGGCTCTGCTCGGAAAGCTTGCGCACTTCTTCGGCGCTGTCCGCCACGGAAGTGATGCTTACTGTCATCTGTTCCACTGCCGCCGCAGTAGAAGCCGCCGCCTCGCTCTGCGCCTGCGAACTCTGCGTGATCTGGCCGGATGCGCTGGCCAGCTGGGTGGCCGTACCCGCCACATCCCTGGCCCCGGCACAAACCTGGCCGATGCTGCTGGAGAAACTGGCCAGTAGGGAATTGAATGCTTCCGCCGCCTGCCCGATCTCATCGCCGCTCCTCACGCTGACGCGGCGCGTCAGATCGCCATCCGTCGCCGTGCGGGTCATGACATCGCGCATTTCGGCCACTGGCGCGACCACGCTGCGCACCAGCAGGAAACCGAGTACGGCCGACAGGGCAATGCCCCCCAGAATGATGGCGAGGGTGGTATTGCGGGTGGCGGCGTAACTCGCTTGCGACTTATCGAAATTTACCTTGGCATCCGGCCCCTGGAAATCCAGAATCTGCGACAGGGTCTGGTACGCCGTTTCAAATTTTGGGCCGGCATCCCTGGCGGCATTTTCCTTGGAGGCATTGAAATCGCCAGCCATCGCGAACCTGAAGGTGATGTCACGCGAATCGCGGTACGCTTTCAGTTGCGCGGTGAAGGCATCCACTTTCTGCCTTTCTTCCGCCGGGTGCTCCCCTGCCGCATGTTCGCCCCAGTGCTTGTCCAGCACGGCATCCACCGCCTTGGCATCGGCATAAGCCTTTTCCGCAATTTCTGGTTTGCCGGCATTGGCAGCCTGCAGCGCCAGCATCCGCACCCGGACCAGCAAGCCATAAACCGACCCCAGGTTGACGGCTGCAACGGTGTTATCTTCATACATGGCCTGCAACGCCTCGTTGGACTGGCGCAAAGCGTTTACGGCCACGCCTCCTGTGACAGCGAGCATCAAGGACATGGCGGCAATGACAATAGTCATGCGCAACTTGATCGTAAGGTTCTTGAACATCGCTTTCTCCTCTGAATAACTCTGTTGCCAGATTTATTTATTGGGGCAACTTCGTCCCGGTTTTTGCATAACGGCAGAGCGGCCAAAAACTTTAATTTTTCGCCTCCGGCGGCGGTATTGCCACACCATCCAGAGCCGGTTTCACGGCATTGCCGTTTCCTGCTTCCATTTCAACTGTGCCCCCGTCGTTGCGCGCGGATTCTTCCGCCTTTTTGTTCATCACGATGATGCTGATGCGCCGGTTGATCGGGTTGAGCGGGTCGTTCTTGTCGAACAGCACGGCGGACGACAGGCCCACCACGCGCACGATCTTGTCTTCGCTCATGCCGCCCACGACCAGTTCGCGCCGCGATGCGTTGGCGCGGTCCGCCGATAATTCCCAGTTGCTGTACCCCTTCCCTCCGGAAGAATAGGCCTGCGCGTCGGTGTGCCCGGACAGGCTCACCTTGTTCGGCATCTGGTTGAGGGTTTTGCCGATTTCGTGCAGGATTTCTCTGGTGTGCGGCTCCAGCTCCGCGCGTCCGCTCTGGAACATCGGGCGGTTCAGCTCGTCCACGATCTGGATACGCAGGCCCTCGCTGGTGATGTCCAGCAGGATCTGCTTCTTGAAAGGTTGCAGCTTGGCATTGGCGTCAATCGCCTGCTCGATGCTCGACTTCAGCGCAAGGAGCTGCTCGCGCTCCTTGCGCAGAAACTCTTCCTGCGCGGCCTTGAGGTTGATGGTTTTCTTGACGGTAGGCAGTTCGCCTTGCTTGACTTGCCCCTCGCTACGCGTCAGGTCCTTACCGCCCCCCTTGACCACGCTGGAGCTGTCGCCGCTGCCCGAGCCGCCAGCCAACGCCACCTTGAGCGGGGTCTTGAAATATTCCGCGATTCCCATCAGATCACCCTTGGTGGTCGAACCCAGCAGCCACATCAGCAGGAAGAATGCCATCATCGCGGTAACGAAATCGGCGTAGGCAATTTTCCAGGCGCCGCCGTGATGGCCGGGCGCCACTTTTTTGATGCGCTTGATTACGATGGGCCGTCTTTCGTCGTTCGACATGGTGGCGTACCAACTGCCTGGCTCAGCGTTTCTGCTTGACGTACTCTTCCAGCTCGAGGAAGCCGGGACGCTCGGTGGAATACAGCGCTTTGCGCCCGAACTCCACCGCCATCGCCGGGGCGTAGCCGTTCAGGTTGGCGAGCAGGGTGACCTTGACGGTCTGGAACATTTTGCTGGACTCTTCGGCCTTCTGCTCCAGCAGGGTCGCCAGCGGACCGACAAAACCGTAGGCCAGCAGGATGCCAAGAAAAGTGCCCACCAGCGCATGTGCGATCAATATTCCCAGCTCGGCAGGGGGAAGCCCGACCGATTCCATGGTATGCACCACGCCCATCACCGCCGCAACGATGCCGAAAGCCGGCATGGCGTCACCCATTTTTGCAACCACGTGCGCAGGCACCAGCGCCTCGTGGTGGTGGGTTTCGATTTCCACATCCATCAGGTTTTCAATTTCCATGGCGTTGAGGTTGCCGCTTACCATGATGCGCAAGTAATCGGTCATGAACTCGACCACGTGGTGATCGGCAAGCACTTTCGGATACTTGGCGAAGATGGGGCTTTCTTCCGGCTTCTCGATGTCGCCTTCGATGGACATCAGCCCTTCCTTGCGAACTTTCCCCAGCAACTCGTAGAGCAGCGCCATGAGTTCCATGTAGCTGTCCTTGGTGTATTTGGCACCCTTCAATACCGAAGGCAGCGCCTTGAGGGTGGCCTTGATGGTCTTGCCGCTGTTCCCCACGAAGAAAGCGCCAACGGCCGCACCGCCGATCATCAGCAGTTCGATCGGCTGGAACAGCGCCCCCATGTGCCCCCCGGCAAGAGCAAAGCCGCCAAATACCGAGGCAGCCACTACTACGTACCCGATTATTACCAACATGACCTGCTTCCCTCGAGGTTGCGTTGCCACCAGTTCGGTTGGGTGGCACCTCCGCGCGATGCTCACCGCGACAGCATACAAAACGATAACGGCAGGGAAGAAAAAAACTTTAGCGGAGTGTCGAAAAACTGCTGCGGAGCGAGAGTGCCGCGCCAAGGGCCTGGGCTCATCAGCCTCCGACTTGGCCTAATGCGGCAACGGTGCGTATTTTTGGTTTTGTTTTCCCGGCACGGGAAGGGGGGTGGCAAATGCCGCAGACATAGTCGCCATACAGCTCGTTGGTATGCACGACAAACTGCCCGCCGCATTCGGTGCAGACAGCCAGTTGCAGCATATTTGCATTGCAGAAGCGCACCAGAAACCACGCGCGCGTGATGCTCAGCACGGGCTCGTCGCCGCTGACACCGATTTGCTCGAGATACAGGCGATAGCTCTTGACCAGCGCCTCAACTTCGGAAAGGCTGGAATTTTTCACCAAAAACCGGTAAATACCCATGAACAGCGAGGAATGGATATTGGGCGACCAGCTCATGAACCAGTCCGTCGAGTACGGTAGCATCCCCTTGGACGGCGAAACGCCCTTTATTTCCTTGTAGAGTTTGAGCAGGCGCTCGCGGCTTAAAGACGTTTCTTCCTGCAATAACTGCAACCGGGCGCCCAGCTCGATCAACTCTGCGGCGACCCGGATTTGGTAAGCCTCGGTAACTACACTTTTGTTGCGCATGGAAATCGCTTTCCGGCGACAACCCGGATCAGGCCGCCAGCGCTTCGACTGGCCTGCCCGCCATAAGGATAGCGGTATGCGCCTGCGACATCATCCGGTCCTTGCTGTAATCGGTAACCATGTTGAGCAGCAGCTTCTCATCGAAGCGGAAACGGCATAGCAACATGTTGGACGATGCCATCTTGAGCAGCTGTGCCGTGCTCAAACCGGCGATCAGTTCGGCCATTTCCTCGCTGATGCCAAGGCGAAACAGGGATGCCGCCTTGTCTTCCTGGATCATCTGCTTCGCCAGCAGCATGTAAGACAGGTTGGCTTCTTTGATTTCTTCATGCAATTGCACTGAATTCATGATTCGTCCTCTCGCAAGTTAACTGTCTTTTCCGACGGTTGAATCTTGCTGCATGAACGAGAAGGAAGAAATCGGAAGTATTCCGATTTCTTTGTAGGAATTTTCCTTACACAAGCAGGAACGCCTTCCCGTATGGTTCGGAAAGGTTGAACGAAGCCAATTCTGACGAGAATCTGCTCAGAGTGGCAGATTTGAAATAGTTATCGTCAATATTGGGGAAAACTTTAGGGGAAACTTCAAATATTTTTCAAAACCCGAAAGTCACATTAAACACAATACAAAACAAAAGGCTGAACGAGCACGCGTAGCCGATCCTGAAACTCGGGCAGGCTTGAGCAAGCCCGCCGAACAGAGTTATTGCACGAACCGGGGCAAAATTCTCTTTGCCCATATGCTGGCTCAGGCAGCCTCTCAGTGCTCTCCCAGCACCGATACGGTAATCGTAGCCACCACATCGGTAAACAGGCCGAGGCTGACCGGATAATCCCCGATTTGCTTGAGGTGCCCCGACGGCATGCGCACTTGAGATTTTTCTACGGTAAACCCCATTTGCGCCAGCGCCGCAACAATGTCTGCATTCGTCACGGAGCCAAACAGCTTGCCGTCCACGCCGGCCTTCTGCGCGATTTGCACAGTCAGGCCGTTGAGCTTCTCGGCGCGCACCTGTGCGTCGGCCTGCTTGGCCCGCTCTGCAGCTTCCAGCTCAGCACGGCGCGCCGCAAATTCGGCCTTGTTGCTTTCCGTCGCGCGCTTGGCCTTGCCTTGCGGGATCAGGAAGTTGCGCGCATAACCGTTTTTCACTTTGACCACGTCGCCCAGTTGGCCGAGGTTGGTCATTTTTTCCATCAGTATCACTTGCATGTCAGCTCCTTAATGCAGATCGGTGTATGGCAGCAGCGCCAGGAAGCGGGCGCGCTTGACCGCCGTACTCAACTGGCGCTGATAGCGCGACTTGGTGCCGGTGATGCGCGCCGGGATCAACTTTCCGTTTTCGCTGATGAATTCCTTGAGGATGTTCAGATCCTTGTAATCCACTTCTGCAATCTTCTCCGCCGTAAAACGGCAGAACTTGCGGCGCTTGAACAGCGAACGTGACGAACCGCCCTTCTTGTCATCTTTTTTCTTTACGATACGAGCCATGCTTTGCTCCTTATTCCAGTGTCATAATGTTTTCGATGTGCATAACCAGTTGTGCTGAACGCAAACTGCGCTGCGCCATAAATCCTTCCGCTCTCACCCGCTGCCCGGTTTGCAGGGCGCTTGCCCGCTTCGCGGCCGCCCCGAGAGCCAAGGCCGGAATTTCGCACCTTACCTGGCGCGGCATCCCGGCTTCGAGGCGGGTTGAAGCATGGCGGATTTTCAATGCAACTCGCTCCAGCCCTGCAGGCGTGTAGCGCAAACCTTCAATTTCAGCCAGCTCTCCATCAACCGCAAAACGGTTGCAGCCGGTTTCGATCAAGCTGCCTCGGCTTCGACCGGCGCATCCGGCAAGTCGGGAGCGGGTGTCGGCGCATCTCCGGCCAGCGAGCGCGACTTCTCTTCCCGCATCATCGCGGAAGGGGCTGTTACCGCCGCCTTGGTCTTGATAACCAGGTGGCGCAGCACGGCATCGTTGAACTTGAAGGCATGCTCCAGATCATCCAGCGTTTCCTGATCGCACTCGATGTTCATCAGCACGTAATGCGCCTTGTGGATTTTCTGGATCGGGTAAGCCAGTTGGCGGCGCCCCCAGTCTTCGAGGCGGTGGATCAGGCCTTTCTTGGCCGTCACCATGGTGCGGTAACGCTCGACCATCGCGGGCACCTGCTCGCTCTGGTCGGGATGTACGATGAATACAACCTCGTAATGTCGCATTTGATCTCCTTTTGGATATGGCCCCCCGTCATGCGCAACGGTGGAGCAAGGTTTTGGGAGCGCGGATTATAGCGAAATACGCGGCCCGGTCAAGCTGATTTTCCGCATCATTTATCGCCATTACTCAGCATCCGGCTGTTTGCCTGACGCAAAAAAGGCGGGCTCCGCCCGCCTTCCCGGAAATGCAGCGCTTATTCCACCACGCGCACTTTCTTTTCTTCCTTCAGCAAGTAGCGCACTTCGACCCGGCGGTTGGCGGCCCGCCCTTCCTTGGTATGATTGCCGGCGACAGGCTGCTCATCGGCATATCCGGCGGTAACAATGCGGCCTTCCGCCACCCCCTTTGATACCAGATATTTCTTCACCGCAGCGGCGCGATCTTCGGACAGTTTCTGGTTGAACGCCTTCTTGCCCTGGTTATCGGTATGGCCGCTGACATCCAGTTTCACATCCGGATACTGCCTGGCTGCCTCTACCACCTCATTAAGCTTCACGTCGGCGCTGGGCAATAGTTTTGCCGAGCCGGTCGCAAAATTGGCCCCTTCCAAACGTACCAATTTTTCGGTCAGCGTGGTTTTCCATGTTTCCCTGGGCGCAGGAGCCGGAGCGGGCACAGGAGCTGGCGCCGGCGCAGGCGCGGGCTCTACTTTTGGCACCGGTTTGGGCTCGGGCAAGGGCTCCGGCCTGGGCGCGGCGACCGGTGCGGCAACAGCAACGGGGACAGCCTTGGGCGCCCTGAAATAGTAATTCACCCCGACGGTGAAATTGTTGTTGTTTAACTTCGTGCCGGTACTTTCGGCGGCATGAGTTGACAGCTCGCCAACCAGGCTCCACTGCGGGGAAAACTTGTATTCAATACCCAAGCCGGCATGCGCTCCATTACCGCCAGCGCTAAAGTCGCCATTCGCCTTGCCTCTTCCGTAGCCCAGTTTCGCATAGGGCATCCAGTAGCCCTTGGGCAAACCGAACTTCAAATCCGCCCCATACACGGTGCTGCCGAAATCCGTGGTGCCGGCAACCCCGGTTTTGCTGACCGGGTGCGTAACTTTTCCGTTGGCATCAACGAAAAAATCCACACCGAGCAGATAGCTGCTCATATCCCAGTTGCGCCCCCCCTCCAAACCAAAAGTGGCGGCGTCTTTGCCACCCATATCCGAGAGGTTCGTGGCAATGCCGTTCTCCACGGCAGGGCCGCTGAAGCTCGAGCGGTTTCCGCCCAATTTGCCCCCCAGGTAGCTGCCGGCAAATTCGCTTGCACCGGCGCTGGATATGGCCAGCAAGATGGCTGACAAAGTCAGGCTGATTACATGTTTGTTCATGGCAGTCCCCTGGTTCGTTTATGTACAAAATCAAATCAGCATCAACGTCGCAGACGGCATTTTAACTGGTTCGCGCCTTCCGCAGAAACCGCTCCCGGGAATTTTCACAGCGCCATACGCCAATTCGTTTTTTGCGAGTCAGCCGGCGACCTGTTGCGCGGGCATATGATGCCGGCTCCAAATTGAATGCGAACAAGGCAGCGACAGGCGAGCGTAAAAACCAATGCAGTATAATGGATAAGTGGATCCGGCATTACTTGCGGGCAAGCTCTACCGCATTGGCCAGGGTATACTTGTCCATGACCTTGATGAACCCCCGGTGCGCCTCACGGAATATGGATTTCAGGCCGCAAGAAGGGGTGATAACGCAGCAATTGCTTGAAGGATTGAAGCATTCGGCAATGTCAAAGTTGGGCTCGGTGTTTCGCACCACATCGCCCAGGTTGATCTCTGATGGCGGGCGGGACAGCATCATCCCGCCATTCCTGCCGCGTGTGGTCAGAATAAAGCCTTTGCTGGCAAGGTTGTGGATGACCTTGACCAGGTGATTGCGCGAAATGCCGTGATATTCGGCGATCTCGGAAACGGTGGTCAATCCATTGTTCTTTTCTGCGAGATAAATCAACACCCGCAAGGAATAATCTGTGTATTGGGTTAGCTGCATAACGTCGTAATTTCGGGTCAAAAACCGGATGTGCTGACAGCAAAAGGGGCGGCTGACGCCGCCCCTTTTATACCCTATGCCATCAGGCCGCTCAAACCCTAGTGGCGATGCGAAGAATGCGAATCGCCACCCTTGCCTGACAAGGCTTGCTCCACTTTGGCGGGATCGGTTTCGCCATTCACGTTGATGACATTGAGCTTGCCCGCGCCTTGCTTCATGTCGTCGGCAAAATCGTATACCGCCCCCACCACCAGCAGGTGACCCGCTTTCACTTTGTCGGCAAATTCCTTGGCTGCGGTGGCGACCTGGTTGTTCACGTTAGCTTTCACGCCGTCAATGTTGGCAACGCCCTTGCCAATCTTGATGGTGTCCAGCTCGCGCTTGATGGCGGGCTCCAGACTGGAGTAGTCGCCGCTGGCCGCGCCGATGGCTCCGCACTTGGAGTGGCCGATGATCAGCAGCAGCGAGGAAGCCAGGTGGTTGACGCCGTATTCCACCGAGCCCAGAGCGGTATCCATCTGGTTGCCGATGTTGCGCACCATGAACAGGTCGCCTTCCGGGGTTCTGTCCAGCGTGTTGGTATGCACCCGCGAATCGGAGCAGGTGACCACGGTCGCACGTGGGTGCTGGCCTTTGGCCAGCTCCTGGAAAAATGCCGCCTTGTGCGCACCGATATGGGCTGAATTGTCGGCCCGGATTTCTTTAATGAACGCTTGCGCAACCGCAGCGTCGCCGTGCTCATGCTCGCCCGCAAAAGCGGGTGCGGCGGCAAAGGCCGCAGCCAACATCAATGCCAATAGTTTCTTCATCAACATCTCCCCTGAGTTTTAGTTTAGCCAGCAAAAACCGCGTAACCGAAATACGGCGCAAAGTGTAGCAAAGTTTTGCTGTAAATGAAATGTCACATTAGGATCTTGTTAAGAGCAAAGTGTAGTTAAGCCGCGAATGGCAACAAGTGCCATGATGGGGTCTGGTCATTTCATCAACACCGCGAAATGGGAAGTACATGATCAAAACGTCAGCGGCTCAGATTCATTATCTCGCTGGAAATGCGCTCAGGCTTCAGACTCATTTCGTATTGGAAGAGGCTAGAATTTGACCGGCATGCTTGCAGTATGATTCAATTCGCGCCCTCGATTGGGCGGTTAGCTCAGCGGTAGAGCACTGCCTTCACACGGCAGGGGCCACTGGTTCGATCCCAGTACCGCCCACCATTCGTGCGCGGACGGCAGCAACCCGGCACGCTCAGGCTTTTTGCAGATCCTTGATCAGCTCCCGGGTATGCAGCAGCTTGCCTTCCAGATAGTGGTTCAGCAATGCGCGCATCAGGTGCTTGCCCTGTTGCGCGCTGAGCGGGTCGCGGTAGTCGTCGGCGGCCATGTCCTGCAAGGTTTTCCCCCGCACAACCAGACCGTCTGCCCCGCCCTCCGAGAGCGGTACGGCGCCGTGCTCGATCACGTAGCGGTACTGCGCATGGGGGTCTATCGGTTTGCCGCCGCCCGCCTCTTGCTCCAGCAGTATCGCGTAACCGAGCTCTTGCAGCATAAGTTTTTCGAAGCAGCGCAGGGTGGCGGCGTGATCTTCTTCGCCAGCGAGGCGCTGCAAGGTGAGCCGGTAATGATCGAACAGCCGCTCGTGCGGGTCGTCGCGCACTGTCAGGTTGAGCAGCAGCTCGTTCAGGTAGAAACCGCACAGCAGTGCCGTCCCCCGCAACTGCGGCTGGCCACCCTGCCATTCGGCGTGTTGCAGGGTGCGCAGCTCGTGCTTGCCGAACCAGCTCAGCGCCAGCGGCTGGAAGCCCATCAACAGCCCGCGCAAGGCCGACCTTGGACGCCGCGCGCCGCGCGCCATCAGCGCCACACGCCCATGCTCGCGGCTGAACACCTCCAGCACCAGGCTGGTTTCGCGATACGGATAGCTGTGCAGCACGAAGGCGGGCGCATCCTGGATACGCTGTTTACTCCCCGGACTCATTGCCAAGCACCAGCCGATCTGCCTCAGTATTTCCTTGGGCGCGCCCCGAACCGGGGCGCCCGCGATCAGTCCGCCTGCTTGCGCAGGAAGGACGGAATATCCAGCATGTCCACGCCGGACTGGCGCATCGCCTCGACCGCTTCGCGGTGGCGTCCGCTGCGGATCACCGCCGGAATTTTCTCGAGCTCACTGTAATTGACCGCTGGCGCCGGCTCGTCGTGCGTGCCGGTGCGCAAGCCGTAAACCAGCTCCGGCTTGGGTTGCTTGCGCGCCACCGGGGAACCCAGTCCTGTCGCCACGATGGTCACGCGCAGCTCGTCGCCCATGCCCTCATCGAACACCGAACCGACGATCACGGTGGCATCCTCGATGGCAAACTGGATGCTGTTGGTTACCTCCCGGTATTCTTTCAGCGTCAGGCTGCTGTTGGAGCTGATATTCACCAGCACGCCGCGCGCGCCCGCCAGGTCCACGTCTTCCAGCAAGGGGCTGGACATGGCGCGCTCCGCCGCGATCTTGGCGCGCTCTGGGCCCGAGGCCGTGGCCGAGCCCATCATCGCCATGCCGTTTTCCGACATCAGGGTACGCACGTCGGCAAAATCCACGTTCACCAGCCCGGGGACGTTGATCACTTCGGCGATTCCCGCCACCGCGCCCTGCAGCACGCCGTTGGAGGAACGGAAGGCATCCAGCAAGGTCGTATCCTCTCCCAGCACGCTCATCAGCTTTTCGTTCGGCACGATAATGAGCGAATCCACGAATTCGGACAGCGCCTCGATGCCGGCATGCGCCAGGCGCATGCGCTTGCCCTCGTGTGCAAACGGCTTGGTTACTACTGCCACGGTGAGGATTTCCATTTCTTTCGCCACCTGGGCCACCACGGGTGCTGCACCGGTGCCGGTGCCGCCGCCCATGCCGGCGGTGATGAACACCATGTTGGCACCCTTGATCAGCTCGACAATGCGCTCCCGGTCTTCTTCGGCGGCGGCGCGCCCGACATCCGGAATCGCCCCGGCACCCAGCCCCTTGGTGATCGAGGCGCCGATCTGCAGCTGGGTGCGCGCCTTGTTGCGCTTGAGCGCCTGGGCATCGGTGTTGATGGCGATGAATTCCACCCCCTGCACCCCCTGCTCGATCATGTGGTCCACCGCGTTGCCGCCGCAGCCACCGACCCCTACCACCTTGATGACCGCATCCTGAAGTTGCGCATCCATGATTTCAAATTTCATCATCATCTCCTCCTGCTCGCTGATTAAACTACCCGATACATCCAACCCAAAACCAACCCTCAAAAATTGACCTGGAACCAGGCTTTCATCCGGCCCAGCACATCACTGAAAGAGCTCGAGCCCATGCGCTCCACCTGATGGCGCTGGTGCCGCTCCAGCCCGTAGAGCAGCAAGCCGACCCCGGTGGAAAAACGCGGCGCCTTCACCACGTCCGACAATCCCCCGACGTAATGCGGCAACCCCAGCCGCACCGGCAAATGGAAGATTTCCTCGCCCAGCTCCACCATGCCCTGCATGGCGCTGCTGCCGCCGGTAATCACGATGCCTGAAGACAGCAGATCCTCGAAGCCGCTGCGGCGCAATTCGGTCTGCACCAGCGAATACAGCTCTTCGACGCGCGGCTCGATGACTTCCGCCAGGGTCTGCCGCGACAGCATGCGCGCCCCGCGATCCCCCACGCCCGGCACCTCGATTGGCCCATCGCCAGACAACTGGCGCAAGGCGCAGCCGTATTTGATCTTGATATCCTCCGCATCCCTGGTCGGGGTGCGCAGGGCCATGGCGATATCGTTGGTGATCTGGTCGCCCGCGATGGGGATCACGGCGGTATGGCGGATTGCCCCGCCGGTAAAAACGGCCACATCAGTGGTGCCACCGCCGATGTCCACCAGGCACACGCCCAGCTCTTTCTCGTCTTCGGCCAGCACCGCCTTGCTCGACGCCAGCGGCTGCAGGATCATCTCGCGCACCTCCAGCCCGCAGCGGTGCAGGCACTTCATGATGTTTTGCGCCGCCGCCACCGCGCCGGTGACAATATGCACTTCCACCTCCAGGCGTTTGCCGCTCATGCCCAGAGGCTTCTTGATCCCACCCTGCCCATCTATGCTGAACTCCTGTTCAAGGACGTGCAGCATCTGCTGGTCGCTCGGCAGGCTGACCGAGCTGGCGGTTTCCAGCACGCGATCTATGTCAGCCTGCGCCACTTCCTTATCCTTGATCTTGACCATGCCGTTGGCGTTAGAGCTTTTGATGTGGCTGCCCGCAATGCCGGTGTAGACCTCGCGGATCTTGCAGTCGGCCATCAGTTCGGCCTCGCCCAGCGCGCGCTGGATCGCCTCCACGGTCGCGTCAATGTTGACCACCATGCCCTTCTTCATGCCTGACGACTCGTGCATCCCGACGCCGACCACTTCCAGCGAGCCTTCCGGCTTGATTTCTCCGACGATGGTGACAATTTTGGAAGTCCCGATGTCGAGGCCGACAACCAGATTCTTGGCTTCCCTGTTTTTGCTCATTGCATCTCCCCCTAACCCCTGCCGCCCTGGCCCCGCTTGTCCTGCCCCTCTGTCTCTCCGCCGGCGAGGGAAACGGCAAATCCATTGCGGTAGCGCAAATCAACCAGCCTGACCGTCTGCCCATGGCCGGCTTCATGCGCGCTCCTGTCTGCAGCGGCGCTGTCGCGGCCTTGCAGCAGGGATGCCAGGCTGTACGGGTAAACCGCCACAAAGCGCGCGAGGCGCTGCTGCGGCTGCCCGCTCCCCAGCTCCAGCACCATGCCGTCATCAAGGCGCAATTGCCAGGCGCGGCGCGGAGACAAGCTGACTTGCACAATTACCCGGCCAAGCGGCGCGAGCTGTTCGCCAAACACCTTGTACATCTGCGCCACCTCGGCAGCGGTGCCGGGCTGTCCGGAAAACTTCGGCAGCGCACCGCTTGCTTTGCCGGATATTGCGCCGCAAGGAGAAGGCCGCCGGGAACCCGGCACACCCGCAAGAGATGCGCCGCCGGCCCCCCGGGCTTCGCCCGGTCTTGGCACACCCTCCGCCATCTCCCTCTCGCACCCTGCGGCAAACACTTCCCCGTGGGTGTTCACCAGCCCGGAACCGTTCCACTGCGCCAGCACTTCATGTTCCTCCAGACTCACTTCGAGGCGCCACGGGAAATGGCGCCGCACGCTCACCCTGCGTACCCAAGGCAGTTTCTCGAAAGCCTGCCTGGCCCGCTCCAGATCAACGGTGAAGAAATTGCCCCTCACCGCTTCGCGCGCCACGGCTTCGATCTGCGCCGGGTCAACGCGCTGCGGCGCGGCGCTCAATTGCAGCACGCGCAACGGAAACACCGGCAAATGCAGCGTGTAGTGCAATGCGCCTGCCAGCGCCAGCAACAGGCTGAAGGCAAGCAGCGCGCCGGAGAACCGGTTCAGCGAGTGCGGTTTATCCCACATGGGCCGACTCTAATATCCGCAGCACCAGCTGCCCAAAGCTCATTCCGGCCTGGCGCGCCGCCATCGGCACCAGGCTGTGGTCGGTCATGCCGGGCGCAGTGTTGACTTCCAGCAGATAGGGTTTGCCCGCCGCATCAAGCAGAAAATCCACCCTGCCCCACCCTTTGCCGCCCAGCAGCTCGAAACCCTGTTGCGCCAGCCGCTTCATCTCCGTTTCCCGCTCCGGCTCCAGGCCGCACGGGCACAGGTAGCGCGTATCGTCACGCAGGTATTTCGCCTCGTAGTCGTAAAACTCGCTGGCCGGCTCGATCTTGATTACCGGCAACTGCTGCTCGCCGAGAATGGCGACGGTATATTCGCCGCCGCCGACGAATTGCTCCGCCAGCACCAGCTTGTCGTGGCGCGCCGCCTTCTCGTATGCCGCGCGCAACCCGGCCTCTTGCTTCACCTTGCTGACTCCCACGCTGGAGCCTTCGTTCGCCGGCTTGACGAACAGCGGCAGCCCGAGCCGGCGCACCACTGCGCCCCAATCGCTGCGCGCCGACAGCATTTCGTAGGCAGGCGTCGGCAGCCCGGCCGCCTGCCACACCAGCTTGGTGCGCCACTTGTCCATCGCCAGGGCGCTGGCCAGCACCCCGCTGCCGGTGTAGGGAATGTCCATCAGTTCCAGCGCGCCCTGCACCGTGCCGTCTTCGCCGTAGCGCCCGTGCAGCGCGATGAAGGCGCGCTGGTAGCCCTCGTCCCGCAACGCCTGCAGATCCTGTGCTGCGGGGTCGAAGGCATACGCGTCCACCCCGTTTTCCCGTAGCGCTGCCAGCACCGCCGCACCGCTTTTCAGCGATACCTCGCGCTCGGCGGAGCGTCCGCCCAGCAGCACCGCTACTTTCCCAAATTTCTGTACTTGATCCATTTAAAACCTCAATCAAGCCACAGAGGACACAGAGAAAACCGGCGCACTCTCTCTGTGATCTCTGTGTGCTCTGTGGCTAAACAAGTTTCTCTCCAATAATATTTACATCCGGTTGCAGCTTGATACCAGTTTGTTGCTGCACCACAGCCTGCACTTCGTTGATCAAGTTTTCGATATCCGTTGCCGTGGCGCCGCCCATGTTCACGATGAAATTGGCGTGTTTCTCCGACACACGCGCCCCACCGATCTGGCGCCCTTTCAGCCCGCACTGCTCGATCAGCCGCGCAGCATAATCTCCAGGCGGATTGCGGAACACCGAGCCTGCGTTCGGCAAGTTCAGCGGCTGGCTGGCGATACGCTTCTCGAGCAGCGCCCTGATCTTCCCGCGTGCCACCGCGCCATCGCCTTTTTCAAACTTCAGCCATGCGGCAACGAAAAACTCCTTGGGAAGGGAGAAGAGGGAAAGGGGAAGGGTAAAACCTTCTGGCGCTGCGCCACCCTTCTCCCTTCTCACTTCCCCCTTCTCTCTCAACACGACATGCCGGTATCCGATCTCATATTCCTCTGGCACACGTTCCAGCAGCTCCCCGCCTCGCGTCATCACTTGCACCCGTGCCACCTTCTCCCAGATCTCGCTGCCGTAACAGCCCGCATTCATCGCCAGCATGCCGCCTACCGTGCCGGGTATCCCGGCGAAAAATTCCGCCCCTGCAAGATTGTGCAAAGCGGCAAAACGCGCCAGCTTCGCGCCGGGCACACCCGCTTGCGCGTAGAGCGTTCCTGCTGGTTCCTGCCGCAACTCGCCCAGCGCCGCATGCAGCAGCAACACGGTGCCGCGCAGGCCGCCATCGCGCACCAGCAGATTGCTGCCCAGGCCCAGCGCGAGCAGCGGCTCATTGGCGGGCAGGACACGCAGGAACGCTGCGAGATCATTCAGATCAGCGGGGCGATACATGCGCTCCGCGCGCCCGCCCGCGCGCCAGGTGGTATGACGGCGCATATCCACATCGCGGAGCAGCGTCCCGCGCAAGCCTCCAGCAACGAACTGTTCCGGTTCCATCATGTTCATGCATCCCCCCGGGCCAGGCGCTGGACCATTGCCGGCACATTGCCAATCGAACCCGCGCCCATGGTCAGCACCACATCGCCGGGCTGCGCCATGTTCAGGATGGCCTGCGGCATATCCTGTATCCGCTCAACAAATACCGCTTCGCCCTGCCCCGCCACGCGCACGGCATGCATCAGGGTGCGCCCGTCTGCAGCCGCGATCGGCGCTTCGCCTGCGGCGTATACTTCCGCCAGCAGCAGCGCATCCACCCCCGCCAGCACCTTGACGAAGTCCTCGAACAGGTCGCGCGTGCGCGTGTAGCGGTGCGGCTGGAACGCCAGCACCAGGCGCCGCCCCGGAAATGCGCCGCGCGCCGCAGCCAGCGTGGCCACCATTTCAGCCGGGTGATGGCCGTAGTCGTCCAGCAAAGTAAATGTCTCTCTTCCGCTTGCGGAAGAGACGTTCGCCCCCTCTCCCTGGACGGGAGAGGGTTGGGGAGAGGGTGGAATCGTTGCGTGACTCAATACCGGAATCTCGCCATAGCGCTGGAACCTCCGCCCCACCCCCTGGAATTCGGCCAGCGCGGCAACGATGGCGTCTTCCGCCACGCCTACCTCGAGCCCCACGGCAATGGCCGCCAGCGCATTCAGCACGTTGTGGTCGCCCGCCAGATTCAGTACCACTTCAAGATCCACCGGCAAGCTGTTGTGGCGGCATAGCGCGGTGAAGCGCATCCTGCCTCCTTCGTGGCGCACATTGACCGCGCGGATCTGCGCATCCTCGCGGAAGCCGTAAGTCGTCACCGGCTTGCTGAGGCGCGCCAGCAGTTCACGCACATTGGCATCGTCCACGCACAGCATGGCGCGGCCATAGAATGGCAGGCGCTCCAGAAAGTCCACGAACGCCTGCTTGAGCCGCGCGAAATCGTGGCCGTAGGTTTCCATGTGGTCGGCGTCTATGTTGGTGACCACCGCCAGGATGGGCGTCAAATGCAGGAAAGAAGCATCGGACTCGTCCGCCTCCACCACGATGAACTCCCCCGTTCCGAGCCTGGCGTTGGTTCCGCTGCTGTTGAGCCGCCCGCCGATGACATAGGTCGGATCGAAGCCGCCCTTGGCCAGCACGCTGGCAACCAGGCTGGTGGTGGTCGTTTTGCCGTGCGTCCCGGCTACCGCGATACCCTGGCGCAGCCGCATCAGCTCGGCCAGCATCATGGCGCGCGGCACCACCGGAATGTTGCGTTCGCGTGCCGCCACCACTTCCGGGTTGTCCTGCCGCACAGCTGTCGAAACCACCACCGCATCCGCATCCGCGAGGTGATCGCGGTCATGCCCCACATATACCGTCGCGCCAAGATGCTGGATGCGCGTCGTGACCGTACTGTCGGCCAGGTCGGAGCCGCTCACCTGATACCCCAGGTTGAGCAGCACCTCGGCGATGCCGTTCATGCCCGAGCCGCCGATCCCGACGAAATGGATGTGCTTGACCTTGTGCCTCATGCTCCCGCCAATTCCGCGCACACGTCCGCTACCCGCTGCGCCGCCGCAGGCTGCGCTACCGCGCGCGCGGCCTGCGCCATCTCCAGCGCGCGCGCGCGCGTCATCTCCCGCAACAGGCCTGCCAGCGCCTGCGGATTCATTTCGCCCTGCGGCAATAAAATTGCCGCGCCGCGCTCGCTCAGAAAGCGGGCATTGCCGCTCTGGTGGTCGTCCACCGCAAACGGGAATGGCACCAGGATGCTGGCCACGCCGGCGGCCGCCAGTTCGGCGATGGTGAGTGCCCCGGCGCGGCAGATCACCACGTCGGCCCAGCCGTAGTAGCGCGCCATATCATCGAGAAACGGCTTGACCTCGGCATCCACGCCCGCCTGCTGATAAGCTGCCCGCACCGCCTCGAAGTGCTGCTTGCCGCTCTGGTGAATAACGGTGGGGCGTACACCCTTCCGCAACAAAGCCAGCGCCTGGGGCACGCAGTCGTTGAGCGCTTTTGCACCCAGGCTACCGCCCAGCACCAGCACATTCAACGCTCCGCTGCGTTCGCCATAGCGCGCCTGCGGCACTGCCAGTGCCGCGATGCTTTCGCGCACCGGATTGCCGCACCACTCCGCCTTGGGCAGCACGTCTGGGAAACCGCTCAGCACGCGCGCGGCCAGCCGCGCCAGCGCCTTGTTGCTCAAGCCGGCGATGGAGTTCTGCTCGTGGATCAGCAAGGGGCGGCGCAATAGTGCGGCCATGATTCCTCCGGGAAACGTAATGTAGCCGCCCATGCCCAGCACCACGTCGGGGCGGTGGCGCAGCAACGCGGCCGCGCTCTGCCCCAGCGCCACCAGCAGGTTCAGCGGCAGCAGCAGCTTGCGCAGCAATCCCTTGCCGCGCAGCCCGGAAAAACGCACCGGCGCCATCGGGTAACCGTGCCTGGGCACCAGCTCGGCTTCCATGCTCTCCGGCGCGCCCATCCATGTGACCAGCCAGCCCCGCTCGCGCAGCACATCGGCCACCGCAAGCGCCGGGAATATGTGGCCGCCGGTTCCACCCGCCATGATTAAAATGTTGCGTGCGCTCATATCGCCTGCCCCCGCATCATGCGGCGGCTCTCGTAATCAATGCGCAGCAGTATCGCCACGGCGATGCAGTTCACCACCACACCGCTGCCGCCGAAGCTGAGGAAGGGCAGGGTCAGGCCCTTGGTAGGCAGCACGCCCATGTTCACTCCGCAGTTGATCATCGCCTGCACCCCCAGCCACACCGCGATTCCCTGCGCGGCCAGTGCCGCGAACTGACGATCCAGAAAGGCCGCCTGGCGGCCGATGGCGAATGCGCGAACCAGCAGCGCGGAAAACAGCATGATGACGGCGCACACGCCCGCAAAACCCAGCTCCTCGGCAATGACTGCAAGCAGGAAATCGGTGTGCGCTTCCGGCAGGTAAAACAGTTTCTCCACGCTCGCGCCGAGCCCCACGCCAAGCCACTCGCCGCGGCCGAACGCGATCAGCGCATGGCTCAACTGATAGCCCTTGTCGAACGGATCCGCCCACGGATCCATGAAGCTGGTCACACGCTGGAGCCGGTAAGGCGCGGCGACAACCAGCACCGCAAATGCCGCCGGCAAGGCAAAGAGCAGCGCGCCGAACACCTTGATATTGAAGCCGCCCAGCCACAGGATGCACAGCGCGATGGCGCAGATCACCACCAATGCGCCCATATCCGGTTCCAGCAGCAACAGCCCCCCGACCAGCGCCATCACCGCAAACATCGGCAGAAACGCTTTGCGGAAAGTGTGCTTGACCAAGCCTTTGCGCACCGTGTAATCGGCCGCATACAGCACGGCAAACAGCTTCATCAGCTCGGACGGTTGCAGGTTGACGACGAGCAGCGGCAGCCAGCGGCGGCTGCCGTTTACCGCGCGGCCCACGCCGGGAATCAGCACCAGCACCAGCAACACCACTCCCAGCAGAAACAGGTACGGCGCCAGTTTTTGCCAGGTCTCCACCTTCACCTGAAATGCTGCCATCCCCGCCACGATGCCGACGCCTACATACAGGCTGTGCCTCACCAGGTAATATGCGGAGCGGAAACCGGTGAACTTGCTGGCCTCGGCGGTGGCGATGGAGGCGGAATACACCATCACCAGGCCGATCGCCAGCAGCGCGAGTACGGTCCACACCAGCATCTCGTCATACTCCGCCAAGATCCGGCGCGGGGCGCTCAGGCTCGCGGCGCGCATGATGCCTCCTCCTGCAAAGCATGCACCGCAGCGACAAAAACCTCGGCGCGATGCGCGTAGTTACGGAACATGTCAAAACTGGCGCAGGCTGGCGACAGCAGCACTGCATCGCCCGGTTTTGCCAGCGCGGCACCCTGCCGCACTGCCTCGGCCATGTCCGGGGCGCGCATCACGGCAACCCCGCAACCCTTCAGTGCGGCCGCGATCCTGTCCGCGTCGCGCCCGATCAGCACCACGGCGCGCGCATGCCTGGCCACGGCAGGATGGAGCGGCGAAAAATCCTGCTCTTTGCCCTCCCCGCCCGCAATCAGCACGGCGGGCCGCCCCAAGCCTTCCAGTGCGGCCACGGTCGCCCCCACGTTGGTGCCCTTGGAGTCATCGTAGTAAGCCACCCCGCCTATTTCCGCCACTGGCTCCATGCGGTGCGGCAAACCCTCGAAATCACGCAGGGCGCCCAGCAACGGGGACAGCGGCAAGCCAACCGCACGACACAGCGCCAGCGCGGCGAGCGCGTTCGCCACATTGTGCAAACCGGCCACCCGCAATTCCTTCGCGTTCAGCAAGCGGCGCCCCCCCTCAACCAGCCAGATGCCGCCGCTATCGCACACGATGCCCCAATCGCTTTCTGCGGGCGGCGCATTCAGGCCGAAAGTGGTTTGCGCGCGCCCGGGCAAACCCATGCCCAGACTGCGCGCATCATCGCGGTTGAGCACCTGTGTCCCGCTTCCCCTGAAAATGCGCGCCTTGGCGGCGGCGTATTCGGCCATGCCGGGGTAACGATCCAGATGGTCTTCGCTGATATTCAGCACCGTCGCCGCATCGGCATTCAGCGTTACCGTGCTTTCCAGCTGGAAGCTGGACAACTCCAGCACCCATACCTCCGGCTGCCGCCCCCCGCGCTCCAGCGCCACATCCAGCACGGCGGGCGAAATGTTGCCGGCCACCGCCGTATCCAGACCCGCCCTGCGGCACATCGCGCCGACCATGCTGGTCACCGTGGTCTTGCCGTTGGAGCCGGTGATGGCGAGGATCAAAGGGCGCTCTTCTCGTTTGTCCCCTCTCCCCTCGCGGGAGAGGGTTGGGGAGAGGGGGAGCGGCGAGTTATTGATATGTTGTGCAAACAGCTCGATATCCCCAAGCACCGGGATGCCGCGAGCGGCGGCCTGTGCCACGAGCGGATCGGCAAGGGGAACGCCGGGACTGATGGCAATCAAGTCAACGCCCGCCAGCAGCTCGGCGCGAAATGCGCCACAGCACACTTCGACTTGCGGCAACTGCGCGCGCAACACAGCCAGCGACGGCGGCTGCTCGCGGCTGTCGGCGACGCGCACGCGAGCACCCTGCGCGCTCAGCCAGCGCGCAAGCGACAGCCCGGTTTCGCAGAGACCGAGTACCAGCACTTTTTTGTCAGACCATTCAGTCACTTTGTCTCCCAAGCTTGTAGCTCGTAGCCTGTAGCTAGTAGCTTTAAGGTGCGCGCTTCGCGCGCGGCATTTTAAAAGCTACAAGCTACCGGCTACCCGCTACGAGCTACAGGCTATTACCTCAACTTCAACGTCGCCAGCCCCAGCAGCACCAGCAGCATGGTGATGATCCAGAAGCGCACCACGACCTGGGTCTCCTTCCAGCCCTTCTGCTCGAAATGATGATGCAGCGGCGCCATCAGCAGAATGCGCTTCCCCTCGCCATAAAATTTTTTGGTGTACTTGAAATAGCCCACCTGCAGCATCACCGATACCGCCTCGACCACAAATACGCCACCCATGATGAACAGCACCAGTTCCTGGCGCACGATCACGGCCACCGTTCCGAGCGCCGCACCCAGCGCCAGCGCGCCGACATCGCCCATGAATACCTCCGCCGGGTAGGCGTTGAACCACAGGAAGGCCAGTCCTGCACCGGAAATGGCGCCGCAGAACACCGCCAGCTCGCTCGCGCCCGGAACGTGCGGGATACCGAGATATTTGGCGAACACCGCATGGCCGGCCACATAGGCAAAAATTGCCAGCGCGCCGCTCACCATCACCGTGGGCATGATGGCCAGGCCATCCAGACCATCGGTCAGGTTCACCGCATTGCTGCTGCCGACGATGACCAGATAGACCAGCACGATGAACGCGGCAGCGCCCAGCGGAAATACCAGGTATTTGAAAAATGGAACAATCAGCTCGGTATGCACAGGCAGGCTGGCATGCCGCCACAGGTATATCGCGGCAGCCAGGGCAATGAGGGATTGCCAGAACATCTTGGCCTTCGCCGACAGCCCCTTGGGGTTGCGGTACACCACCTTGCGGTAGTCATCCACCCAGCCGATGGCGCCGAAGCCCAGGGTAGTAAGCAGCACCAGCCACACGTACGGATTGCGCAGATCACTCCACAGCAGCGTGGTAATGGCGACTGATACCAGGATCAGCGCGCCGCCCATGGTCGGTGTCCCGGCCTTCACCAGATGGCTCTGCGGGCCGTCATCGCGCACCGACTGGCCTATTTTGTACGCGGTCAGCTTGCGGATCATCGCCGGCCCCACCATGAAGGAAATAATCAGTGAAGTCATCGCTGCCAGCACGGCGCGCAACGTGATGTAACTGAAGACGTTGAACGTCCTGATGTCCTGCGCCAGCCATTGAGTGAGGGCTAACAGCATTTGCTCTCCTTGCAGTCGCGAGAAGTGGGAAGGGATAAGGGAGAAGGGGAAACACCGCTCGCCGCCTCACCCTTCCCTCTTCCCTCTTCACCCTTCCCCTCTCCCGCACAGTGCTGCACCACCCGCTCCATGCTCATGAAGCGCGACCCTTTCACCAGCACCGTGTCGCCTGCGCCGAGATCCTTGCCCAGCGCGGCGAGCAAATCTTCGATGCGCTCGAAGTGCCGCGCTCCCGCACCGAACGCTCGTGCAGCGAAAGCCGACAGCTCCCCCAGCGCCAGCATCTCGTCCACACCCAGCCTGCGCGCCTCCGCTCCGGCCTCGGTGTGCAGCCGCACGGCAGCAGGCCCCAGCTCGCCCATGTCGCCCAGCACCAGGATTTTCTTTCCCTCCGCCTGCGCCAGCACCTTGAGCGCAACATGTACCGAAGCGGGGTTGGCGTTATAGCTGTCGTCTATCAGCAGCGCGCCATGCAGCGACGGCTTGCGCTGCAAACGCCCGGCCACGCCGGAAAACTTTTCCAGCCCGGCCGCGATGGCAGGCAGCCCGGCGCCCAGCACCAGTGCGGCGGCAGTGGCAGCCAGCGCATTGCGCACGTTGTGCGCGCCCGGCACCTGCAACACCGCTGTGAAATTCCCTTGCGGCGTGCTTGCTTCAATCGCGGCGCCGTTTCCTTGCGAGCGCCATTGCGCGTGCACCGCCGCATGTTTTTCCAGACCGAATTCGATGACGGCATGGCTGCCAGCCAACTCGCGCCATAGCGGGGCGTGAGCGTCATCGCCGTTGATCACCGCGATGCCGTGCTCCGGCAAGCCCTCCAGGATTTCGCCCTTGGCGCGCGCTACCGCCTCCACCGAACCGAGCCCGGCCAGATGAGCACTGGCCGCATTGTTGATGACGGCCACATCGGGGCGCGCCAGGCGGGTCAGGTAAGCAATTTCGCCGGGGTGGTTCATCCCCATCTCGATCACCGCGTAGCGGTGTCCGGCGCGCAGTTTCAGCAAGGTGAGCGGCATGCCGATGTCGTTGTTCAGGTTGCCTTGCGTTGCGAGAACTGCATCGGCGCTGCCTGCCGCTTCACGCAATATGGCAGCGAGCATTTCCTTCACCGTGGTCTTGCCATTGCTGCCGGTCACCGCCACCACGGAAACCGCAAACTGGGCGCGCCAGTACGCCGCCAGCTGCCCGAGGGCGAGACGCGTATCTTCAACCCGCAGCACCGGAAACCCTGGTTCCTGGCTCCTGGCTCCTGACTCCCGGTTGACCAGCGCCGCCACTGCGCCAGCCTGCGCGGCGCTGGCAACAAATTCCGCGCCGTCAAAATTTTCTCCGCGCAACGCCACGAACAGGTCGCCCGCCGCAATGGCGCGGCTGTCGCTGGACACGGCCGCAAACTCGACATCCGGCCCCGCCAGCTGGCCACCCAGCATCTGCGCAGCTTGTGACAGGCGCATCATGGTTTGCCGCTCCGTGCGCCCTGATCCTGGAGCAGGAGCCAGGACTGCAATGCGCGCTCCACCGCATCGGCATCGCTGAACGGGTATTTCACGCCGTTTATTTCCTGGTAGTCCTCGTGCCCCTTACCCGCCACCAGCACGGTGTCTGCCGCGCGCGCGCCGCATATCGCCTGCTCGATCGCTTCGGCCCGGTTTTCGATGGCCCGGTGTGCGCCGCTCATGCCTGCCGCGATGCCGGCCATGATGTCGCGCGGAGATTCACTGCGCGGGTTATCGCTGGTGACGAAGCAGATATCCGCCAGCTTGTCCGCAATGACGCCCATAATCGGGCGCTTGCCACGGTCGCGGTCGCCGCCGCAGCCAAACACGCAAATCAGCTTCCCGCCCCGCGCTTGCGCCACCTCGCGCAGTGACAGCAACACTTTTTCCAGGGCATCCGGCGTATGCGCGTAATCCACCACCACGGCTGGCCGACCGCCGCCGCCCAGAGCCTGCATGCGCCCGCGCACCGCCTGCACCCGCCCCAGCTCGCGCAATGCATCGGCGAGTGCCACCCCGCTCACCAGCAGCACCGCCAGCACCCCGAGCAGGTTGGCGGAATTGAAACGTCCGACCAGCGCACTGTGCACTGTGCCCCCCCCCCAGCTCGAGCGCACTTGCAGATCGAATCCCCGTTGTGCATCCATGCGCAAGCCGGCGCCGTACACCATGCGCAGGCCGAGCCGCTCCGCCGCCGCCAGCGCCACCGGGGTCAAGCCGTAAGCGATCACTTCCGGCCCGGCGTCCTGCAGTTGCTCCGCGAGTTCGAGGCCGAATGCATCGTCCAGATTAAGCACGGCGTAACCGAGCTGCTGCCAGCCGAACAGGCGGCGCTTGGTCGCCGCATAGACGCTCATGTTGCCGTGATAATCGAGGTGGTCGCGGCTCAGGTTGGTGAGCAGCGCCACATCGTAGTGGGCGCCATTCACGCGGCCCTGATCCAGCGCATGGGACGATACCTCCATCGCCGCCGCCTGCGCGCCCTGTGCCAGATAATCCGCCAGCAACCCGTGCAGGCGGATGGCGTCGGGCGTGGTGTTCAGCGCGGGCTGCAGGCCGCCCAAGAAACCGTTGCCCAGAGTGCCAAGCAGCGCGGGTTTTTTGCCCAGCGCGCCGAGTGCCTGCGCGACCCAGTGGCTGCACGATGTCTTGCCGTTGGTTCCGGTGACACCCACCATCCACAGCTTTCTCGAAGGGCTGCCATAAACCTGATCCGCTATTTCGCCCGCATGGTGGTGCAGGTTGCTGACCGCCAGATTGGGTATCTGCCAAGCTTGGTTCCAGATGAAATCGCGCGCCTCCCAGATCACCGAGCTGGCGCCGCTGGCGACGGCCTGCGCGATAAACTGGCGCCCGTCAACCCGGCTGCCGGGATAAGCGACAAAGGTGTCGCCCGCTTTCACTTCGCGGCTGTCCGTCACCAGCCGCGAAACGGTCACACCAAGCGACGCGAGCAGATCCAGGCGGAAGATTGGGGCGCTCAAGCTTCTTCCTTCACAATTTCATCTGGCGGCATCATCACGTTGCCGAGCGGCGCATCGTTGGGGACATTAAGCTGGCGCAGCGCAGCACCCATGACGTTACTGAACACCGGCGCGGCAACCTGCCCACCGTAATATTGCTCTCCGCCCGGCTCGTCCACCATCACCGCCACAATCAGGCGCGGACTGGATGCGGGCGCCAGGCCGACAAACGAAGCGATGTAGCGGCTGACGTAACGCCCGCCTTCCAGCTTGTGCGCGGTGCCGGTCTTGCCGGCCACCCGGTAACCGGCGATTTGCGCGAGCGGTGCGGTGCCGCCGGGCTTGACCACCAGCTCCAGCATGTCGCGCACGGCCAGCGCCGTTGCCTGGGAATACACGCTCCTGCCGGCTGCTGGCGCGTTCTGCCTGAGCAGGGTCACCGGCTTCAGTTCGCCATCGTTGGCAAACACGGTGTAGGCGCGCGCCAGTTGCAGCAGGTTGACCGAAATGCCGTTGCCGTACGACATGGTGGCCTGCTCGATGGGCCGCCACTTCCGGTAATCGCGCAGCCTGCCCGCTGCTTCGCCGGGGAACGCGCTACCGGTCTGCTCGCCGAAACCGGTTTCGGCGAGGCTGCGCCAGAATGTTTCCGGCGGCAGCATAAGCGCGATCTTGGCCGCCCCCACATTGCTCGACTTCTGGATCACCTGCCCCACGGTCAGCGCCGTTTCCGGGTGCGTATCGTGGATTTTGCGCCCGCCGACGGAAAATTCTCCGCCCTCGGTGCGGATGATCGCTTCCGCTGTCACTTTGCCCGCATCCAGCGCGGCCGCTACCGTGAACGGCTTCATGGTGGAGCCGGGCTCGAACAGGTCGGTCGCGGCGCGGTTGCGCATTACTCTGGTGTCGGGCCTGGCTCGGTTGTTAGGGTTGTAGCTCGGCCAGTTGGCCAGCGCCAGCACCTCGCCGCTCTTCGCATCCAGCACCACGATGGAACCCGCCTTGGCGCGGTGCTGCTCGACCGCCAGCTTGATCTCGCGGTGGGCCAGGTACTGCATTTTGCTGTCCAGGCTCAACGCCAGATCGCTGCCCGGCTTGGGCGCGCGGATGCTGGCCACGTCTTCGACAATATGCCCGCGCCGGTCTTTGATCACGCGCTGGCTGCCCGCCTTGCCGCCCAATTGCTCCTGCATTGCCAGCTCTACCCCCTCCTGGCCGTTGTCATCCACATCGGTAAAGCCCAGCAGGTGCGCCGTCACCTCCGCATCGGGATAGTAGCGGCGGTACTCGCGCCGCAGCGACACGCCCGGCACCCCCAGCCTGACGATTTTTTCAGCCTGTTCGGGAGGCAGCTGGCGCTTGAGATAAACGAAATCGCGCGTCGTATCGGACAAGCGGTTTTTTACTTCCTCGACAGGCATCCCCAAGGCTTGCGCCAGCTGTCTGAGCTGTTGCGGAGTCGCTTCCACATCCTGCGGGCTGGCCCAGACGGACTCCACCGGCGTACTGATGGCGAGGGGCTCGCCGTGGCGGTCGGTGATCATGCCGCGGTGCGCGTTGATATCAACGACGCGGCCGTAGCGGGCGTCGCCCTTCTGTTGCAGGAAGTCGTTATGAATGCCCTGCAGATATACCGCGCGCACCAGCAGGGCGCACAAACCGAGCAGGAGCAGCACAAACAGCAGGCGCGACCGCCATGGCGGCAGCGCCGCAAGCCCTGGCGTCTGTATGCTGCTGGCATAGTTCATGGTTGTGCGGCAGGCCCTTTCAACTGTTTATCACGAACAAACCGCGTCTGGCCGCTTCCGGGCAATTGCATCTGCAATTTGGCGGCAGCGATCTTTTCCACCCGCGCCGCCATCGCCCAGGTGCCCTGTTCGAGCTGCAACTGCCCCCACTCCACTTCCATCTGCTGCGCCCGCTCCTTTTCCTTTTGCAGCTCCACAAACAGCTTGCGCGCCTTGTGCTGCGACGTTACCACCCCCAGGGCGCAGGCGATTGCCAGCAGCAGGAGCAGCACATTCACCCTAGTCACCCGCAGCTCCCGCCCGCTCGGCCACGCGCATCACCGCGCTACGCGCGCGCGGGTTCACCGCCACTTCCCGCGCCGAGGCGCGCACCGCACGGCCGGCGAGACGCAGCCTGCCTGCCGGCAAGTCGGCGGCACGTACCGGCAAGCCGCGCGGCAGCTTGTCGCCCTGTGCCATGTCGCGCAAAAAATGTTTCACCATGCGATCTTCCAGCGAATGGAAGCTGATAACCACCATGCGGCCTTCCGGCTTCAGGAAATCCACGCATTGCGGCAACACCCGCGCGAGTTCTTCAAGCTCCTGGTTGATATAAATCCGTATAGCCTGAAAGGTGCGCGTCGCCGGATTTTTCCCGGGTTCGCGCGTGCGCACTGCCTGGGCAACAATTTCGCCGAGCTGGCGCGTGGTGGCGACAGGCAGTTTCTGGCGCGCAGCAACAAGCGCTCTTGCAATCTGTTTAGCAAACCGTTCTTCGCCATAGTCGCGTATCACCTCCCCAAGCAATCCTTCGTCTACAGTCGCCAGCCACTCCGCCGCAGTCTGCCCGCCGCTGGTATCCATGCGCATGTCCAGCGGCGCATCGGAGCGGAAGCTGAAGCCGCGTTCTTCGTCGTCCAGTTGCGGCGAGGACACACCCAGATCGAGCAGCACCCCATCCACTTGTTCCACGCGCAACTTGCGCAACACTTCAGCCAGGCGCGCAAACCCGCTATGCACCATGACGAAACGCGGGTCGCTGATCGCAAGCCCCGCCGCAACTGCCTCCGGATCCTTGTCGAGCGCGATCAACCTGCCACCTTCGCCCAGCTTCCCGAGAATCATCCGGCTGTGCCCGCCGCGCCCGAATGTGCCGTCCACGTATACGCCTTCCGGTTTCACCTGCAACGCTTCAACCGCTTCGTGCAGTAATACCGTGGCGTGCGGCAGACCCGCACTCACAAGGTGAAGCCCTCCAGCTCGGCCGGTAAATTGCCGGCGGTAAATGCGGCCATCTTCTCGTGCTGCGACTGCCAGCGCGCCTCATCCCACACCTCAAACTTGCTGCCCTGCCCGATCAGCATCACGCGCTTGTCCAGCGTAGCGTAATTGCGCAAAGCCGGAGAAATCAGTACGCGGCCTGCGGCATCCATCACCACATCTTCCGCATGCCCGACAAGAAAGCGCTGCAAGGCGCGCGTGCGCGGATCGAAAGCAGAAAGCCGCATCAGCTTCTCACGGATAGGCTGCCATTCGGGCTGCGGATAAAGCAGCAGGCACCCGTCAGCATCGGCAGTGAGAACCATCTGTCCTGCGCAATGCGCGAGCAGCATGTCGCGGTGCCGCGAAGGAATCGCGAGCCTGCCTTTGTTATCCAGATTGAGCTGTGCCGCACCCTGAAACATCGCTTGACCCTGAGCCGGTTTTCCCACTAAAACCCACTTTTCACCACTTGAACCCACTATATTCAAAAAATATGGCTTGGTCAAGCGATACATCAGGTTTTTTCTTTGTGCGACAAGCAGTTAGCACAGAAAATTAATGCTGTATATTTTCTCTTTAATAAATAATGGATTGCGCAAACAAGCTGAAGTTGTTTGTAATGTGCAGGCCGGTTGGGAAGTTTTTGCTGGGGCAGCGGTGATGGCAAATAATAAAGCCTATTTATTGATCCAACAGGCAAATATATAGGGCTATTCAAGCCATGCGATGCCGGCTGGTGCATGCGCAAACCAGACGCAACAAAACCGGGGGAGATGCAATACGAACTGAGCAAACAAAAGTCAAAATCCGCTCAACCGAAAGAGAAAAAATTTGTTGCTGCGAACCAACACTGGCTGGCACCGGCCCGAGTTACAGCCAGTAGAAATAAATGAATATCAGCAATCCCGGTATCACCACCACGAAATTCCAGTACCAGGCCACAAGCTCCAGCCCAACGCTGCTTTCGGCTTTGAAGTGCCCGTGAAAAGCGCGCAGCAGCAGCACCGCCAGCATGATGATTCCCGCCAGCAGGTGTGCGCCATGCATACCGGTCAGCATGTAAAAATTTGTGCCGTAAACGCCAGTGGCCAGAGTGATGCCAAGTTCGGCGGCATGACGGTATTCCATCGCCTGCTGGAACAGGAACGCCACGCCCAGCGCAAGCGCCATCGCCAGGCCGGCAACCATCTGGCCGCGATTGGCGGTCGAGAGCCCCTTGCGCGCCCACATCATCGACACGGCCGATGCCAGGATGAGAATCGCATTGGCTGCGGGAATGCCCCAGGCATTCAGCGGGGTGAATGCCTGCGACTTCGGACCGCCAGATGGCCATGTTCCCCTGAAGTCCGGCCATAGCGTATAGCGCGGATCCATGGACGCCAGTTCCGGCAGCACAAAGACGCGCACGTACATCAGCGCCAGCAAAAAGGAGGCGAAAAATGCGATCTCGGAAAGAATGAAATAGACCATGCCGATGCGGAAGGAGCGGTCCTCCCACGGATGATAATTCCCGCTTTCATCCTCGCAGATGATTTTTCCCAGCCAGCCGAATGCGCCATAGAACACCACGGCCATTCCCGCCAGGATGGGAACAACGCCGGAAGCGATGGCATTGATTCTCAGCACAAACCCCAGTGCCAGAACGAAAAGCCCCAGGTTGATCGTCACCGGATAGTGGCTGGGGGGCGGCACATAGTAATGGCTGTCGCTGCGCGTTTCGCTCATGATGACCTCCTTAAGCGCTCACCCGGAAACAGGGAACAGTGCGTAGGAAAGGCTGATCTCCTGCACCTCGGCAGGCAGCTCCGGGCTGACCTGGAAAACCAGCGGCATTTCCTTCACTTCTCCCGGCTGCAGTACTTGCCGCTGAAAACAGAAGCATTCGATCTTGTTGAAATGCTGCGCCGCCCAGCCGGGGCTCACGCTTGGCACCGCCTGCCCGGCTAGCGCCTGGTTGGTCGGATTCCTGGCCAGATAGCTGATTCTGGTGATTTCGCCGGGGTGCACCCGCATCCTGGTTTGTACGGGACGAAATTCCCAGCTCATGCCCGGCATCACGGTGCTGGTAAATTCCACCGTCACCCAGCGCGCGGTATCCGCTTGCGATGCCTGCGCAATCTGTACGGCCCCGCCGGTCTTGCCGTTCAGGCCCGTCACCTTGCACAGCAGGTCGTAGAACGGCACTAGGGCAAACGCGAAGCCGGTCGCGGCGGCCACCAGGAGCAGCAGCTTGATGGTCAACCGCCGGTTCGCATTTCTGAGCGCTTCATTCATCGCGGCCACCCTTCAATGCAAAGCCGGCAGCCATACCGGCAATCTGGAAAAAGTCAGGGTATAGATAAGCGCCACGAACAGAGCCAGTGCAACCGCCAGTTGCACCGTGCGCCGCCCACGCTTTACATGTTCATTTATCACGTTGGACTCGCTCATCATTTGACCGCCGGCGGTGTTTCGAAGGTGTGGTACGGGGGCGGCGAAGGCAAGGTGAACTCCAGCCCCTGCGCGCCCTCCCACACCTGGCCGGTAGCTTTGGGGCCACTGCGCACGCACTTGAACACGATGTAAACCAGCAACAGTTGCGAGAGCCCCAGCAGAAAGGCGCCCACCGAAGAGATGAAGTTCATGGTGGAAAACCTGAGCGCATAGTCGGCAATATGGCGCGGCATGCCGTCCAACCCGGCAAACCATTGCGGGATGAAGGTCATGTTAAAGGAAATCACCGTCAGCCAGAAATGCAGCCTGCCGAGCTTCTCGTCGAACATGCGGCCGGTGAACTTGGGCAGCCAGTAGTACAACGCCGCCAGCATGCCGAAGATGCCGCCGCCGAAAAAGGTGTAATGGAAATGCGAGACAATCACGTAGCTGTTGTGATACTGCGCATTGACCGCGACGTCCGGCAGGATCAGGCCGGTCAATGCTCCCATGCCGAAATGGGCGACGAAGCCCAGCGCGAACAGCATCGGCGTCTCGAAGGTCATCGCACCGCGCCAGATGGCGCCCAGCCAGCAGAATACCAGTACCGAGGTGGGGATGGAAATCGCCATGGTCGAGTACATGAAGTACACCTCTGCGGCAAGCGGCAGGCCGGAAGTCAGCATGTGATGCGACCACACGATGAAGCTGAGGAAGCAGATCGCCCACAGCGCATAGACCTGCGCCCGATAGCCGTAGACCGGCTTACGCGAAAAAGTCGCCAGGATATGTGGGATCAGCCCCCACACCGGCAGCAGCACGATATACACCTCCGGGTGGCCGAAGAACCAGATCAGGTGCTGCAGCAGGATCGGGTCGCCGCCGTTGGCGGCATCGAAAAAATGCGTGCCGAAATGCCGGTCGGTCAGCAGCATGGTGGCCGCCGCGCTGAATACCGGCATGGCCAGAATCAGCATGAAGGCGGTGATCAGCCAGGCCCAGACGAACAGCGGCATCTTCATCAGCGCCATGCCCGGCGCGCGCATGTTGAGCACTGTCACCACTACGTTGATCGCGCCGCTGATGGAGGAGAGTCCCAGCAGGTGAATCGCGAAGATCGCAAAATCGACCCCTATCCCGCCCTGCAGATCCAGCGAGGTGTTGTGCATCACCCAGCCCAAGCCCGAGGCGCCGCTGCCGATGCCGGAGAATTGCAGGAAAAACGGGATCAGCAGCAAGAGTGCGGCAAACGGCAGGATCCAGAAGCCCCAGTTGTTGACCCGCGGCAGCGCCATGTCGGGCGCGCCTATCATGAGCGGGATGAGGTAATTGTTGAGGCCGGTGGCGAACGGCATGATCGCGCCGAACACCATGATCAGCGCATGCAGGGTAAACAACTGGTTGTACATGCCGGGCGAAAGCAGTTGCAGGCCCGGGAAGAGCAGTTCGGCGCGTACCGCCATGATGAGGACGCCACCGATGAAGAACATGATGGCGCCGAAGCTCATGTACAGGATGCCGAGATCCTTGTGGTTGGTGGTGGTCAGCCAGCGCATGATTCCGGCGGGTGGATGTTCATGCTGGTCATGTGCAACAGCCGTGATAGCTTGAGTCATATGCCTTCCCTCTCCCCAACCCTCTGAATGAAACAACTAGCCATTCGACTAGGCTGCAAACGCCCCCAGCCAAGTCGCTGGTTATCCCGCAAGCGGGCGAGTGGACAAACGAATCGCTGCGCGAGTTTCATGTTAACGCAAAGCCTTGACCTGCGAAGGCTGCACCATGTCGCCCATGCGGTTGCCGAACGAGTTGCGCTCATAGGTCACGATGGCGGCGATCTCGACATCGGACAGGGTGTTCTTGAAAGCCTGCATGGCGGTGCCCGGCTTGCCGTTCATGACCCGGTCCAGATGGCCGTCCTTGATCAGCAGGCCGTTCTTGTCGAGGAGCGGTCCGTTGACGATCTTGCTTCCCGCCAGCGCGGGAAAAGCTCCCGGCACGCCCTTGCCGCCAGCCTGGTGGCAGGCGATGCAGACCCCGTTATAGATCTCATTCCCTTTGGCCATCAGCTCTTCCCTGCTCCAGACCTTGCCGGCAGCAGCCTCCGCCGCCGAGCCTTCCGCTTTTTTCCTGGCGAGCCATTCCTTGAATTGCGGCTCCGCCACGGCTTCCACCACGATCGGCATGAAGGCATGCCCGTCGCCGCATAACTGGGCGCACTGGCCGCGGTAGGTTCCGGGCTTCTCGATATTCACCCACATCTCGCGCAGATAGCCGGGGACGGCATCGCGTTTGACGCCGAAAGAAGGCACCCACCAGGAGTGGATCACATCGGTGGAGGTCAGGAGAATGCGCACCTTCTTGTTGGTGGGCAGGATAAGCGGGTTGTCCACTTCCTGCAGATAATGCTCGCCCTTGGCTTCCCTGTTGTGAATCTGGCCTTGGGTGGTCGCAATGGTGCTGACGAACCTGATATTTTCTTCCGGATATTCGTACTGCCATTTCCACTGGCTGGCCGTCACCTTGACCACCATTTCGGCTGCGGCCCTGGTGTCTTCCATTTGCGCGATGGCATGGAAGGCGGGGACGCCCATCCAGATGTAATCGATATAGATCAGCAGCAGAAAAGGAGAAATCGCCAAGGCCCACTGCCACCTAGTGCCGGGCTTGGTGAAGGTCCCCGGTTGTGCGCCCGAGCTTTTGCGATGTTTGAAGATGGAATAGGCAAAGACGGCGAAAACGACGACATAGATGCCCATGATGATGCGCAGGAAATCCACGCTCGCCGCTATCGAATCACGTGCAACAGGTGTGACGGGTTCCTGAAAATCCCAGATTGATTTTGCGCATGACAGGCTGGCAGCAAAAAGGGAAAAAACAGTCACGAGCAACAGCGTCAACCGTTTTTCTATTCTCCCCCACTCGCGGAAATTTGCAGCCCTATCACTTCTGTTAATACAAAAATGCCGGGCTAACCATTTGTTAACGGCATGACCATCGCGGATTGCTGAATTGTCTGGCTCCATCGCATAGTCTCCATCGGGCCATTTCTGTTTCCCGGCTTGCTCAAGTCTCCAGCATCGGCTCAAAAGATACTCGCCGCAATTTTCATCGTCAAGCAAGCCAACAGCAAACCAGCAGTACGCTGCGATTCTCCAGACGATTGAGGCTTGACTTTATTGGATAAAGGATGCCAGATATGCACTGTGACCGCGCTTGCTCTGGCGAGGAAGCATGCCGGCAGCGGGCACAATCGGCCGGAAATACCGCAACCACAGAGGAGACAATCATGATTAAAGTTCTTGTTCTCTATTACAGTATGTATGGGCATATCGAAGCAATGGCGCGGGCGGCAGCTGAGGGCGTGCGCAAAGTGGATGGTGCGGAAGCAATGGTCAAACGCGTGCCGGAAACCATTCCGGAAGACAAGGCGAGGGCGATGGGCGTGAAACTGGATCAGCCCGCCCCAGTTGCCGCTACTGATGAGCTTGCGGACTATGACGCGATTATCTTCGGCACGCCGACCCGGTTTGGCAACATGGCCGCGCAGATGCGCAGCTTCCTCGATCAGACCGGGGGGTTGTGGATGAAAGGCGCGCTGATCGGCAAGGTCGGCAGCGTGTTTGTTTCCAGCGCCACCCAGCACGGCGGACAGGAAAGCACCATCCTTTCATTTCATACCACGTTGCTCCACCATGGCATGGTGATTGTCGGAGTGCCCTATTCATGCGCCGACCAGATGCGCAATGACGAAATCACCGGGGGCTCGCCCTACGGCGCCGGCACCATTGCCGGTGGTGATGGCAAGCGCATGCCTTCAGCTAACGAGCTTGGTATCGCGCGCTTTCAGGGAAAACATGTGGCGGAAATTGCGAAACGCATGGCAGCGCGCTGATCGTATCTGCCGCTGTTTCCGGGCGCCTGAATAGCGGCTGCCGGTTGAAGCCGACAGCTTGATGTGGCACAGGCTCGCGCATGAGTTTCCGCATCCTCGCAAATTAAATGGCTACTTTAACTTGCATGGATTGGCCGGGGTGCAGAAGTGAAGCCAGCCGATAAGCCGGGTTCTGTCGTGGACAGTCATTCCTCTAGGCGTTTCGTTACCTGACGCTCGAGCGACCTACCCGCAAGCGACGCGAGCCACGTCATGGCCTGCTTATTTGGTCTTGCTCCGGATGGGGTTTACCCTGCCGTCCGTGTTACCACGAACGCGGTGAGCTCTTACCTCGCCATTTCAACCTTGCCTGATCCGCTCGCGCGGCCATCGGCGGAATGTTTTCTGCGGCACTTTCCATCGCCTCGCGGCGTCCGGCCATTAACCGGCATCCTGCTCTCTGGAGCCCGGACTTTCCTCTCCACTCTTGCGAGTGCAGCGACTGTCTGGCCAGCTTCGGAAAGAAGTTTATCATGCGAACGCTGCCGGAGAGCTGCCGCCCGGCAAATTATCCGTTCTCTATCCTGATGCCGACTCTGGCCGGCGCACCTGAGCTGCCAGCTTGTCCAGCACACCGTTGACGAATTTGTGCCCATCGGCGCCACCGAAAGTCTTGGCCAGCTCTACGGCCTCGTTGATGATGACGCGATAGGGGGTTTGGGGGTGGCGCACCAGCTCGTATGCGCCCAGCAGCAAGATGGACAGCTCGATCGGGCTGAGTTCGGCCAAGCCGCGATCCAGGTGGGGAGCGACAGCGGCCTCGAGCTCGGCGTGTTGCGCCAGGACCCCGTCGAGCAGTTCTTTGAGCAGCGCGGAATCATAGCGGCCCAATCCCTTTTCGCCGCAAATCTGTTCTGCGATCTGGGCGCTGTCACCACCGACCAATCGCCACTGGTAAACCCCCTGCAATGCCAGTTCACGCGCGCGGTGCCGCGGGCTTTTGGCCGGTGACTTGATCTGTTCGGGCTGTGTGTTCACCCGAGCGCCTTCAGCAGGTTTGCCATCTCGATTGCCACCAGGGCAGCTTCCGCGCCTTTGACGCTCATGCGTTCCTCCGCCTGGCTGTCGGTATCGGTGGTAAGAATGGCATTGGCAATGGGCACCCCGCTGTGCAACTGCACTTCGCTCACGCCCCGCGCCGACTCGTTGGCCACAATTTCAAAGTGGTAAGTGTCGCCGCGAATCACCGCGCCCAGCGCGATAAGCGCGTCAAATTTCCCGCTTTGCGCCATGTCCTGCAGCAGCAGCGGAATTTCCAGCGCACCCGGCACGCTCACCAGCGTGATGTCCGCATCGCGCACCCCCTGCTGGGCCAGTTGCGCGCGGCACGATGCCAGCAATCCTTCGCAAACCACCTCGTTGAAACGGCCCTGCACGATGCCGATGCGCATACCCGCGCCACTCAGGTTTCTTTCGACTTCTTTCATATTTCTATCACCCCGTTCATTCGTGATGCGCATAGCCCACCACCTCAAGGCCGAAGCCCGCCATGCTCGGCAGTTTGCGCGGACTGGCCAGCAGGCGCATCTTGCCGACATTCAGGTCGCGCAGTATTTGCGCGCCGATGCCGTAACTCCGCTGGTCCCATTGCGCGACGTGGTGGACTTCCGGTGTCGCCACCGCGCGCGCCAGCAAATCGCCCGATGTCTCGTTGCGGTGCAGCAGCACCAGCACCCCGCAGGGCGACTGGCTGATTTTCAGCAGCGCGTCATGCACGCTGGTCGAGTTTTTGAAGCTCGACTGCTCGAGAAAATCCATCACCGACAGCGGCTCGTGCACGCGCACCAGCGTTTCGGTCTGCGGCCGGATGTCGCCCTTGATCAGCGCCAGGTGGGAACGCAACGTGGTCTTGTCGGTATAGACAGCCAGATCGAATGCGCCGTAAGCGGTTTTCACCGGGCGGCGCACCACACGCTCGACCAGTTTTTCGTGCTGGCTGCGGTACTCGATCAGGTCACTGATGGCGCCGATTTTCAGGCTGTGCAGCTTGGCGAACTCGATCAAATCCGGCAGGCGCGCCATCTCGCCATCATCCTTGAGCACCTCGCAAATCACCGCAGCGGGCGTCAGCCCCGCCAGTTGCGCCAGGTCACAGCCCGCTTCGGTATGCCCGGCACGCACCAGAACGCCGCCATTTTGCGCCATGAGCGGGAAAATATGTCCCGGCTGCACGATGTCGGCCGGCCTGGCGTTCCTGCTCGCCGCCATCCGTATGGTGTGCGCGCGATCGGCGGCGGAAATGCCGGTAGTCACGCCTTTCGCCGCTTCAATGGAAACGGTGAAGTTGGTACCCAGCGGCGAGCCGTTGTCGCGCACCATCAGCGGCAGATTGAGCTGTTTGCAGTGCGCCTCGGTGACGGTCAAACAGATCAGGCCGCGTCCGTACCTGGCCATGAAATTGATTTTTTCCGGCGTTACGAACTCGGCGGCAAACAGCAGGTCGCCCTCGTTCTCGCGATCTTCTTCGTCCACCAGCACCACCATGTTTCCGGCACGGATTTCGGCAATGATGTCTTGTATGGGTGAAATAGTTGTCATGTTCGCTGTACCTGTGGCCCGCATTATACGTGCAACGGGGCGCGAGATTATGTCACACCCGCAGCTATAATATGCCCGCCTGCCTTACTCGTACCTCCGCCATGCGCCACCGCAATCTCGTCCGCGCTTTAATTGTTGCCCTGTTTCTGCTTGCCGCCACCAGCGCATCTGCGCTCGATCTTTCCGGTTTCAGCAACAGGGACCAGGTCGCCAGCCTGAAGCAGGCGCTCACACAGGGTGCGGAAACTGCCGTAAAGAACCTGGCCAAAGAGGACGGCTATCTCGGCAACGACAAGGTGCGCATCCCGCTGCCGGAAAGCCTGCAAAAAGTGGATGGCCTGCTGCGCAAATTCGGCATGGGCAAATATGCGGATGAACTGGTCGTCTCGATGAATCGCGCCGCCGAAGCTGCCGTGCCGGAGGCAAAGGCCCTGTTGGTCGGCGCAGCCAGGAAAATGACCGTGGAAGACGCCAAAGGCATTCTCACCGGCAACGACGCCGCCGCCACGCAATACTTCCGCAAGAACACCGAAACCGCGCTGGCAGGCAAATTCAGGCCCATCATCAGCAAGGCGATGCTGAAAGTGAAGGTCGCAGAAAAATACGGCCAGTTTGCCGATAAGGGCGTAAGGTTCGGCCTGGTGGATGAGCGCGATGCGCGGCTGGATGATTACATCACTCGCAAGGCGCTGGAGGGCTTGTTTCTGGTGATGACCGAGCAGGAGCAAGCGATCCGCGCCAACCCGCTGGAAGCGACGGGCAACCTGGCGAAGAGGGTATTCTCGGTTCTGCGCGGACAATGACCCGGCGGTGCGAGGCCGCCCGCTTTCCTGTGGCCTTCCGCGCGTTTCTTGCAGTTTCCTGGCCGCGCCCCATTCGCGCGGCCCATGAAGTGCCTGTGCTCCGCCCCCCGATAACCACATTCCCGGCATGGCGATTGCCTGACACTTGAAATTAACCCGCATACAGGGCAGAGTAGCTACCGGAAAGTTTTAACTTGCAATGGAGGGAGGGGCAAAATGATTTCCTTGCTCGACTCTGCGTTTCCAGCCCGGCCGTAATCGCTTCTATGCCATGACCATTCCCGGCGCCTCACCCCCCCGCCCCGCTGCATCGAGCCCCGCCCGCGCGACGGCAGGATCGCCGTTGCTCCGGCAACTGCCGTGGGTAGCGCTTGCCGCCGCCCTGTGCGGCACCTACTTGTTGTGGAACCATGCCCGTGAAAATGCCGTGCGGGCGTTGCAAGCCGAATTTGAATACCTCACCCGCGAGGCCAGCGACCACGTCGAGCTGCGCATGGCGACCTATGCGCAGGTACTGCGCGGGGTGCAGGGCTTATTCGCTGCTTCCGGGAAAGTGGAGCGCGGCGAATTCCGCGATTTCGTCGCAAGACAGCACCTGGAAGAAAATTATCCGGGCGCCCAAGGCATGGGCTTTGCCCTGATCGTGCCGCCAGAACTGAAAAACCGCCACATCGCCGACATCCGCAGCCAGGGCTTCCCGAACTACACCATCCATCCTGCGGGGGAGCGTGAAACCTATACCGCTGTCGTGTACATCGAACCGTTCAACGAGCGCAACCAGCGCGCCTTCGGCTACGACATGTACTCCGACCGGGAGCACCCCCGCGCCGGGGATTCCGCTCCCGGCTTGCGCCGCGCCGCCATGGAGCGGGCGCGCGATTCCGGCGATGCCGCCCTGTCCGGCAAAGCCGCCATTTCCGGCAAAGTCAGGCTGCTGATGGAACTGGAAACCGACGCGCAGCCGCAGGCCGGTGTGCTGATGTATCTGCCGGTGTACCGGAACGGCACGCCAGTTGATACCGTCGCCGAGCGCCGCGCCGGCATTGTCGGCTGGGCTTATGCCCCGTTCCGCATGGGCGACCTGATGTCCGGCATCCTCGCCGAGCATGCCGGTGAAGTTGATATCGAAATCTACGACGGCGAAGAAATCTCCGAACGGACATTGCTCTACGACGACGACAAGACTCACCGCGCCAACAGCAAGGGGGGCGCGCAGTTTCAGGCCACCCGGCGCATCGAGATCAGCGGCCGCACCTGGACGATGGTGATCCTTTCCCTGCCCAGCCTCGAGAAGCGGCTTGACCGCGGGACATCGCTGAAAATTGCCCTCGCCGGCATTGCCGTTAGCCTGCTGCTGGCGCTGCTGGTCTGGCTGGGGCTGCGCGACCGGAACCTCACCCTGGAAATCACCCACCAGATAAGCGAAAGCCGGGCGCGCATCAACCTGTTGAACGAGCAGCTGACCGTGGCGCTCAAGGAGCTGGAAAGCATCATGAACGCCTTCCCGGATCTGCACTACATGATCAACATGAAGGGGGAACTGGTTCGATGGAACTTGAGTTTTGAAAAGTTCATCGGCCTTGCGCCTGAAAAATTATTGAACAGGCAATTGACAGACTTCATCTGCGAAAAGGACAGGCCGCCGGTAATGGAAGGAATGCGGCAGATTCTGGAAAAAGGCCACTACTCCTCGGAGGTGTGCTATGTCAGGCACGATGGCGCGCTGATCCCTTTTCTGTGCAACGGCGCAGTCGTAAAAAACGAGAGCGGGGAGGTAATGGGCATACTGGGCGCATGCCGGGACATCAGCGAGCGCAAGACCACGGAAGAGCACATGCAGCACCTGGCGCATTATGACCTGCTCACCGGACTCCCCAACCGGACGCTGTTCAGCGACCGCCTGCAGCAGGCTCTCGCCACGGCCAGACGCGACAAGGCGCGCATGGCGCTGATGTTTGTTGATCTCGACGAATTCAAGCCGATCAACGACGATCTCGGCCACGATGTCGGCGACCTGCTGTTGCAGCAGGTCGCGCAACGCCTGCAAGACTGTATGCGCGAATCGGACACCGCTGCGCGGATAGGCGGCGACGAATTCCTCGTGCTGTTGCCGCGCATCGAGGCGGAACAGGATGCGCTGGTGGTATCGGAGAAGATCCGCCTCGTTCTCTGCCAGCCGTTCGAGGTGGCCGGTGAAACCCTGCACATTTCTTCGAGCATCGGCATCGCCGTTTACCCGGAGCACGGCAGCGAAGAGAAAATACTGGTCAAAAATGCCGACATTGCCATGTACCATGCCAAGAAAAGCGGGCGCAACAACGTGCAACTTTACCGGGCCGGGATGCAGGGATCCGGCACCTGATTTTGCCTCCTCCCGCGTTGCCGTTCGGGTTGATGACGATAAAATGATAAAATTTGCGATTGGTCACTCTGGCATACAGCTTCCTGAATACTGGGCACATGAAAACAATTCTTCTGGCTTCCATCTTGTTGTTGGCAGGAATATCCTCAACCACCTTTGCAGGAACTCCCGGAGAAGTGGAGGTGGGTGGCTATCTGCGCGAAGCGACGCTAAACTCATTTTCCGGCAAACACAAAAAATTTTCCGATTTCCGGGGTAAGCCGCTGATCATCAACGTCTGGGCCAGCTGGTGCAGCCCATGCAGGGCGGAAATGGGGTCGCTGGAGCAGCTTTCCCGCCGGTATGGCGGCAAGCAATTCAACATCATCGGAATCTCGACCGACGACGATGGCTATGCCGCCGCAACCTTCATCAAGCGGGCCAACATCACCTTCGAAAACTACCTCGACAGCAAAGTGTTTCTGGAAAACATGCTGGGCGCCAACACCATCCCGCTGACCGTTCTGGTGGACGCCAAAGGCCGCGTGCTGCTGAAGGTTCGGGGAAACCACCAGTGGGACAGCCCGGAGTATCTGGAGCTGATCGAAAAAACCTTCAAGGTGAAATTGTAGCGCCGCGAACGGTTAACCGAGAAATCGCAGTAGAAATTGAAAAAACCATCCATGCTTCGACACGCTTGCATGAACGGCTTTGCACCCACCCAATTGGTGAGCAGGCCGTTCGGCCCTGAGCAGCCCGCGCAGCGGGCGTGTCGAAGGGTTGAGCGCCTGCCAACTGCGGTTTCCAGAGTTAATGTTCCTTGCCATCCACCCTGGGTCCGAGCAGGAATGGGATCAGGCGCCAGCCGATCAATGCATAACAGATTGTCCAGCATAGCGCCGACAGCGCGATGCACGCCTGGTAGCTGGACGGCCAGATTTGCGGCGGGACAATCCGGATCAGACCACCCAGCCCGCAAACCAGGATGGCAAATTTGTCGCTGCCGGCGAAAAGGATTTTGCGCCCGGTGTGGCCTTGGCTGATGCGCACCAGCATGGCCGGAATAATCAGCCCCATGCACAGCAGAGTGAAGGTGTGCGCCGCGACATTCCCGACGCTATCCAGTTTTCCGGCAAACCGCAGGCACTCGAGGACAAGGCTGGCCACAAGGCCCAGATACCCCGCGTACATCACGCCTATATCCAGGCGGCTCAAACCTTTTAGCGGACTCCAGAAGAAAAAACGGAACAGCAACAGCGCGGCGGTTGCCGCCAGCACGGCAACTGCTACGGGAACCGGCAGCACGGCTTCAAAGACCGCAACCAGCGCCCCCAGCCTGATCGCGGAATCCAGCCTACTGTTTCTGAGGATGTCAACCTGGAACACGGCTTTCATGAACTGGGATAGCGTGCGTTCCAGCATGATGACGACCGCCAGCCGGAACAAACCCAGCGCCATCGTCCAGCCGATCTCGAAATGTTCTGCGCTCAACAGCAGGTTTTTGCTCAACAGGAAAAGCGGGAGGCTGAGGATGAACAGCCAGTTTTCCGGGTAGCTGTCGCTCTTGCGGTGCGCGATGAGAGTCCACAGCAGCAGCGCCAGTATCAGCAGCAGGAAGGCATTGTGCAGCACCAGCAACAGGGCTCCCGGAAAACCGGCGGGAAGCAGGAAAGCAAGCCTGTCCGCGAGCCAGAGCACGGCCAGCACGAACAATACCGGGCCGTGGTAGCCGCGGATCTTGACCCAGTTCTTGGTGGCAGTCAGCAGAAACCCGCCGAGCACGGCCCAGCCGAACCCGAAAAACATCTCGTGGGCGTGCCACTGTTGCGGTGTCACGCCGGGGTTGAGGGAAAACTGGCCGGAAATCACCAGCAGCCATAAAACCGGCAGCAGCGCGCCGCTGACGATGCTCAGGATGAAAAACGGCCTGAAACCGACCAGCCAAACCGGCTGCCGGAAAAAAGATGGGGATGGCTTTGCGGAATTCATATTGGGCGGCTGCAGGTAAAAATGAATCGCGCTTTATAACATACCTTGAACCCGGATTACCCATCAGGCTCTTTGAGCCTGCGTTTCCGCCCTAACGGATCATCCGGATTGAACCGCCCTATGGAGCGCGGCAAGCGCGCAAACCGGAATTTGAAGATGAAAAAACCCTGTGGTACTATCATGCGGCCATGTTGGCTTAATCAACTATTAGGGAGCTGGAACAATGATAAAAAGTTTGTTTACCATTATTAGGATTCCCCTCGTCATATTTCCGATTATTTACTTCCTTTTTTATTTGTTCTCACAGGGCCACTTTGCATTTTGATAAACGTGGCTGAGCGTTAATGCAGCCCGCATTGGCCAACAGCGTGTAAAAAGGAAGCCCGCACTCACTGTCAGCAGTATCAACCCCCTGCGCCCGAACGCTCGCACCCACCCCGCGCAGAATAATCGCTTCCCGGGGTGTTGACCCCGCAAACCAACCCACGCTCCCAGCCTGGGTTGAGTTTTTTGGGCTTGGCAGCCACTCTCTCCACAGGCAACCAACGGCTCACCCGGCACAAAGGCCGGCCAATACCCCTCTCCCCGTTTCAAATGGAAGCATTCCCCGGCAGGCGTGAATTGCTTCAGGTCACGCTGTGCAATTCCTTACGCGCCCAGCCCGGATATTCACGCGAAAAAAATCCCGCCTTGCGGCGGGATTTCAAGAACTGCGTTGAAGCTGTGGCTATTGCATAACCATCAGATAGCCTTGTGAATATCGAACACTCTTTCTTCTGGCTCGAGCGGCTCGCCTTCCCAGACTGTCGGCAACAGTTTCTGAGCCAGATACAGCACGATAAACGGCGCGGAGAACAATGTTGCGACTGTGAACAGGCTTTCGCGCCCGAGCACTTCCGGATGATAGGTCAGCAGGCCCCTCATGGTCTTCGACAATTCCTGACCGCCGATTACCACGTTCCAGCGCATCGCCAGCACGCTGATCATCATGGACAACCCGGCAATGAACAGCCAGAAAATCAGCCGTTTCGGGTTCGGCATTTTCAGCATCATGACGGAGGTGACCAGCAATGCAAAGAGCCCTCCTCCCCACTGGAAAAACAGGCCAACGTGAATCGGACCATTGATCAGCTCGAATACTCCCTCTACGCCCTCGCGTGCCTTGTAGATCATTTGCACCATTTCCAGGGCCTCGATCACCATCACGATGACGATGCCCGACCACAGCACATACAACAGGCCCTGCATGGCTCCATTGTCGGGAGTCTGCTTGCGCCACCAGCAGGCCACCACGTAGATCACGATCAGCAGTCCCACACCCGATCCCACTGCGGACAGCAGGAAAATGATCGGCATCAGGTCGGACGACCACCATTCGCGCGTTTTCAGCGAGCCGAACAGGAACCCGACATAGCCGTGCAAGCCGCACGCACCGGGTATGCCGATCATGGCCAACCTGCGCGCAATGGTGTGATCAGTATCGAGCGCGCGCTTCGACACATCATCCGATCCCAGAGTCAGCGCCTGATACACTTTCTGCATGACACCCGTGGTGGATTTCGACAGTGCGACAATGTCGGCACGGAACGAAAACCAGGTTTCCAGCAACAGCAGGCAGATGTAAAAGGCAGCGACATAGCCAAATGCCGCCATCGCCGAGGTCCAGTGCGGCGTGATGACCGCGTTCAGTGCACGGGTCGGCTGCCCCAGATGAAACAGCAGCGGTGTCGGCGCGAAAAACATGAAACACAGCGACGTCAGCAAGGCAAACTTGGAGATCGGCGCAAAGCGCTCCATGCCGAACACGTGATGCAGGCTGGACACCACAAACGCACCGGCAACCAGCCCGGTGATGTAAGGGTAAATGACGATAAGTTCGCTCCAGGGCACCTCGGTTTCATTCGGATAGGTGAACCCGGCAAACGGAGCTACATGATAAAAAACGTCTGCTGATGATGACATTTTATATAACCTCCTTGTCTATCCCTGCAGAGAACACATTGGGCATGTTGCCCATATCCGGGTTCAGTACGTTTACGCGGTTATTGCGCAAAAACAGGCTGATCGGACTTTCCGGGTCCATGCGATCACCAAAGATACGCGTGCCGGACGGACATACCTCGACACACGCCGGGTTGAGCCCCTTGGTGATGCGGTGGTAGCACCAGTTGCATTTTTCGGCGGTACCCCTCACCAGATTGAGGCTGCGCGCGCCGTAAGGGCAGGCCTGCACGCAATACTGGCAACCGATGCAGTATTTCGTGTCTATCAGCACCGGGCCGTCCGGGGTCTTGTAGGTAGCGCCGGTCGGGCACACTTGGACGCACGACGGCTTCTCGCACTGGTTGCACAGCTTGGGCACGAAAAATGACTTGGCAACCTTGGCGTTTTTGTAGCGGTTGTCGAATTTGAATCTCGTCTCCTTGCTGGCGGGCACCACGTTCTTGAGGTCGTGTATGCTGTCTACCAGCGCGTGATCCGAGCCTTCCAGATAGGTGTAGCGCTCGACCCAGGTGCGGGTATGATTCCTGTCCATCTGCACACTGTTTTCCATCTTGCACGCTTCCACGCAACGCAAACAGCCGATGCAACGGTTGGAATCCACGCCGAACGCCCACTTGTGCTCTGTCCAGTTGTAATTGGGTATCTTGGGCGGGTTCTTGCGCGCTTCGGCATATTGCTCCGGTTCCTGTTGAAATGTCGGCCCGACGCCGCCCAAAGCATTCGCGGCCCCTCCCCCGGCCGAAGCCAGAGCCCCGCCGGCACCGGCCGCCGCTCCAGCACAGGCGGCACCCTTGCCCAGCAAACCCAAGAAATTGCGGCGCGTCATGCGGCTCGCCTCTTTCTCCGTGTTTATATCCTGAGTAGTCATCTTTTCCTCTCTAGGTAACTTGTTCATTTGCAGCTCGCACTGGCGTAGTAGGCTGACAGGTTTTCTATATCGGCATCGCCAAGCGTCTTGGCCACGCTCGACATGACCGCATGGTTGCGGCTGCCATCCCTGAACGACTTGAGTGCGACGGTCAGATAGGCTGCATTCTGACCCGCCAGATTGGGCCACGCCTGGGCACCGCTGACTCCGGCAATACCAGCCCGGTTAAGCCCGCCGGAGCTGTGGCATGCCGCGCAACCGGCCGTTTCCGCCTTGGTTTTGCCCAGATCGGCCTTGACCTTGTCGGCCGCAGTTGACTTGCAGCTCGCGCTGGCAAAATAAGCGGCTACGTTGCGCATATCGGCATCGCTCAGCCCGGTCGCCATGGGGCTCATCATGTCGTTTTTGCGCGCTCCGGCTTTGAATGCGTTGAGCGCTCTGACCAGATAGTCAGCATGCTGTCCGGCAAGATTCGGCCACTCCGGGTTGACGCTCAACCCGTTCACGCCATGGCATGCGCCGCAGTTTGCGGCTACCGCCTTGCCCGCATTCGCATCACCGGACTTAAACGCACTCACGGGAATGAGCTTGCCGGTATTCGGGTCGGAGGGCGGCCGGGGTACGGCAGCAAAATTGATGCGGGGCGAGTGCGGGTTGTGGCAGTTAGTGCAAATCTCGTCGCCGCCGTGCCCTTCAATCACAATCTGGGGTACGCCGTGAATGCCTACCACGTCCGTGACTGCCTGGACTGGCACACCTTCGCCGGCAACCTTGCCCCTCAGCGGGCGCCCGGGAATCTTTTCGTGGCAGTTGGCGCACAGCAGCCGCATGTCTTCCGGAGCGCGCAACAATTTTCTGCCCGGTGCGTTGACTGGGTGGTTTTCCCACTTGTGGGTAATGGTGGTCACCTGATCCTCGGTGGAGAGCGGCATCGGCTCTTTGGAGGGGTGATTGCCTGCGGGGGTGTGGCAAACTTCACAACCGGGGCCAGACTTGATGACGACGCCCTGAATGGCGTTATCCTTGGTCGCCTTCCGGTGTATGCCGCCAACCCACTCGGCGTAGATTTCCTTGTGGCACTGCTCGCAAGTCGCGGATCCCTGATGTTTTGGGAGCTTGGCCGCAATTTGCGCTACCGAAGCGCCACGGTAGTGGCCATATTGGAAAAACGTATCCTGTCTGGCCAAATACCTTGCGGAAGCGGCAACCACCGCAACTACCGCAATCAGCGTTAATAAACGAACTATGTGCTTATGCATAATCTCCTCTTTATGTAATCTTTATGAATGCAGAGTGCCTCCCTGATACCCGCATGACATAAGGCTATAGCGTGTTCAGTTTTTACATACGTGTAGCTTTCCTTCCCTGCTTTGCGCATCCAACCCAAGTCCCGGCAGTGCCAATCTGGCAGTTTGCCGTAGAACCCTGCTCGTGCTGCGGCCCGGCGGGGTTTTTCGGCAAACTGCCAGATTTGTCGGCCCGCAATCTTCCAATACTTCCTTACGTGGGTCAAGTTTTTTCAGCCTGCGCCCGCTTGGCAGCTCCCCGCCCGTATTATTTGGCCTGCGCGCCGGTTTCCGGCTGTCGGCGGGCGCAGCGAACTGCTAGAATGCGCAGGTTTTTCAGCTCACTAATTCCCTTTCATGAAAACCAGCAAGGATTCCATGACCCCCGTCGAGCGGCGCGCCAGCCTGGGCCTGGCCGGCATTTACGGCCTGCGCATGCTGGGGTTGTTCATCATCCTGCCGGTGTTCGCGCTGTATGCCGAGCATCTGCCCGGCGGCGACAACAAGCTGCTGGTCGGGGTGGCGCTGGGCGCTTACGGGCTGACGCAAGCCATCCTACAGATCCCGTCCGGGCTGATGTCTGACCGTTACGGGCGCAAGCCGGTGATCTACATCAGCCTGTTGCTGTTTGCCCTGGGCAGCTTCATCGCCGCTTTCGCGCATGACATTTACTGGGTCATTATCGGGCGCGTCATCCAGGGCGCTGGCGCGCTGAACGCGGCGGTGATGGCGCTGGCCGCCGACCTGACGCGCGAAGAACATCGCACCAAGGCGATGGCGATGATCGGCATCACCATCGGCATCACTTTCTCGATCTCGCTGGTGCTGTCGCCGCTGCTGTACCGTGCGATAGACGTGCCGGGCATCTTCGCCATGACCGGCGTATTGGCCTTGCTGGCCATGCTGGTGGTGAAATTCGTGATCCCCGACCCGGCCATCACGCGTTTCCATTCCGACACCGAGGCGAGTGGCAAACACTTGGGCGAAGTGTTGCGCCACAAGGAGTTGCTGCGCCTCGACTTCGGAATTTTCACGCTGCACGCGATCCTGAGGTCGGTGTTCATGCAGGTGCCGTCCGTCCTGAGAAGCAACGGGCTGGAGGCCGCACAGCACTGGCACGTCTATCTGCCCGTACTGCTCATGGCTTTCGTCCTGATGGTGCCGCCCATTATCCTTGCCGAGAAAAAAGCCAGGATGAAGCAGGTATTTGTGGGCGCAATCGCGCTGGCCGTGCTGGGGCAATTGACGCTGATGCTGGCGCAACACAGCTTGTGGGGGGTGGTGGCGGCGCTGGCGCTGTTCTTTACCGCGTTCAACATACTGGAAGCGGCGCTGCCTTCGCTGATCAGCAAGGTCGCCCCGCTGGCTTCGAAAGGCACCGCCATGGGGGTCTATAGCAGCGTGCAGTTCCTCGGCGCATTTTTTGGGGCATCGGCGGGCGGGCTGCTGATGCAGTATTTTGGCGGCGATGCGGTATTTGTTTTTGCCATCGTCCTATTGCTGCTCTGGCTGGCGGCGGCAAGCACCATGCAGGTGCCGGCCACGGTGCGCACCAGGCTGTATCATCTGCCGGAACTTGACGAGGCCAGTTCCAGCACGTTGCAGCAGCAGTTGTCGCAGGTGCGCGGTGTGCGCGAGGCCATGGTGGTGGCGGCAGAATGTATGGCCTGCCTCAAGGTGGATACGCAGATTTTCGATGAAGCGGCGGTGGAACAACTTTTAAAGGGGGCGTGAAATGTCGGTAAACAAAGTGATATTGGTAGGGCGTCTGGGCAAGGATCCGGAAACACGTTACATGACCAGCGGCGAGGCGGTGACCACCGTTTCGCTGGCCACTTCGGATACCTGGAAAGACAAGAGCGGAGAGAAACAGGAAAAAACCGAATGGCATAACCTGGTGTTTTACAACCGGGGCGGGTACAAACTCGCGGAAATCGCCGGGGAATACCTGAAAAAAGGCTCGCAGGTTTACATTGAAGGCAAACTGCAAACGCGCAAGTGGCAGACCAAGGAAGGGCAGGATCGCTATACCACCGAAATCATCGTGAACGAGATGCAGATGCTGGGCAGCAAATCCGAGCGCGGCGGCAGCTTCGAAGTGGTGGACAAACCCGCCGCCACCCCCTCCGGCGCCCCCGAGGTCGGCAAGCCTGCACCAGCCAAGAGCGGCTTTGATAACTTTGACGACGACATTCCGTTCTGACGCAGAACCGGCAATGAGCAAGGCCTTTGTCAAGGAATCCGACGACGGGGAAGACCTGGAGCCGGCACAGCAACTGCCCCCCGGCCAGAAAAACTATATCACTCCCTCCGGTTACCGGCGCCTCAAGGACGAGCTGGACCGGCTGTGGAAAGTGGAACGCCCGGAACTGGTAAAAACCATTGCCTGGGCCGCCTCCAACGGCGACCGCTCGGAAAACGGCGATTACATTTACGGCAAGAAACGGTTGCGCGAGATAGACCGGCGCATCCGTTTTCTTTCCAAGCGGCTGGACAACGCCGAAGTGGTAGACCCGCTGCAGCGCGGAACCTGCGACCAGGTATTCTTCGGCGCCACGGTGACAGTGTGCGGCGAGGATGGCGCGGAACGCGTATACAGCATAGTCGGCGTGGACGAGGCCGCCCCCGGGGCCGGGCTGATAAGCTGGGTATCGCCGCTGGCGCGGGCGCTGCTCAAGGCGCGCAGGGATGACGTGGTGATGCTGCGCATTCCCGGCGGGGCCGAGGAGCTGGTAGTTGTTGAAATTACCTACCGGTCAATCAGCTTGACCGACTGATCCCCAAGACCATAATTGATCCACGAAAAGCACGAAAGGCACGAAATAATTCAATTGCCTGCCTGTTTCTGGCAGTTCACTCATCGGGTACCGTGCAGTCACAAGGAGTGCTTTTGAATTTGTTCGTGTTATTTCGTGGCTTTCGTGGACAATTGAGTTTCAAAAGTTGATGTTTCAACCCCTCATTCGCCCAGAAACAAGCGGCAAAAATTGTCCGTCGTAACGCGGGCAACTTCTTCCAGCGGAATTCCGCGCAGCTTGGCGATCTCTTCCGCCACATATTTCACGTAAGCGGGCTGGTTGAGCTTGCCGCGATAGGGCGCAGGCGCAAGATAAGGCGCGTCGGTTTCGATCAGCATGCGCTCCAGCGGGATGCGCCGCGCCACCTCTTTCAGCGAAATTGCGCTCTTGAAAGTGACGATACCGGAAAAGGAAATGAGGAAGTTCATTTCCATTGCCGCTTGCGCGACTTCCAGGCTTTCGGTGAAACAGTGCATCACCCCGCCAGCCTCGCTCGCCCCCTCCTCCGCCAGGATGCGCAAGGTATCCTGCGCCGCCTCGCGGCAGTGGACGATCAGCGGCTTGCGGGATTCGCGTGCGGCGCGCACGTGGGTGCGGAAGCGCGCGCGCTGCCATTCCAGGTCGCCCTTCAGGCGAAAATAATCGAGTCCGGTTTCCCCGATGGCCACGACCCTGGGGTGTTGCGCCAGCTGCACCAGCATGGCCTGCGTCGGCTCGGCATCCAGTTCATGATCCGGATGCACGCCCACCGAGGCGTAAAGCTGCTCTTGCCGCTCGACGAGTTGCCGGATGCGCGGAAAATTCTCCAGCGTCACGCCCACGCACAGCGCGTGGGATACGCCGCCTTGGCGCATGTTCGCCAGAACCTCATCGAGGATTTCAGCGAGTTCCGGAAAATCGAGGTGGCAGTGCGAATCAACCATCATGGCTGCACACCACCCAGCACCATGTGCCGGTAGGACAACAGCAGGGATTCATACAGCAGCCTGGAGTTCAGGGGGTGCGCCGCCTCGCGCCTGGCAACCAGCAGCTCCTTTTGATAGCGCAGCAGATCAAACACCATGATCTTGTCCGCAAGATTCCTGATAACGTCAGCCAGCTCAATGTGATACAAGACCTTTCCGGCAAGTTTCGCGCTGCCCAGATCGCAGCACCACTGCTGCAACCAGTGGATCACCCTGGCCGGTTCGGTGCGCTGCATTTGCTCGGCCAGCGCGAACACATCGAGCTGGGCGGGCCGCCCGATTTCCTGCAGGAAGCGGCGGTATTCCCCGGCATCCTCAATCTCCTCCGCGAGGCGGGCCGCCTGCAACGGGGCAAAGCCGGCCTGCGCCAGCAGCGCTGCGGGGTCGGCCACGCCCTGCTGCTGCAACCATGCGGTGCCTGCCGCTGGCGACGGCAGAGGGGCGGCAAGCGCGAGGCAGCGGCTGAGGATGGTCGGCGGCAATTGTTGCGGCTTGTTTGTGACCAGGATGAACAGCATCTGTCCGGACGGCTCCTCCAGGGTTTTGAGCAGCGCGTTTGCCGCGTTGGCATTCATGGTTTCCGCCGGATGGATCAGCACCACGCGATATCCGCCCTGATGCGCGGACAGGCTGGAAAAGTCCCCGAGGGCGCGTATCTGGTCAACGGAAATTAGCCGCGCCGGTTTTTTGCCGCTCTCGCTTTCTTCTTCCTGCGCGGACAAGGCATCCGGCTGGATCAGGCGAAAATCCGGATGGGTTTGCTGCTGGAACCAGTGGCAGGAAGAACAGCTATCACAGGCCAATCCCCCGGTAAGCGGCTGCTCGCACAACAGCGCCCGGGCAATATTCATGGCGAAATCGAACTTGCCTATCCCCTGTGCGCCCCTCAGCAAAATAGCGTGCGGCAGGCGCGCGCGCAACCCGGTCCAGCGCTGCCAGAGCTCATCCTGCCATGGATACAGTTTGTTCATGCCAAAGCCAGAATGATTTTCTCGAGATCAGCCTTGACTGCTTCGGGCGTCTGCGCCGCATCAATCAGCACAAAGCGTTGCGGGTTTTTCTGGTAACGTTCCAGGTAGGCCTGCCGTACCTTTTCGAAGAAGCTGCCCTGCTCCTGTTCGAAGCGATCCAGCGAGGTATTGCTGGAAAGGCGCTGCCGCGCCACTTCAATTGGAATATCAAACAGCAGGGTCAGATCGGGCTGCAAATCCTCGTGCACCCAGCGCTCCAGTTGCTCCAGCTTGCTTAGCGCCACACCCCTGCCGCCGCCCTGGTAAGCGAAACTGGCATCACTGAAGCGGTCGGACACCACCCAGGTTCCGCGCCGCAAGGCGGGCCGGATGACCTGCCCGATATGTTCGAGGCGGGCCGCAAACATCAGCAGCGCCTCGGTTTCGGCATGCATCGGCTGGCTGAGCAGGATCTCGCGCAGGCGCTCGCCCAAAGGCGTTCCGCCCGGCTCGCGCGTCACCAGCACATCCAGACCGCGCTGGCGCAGGACGTCAGCAAACCAATGCAGATGAGTGCTCTTGCCCGCCCCGTCCACGCCTTCGAAGGTGATGAATTTCCCCTTGCTCATTTCTGGTATTTATTGACCGCCCGGTTATGCTGCGTCAGTGTAGCGGAAAACTCCGAGCTGCCGTCACCGCGCGCCACAAAATAGAGGGCGTCGGTCTTCGCGGGATGCAAGGTAGCCTGAATCGAAGCCAGCCCCGGCAGCGCGATCGGGGTGGGCGGCAGGCCCGCTCGGGCATAGGTATTGTAGGGGGTGTCCGCCAGCAAATCGTGCTTGCGCAGGTTGCCGTCAAATTTTTCGCCCATGCCGTAGATGACGGTCGGGTCGGTCTGCAGCAGCATCCCCTTGCGCAGGCGGTTGGTGAACACGCCCGCGATCATGCCCCGGTCGCGCGCCGCGCCGGTTTCCTTTTCCACGATGGAGGCCAGGATTAACGCCTGGTAAGGCGACTCCAGTGGGAGCCCCTGCTCCCGGGTTTGCCAGTTTTCCTGCAAATGTTTCTGCATGGTCTCGTAGGCGCGCTTGAGCAGGATCAGGTCGCTGGAGCCGCTGGCGAAATAGTAGGTATCGGGGAAGAACAGCCCTTCCGGATGGTTTTCGGTCGCGCCGAGGCGCTGCAATATTTCTGCTTCGGAAAGTTGCGCCGTATCGTGGCGGATGGCCGGGTGAGCGTTCAGCACGGCACGGAACTGGCCGAATGTCCAGCCTTCTATGGCGCTGAGTTCGCTTTGCATCCCCTTGCCCTTGGCCAGTATATCCAGCAGTTCCAGCGGGGTGACAGCGGTTTCCAGCACGTATTTGCCGGCCTTGATCTGTGCCGACTTGCCGAGCAGGCGCGCCAGGATGACAAACATCCGCTCGTTGGACAACACGCCTTCCTGTTGCAGTTGCTGCGCCGCGCTTTTCAGGCTGGTTCCCTGCTTGAGCGAGAACTCGTATGGCTGTGCGGGCAAGGTCAGCGGGCGGGTGGCGTAATAGTAGAAATCGCCCGCCAGCAGCGCGGCAAGGAACAGCGCGAGGAGCAATAACCATTTAATCGGGCGCATGGTTCAACCATTTCTGCACTTGCATGGCAACCGGGAAATGGCCCCATTCCCGATCCTGCAGCTCTCGCACCGGCCATAGCCCGATGATGCTGTTCACCAGGAACAGCTCATCGGCAGCCAGCAATTCGGCCAGCCCGAATTGCGCGATCCGGCAGGGCACGCCATGCGTGGCGGCCCATTCCAGCACGCGCTCGCGCTGCGTCCCGGCCACGCCGCAGTGAGTCAGTTCGGGCGTCAGCAACGTCCCGCTGTGCACCATGAACAGGTTGCTGCGCGTGCCTTCGATCACGTTGCCGCTCATGTCCAGCAGCAATCCTTCGGCGATACCGGCATCGTCCCATTCCGCCGCCGCCAGCACATTTTCCAGACGGTTGAGGTGCTTGATGCCGGCCAGCTGCGGCTGGTGCGCCAGGCGCAGCTGGCATAGCCGCGCCTTGATTCCGCGCGTTGCCCAGTCAGCCGGGTAATCAGGCAGGGGGAAAATATCCCAGATGCGGATGGGCGCTGACTGCGTGGCAGGCGCATACCCGCGCGCTCCCTCACCGCGCGTGACAATCAGCTTCATCACCCCGTCCGGGTGCTGCACGAGCAAATCGTTCAGCTCGGCGGAAAGCAAACCAACATCCGGGCAAGCGATGCCCAGCGCGACGCAGTCCAGCTGGAGTTTCCTGTAATGCAGCGGCCAGTGCAATGCGTGGCCGCCGGTGGCGCGCAAGGTGCGGAACACCCCATCACCGTAGAGCAGGCCACGGTTGCGGATGCTGATCAAATTGCCTTGCTTGCCATTGACCAGCATCGGGCGGGACTAAATCTTGCGGAACACCAGCGAACCGTTCGTCCCGCCAAAACCGAAATTGTTGTTCAGTGCCGCCTCTATCTTCATGCCGCGCGCGGCGTTGGCACAGTAATCCAGGTCACACTCGGGATCCTGCTCGAAGATGTTGGTAGTGGGCGGGGATAGCTGGTGGTACACCGCCAGCGCGCAGAACAGCGATTCGATGCCGCCCGCGCCACCCAGCAGGTGGCCGGTCATGGATTTGGTGGAATTTACCACCAGTTTCTTTGCGTGGTCACCGAACGCCAGCTTGATCGCGTCGCTCTCGTTCTTGTCGCCCATCGGGGTGGAAGTGCCGTGCGCATTGATGTACTGCACCTGGTCCGGGTTCAGCCCGGCATTGCGCAGCGCGTTCAACATGCTGCGCTTCGGGCCGTCGGTGCTCGGCGCGGTCATGTGGTAGGCATCCGCGCTGGCGCCATAACCGGCCAGCTCGGCATAAATCCTGGCTCCGCGCGCCTTGGCGTGTTCGTATTCTTCCAGCACCAGCACACCCGCCCCTTCGCCCATCACGAAGCCGTCCCGGTTTTTGTCCCAGGGGCGGCTGGCCGTTGCGGGATCGTCATTGCGGGTGGACAGCGCCCGGGCAGCGGAAAAGCCGCCGATGGCCAGCGGGGATATGGCCGCCTCCGAGCCGCCGCATACCATCACGTCGGCATCGCCATATTCGATGGTGCGGGCAGATTCGCCGATACTGTGCGTGCCGGTGGTGCATGCCGTGACGATGGCCAGATTCGGCCCTTTCAACCCGTACATGATGGACAGGTTGCCGGAAATCATGTTGATGATGGTGCCGGGAATGAAGAACGGCGAAATCTTGCGCGGCCCGGCCGCCAGGTAATCGTTGTGCGTGTCCTCGATCATCGGCAGGCCGCCGATGCCGGAGCCTATGCACACGCCGATGCGCTCGGCGTTCTGCTCGGAAACTTCCAGCCCGGAATCCTTGAACGCCTCGATGCCCGCCACCAGGCCAAAATGGATAAAGCGGTCCATGCGGCGCGCATCCTTGGCCGGAATGTATTGGGCCGCGTCGAACTCCCGCACCTCACCCGAAACCTGGCAGGCAAATGCTGAAGGGTCGAAACCGCTGATGCGCGTGATGCCGGATTTGCCTTCAACCAGGTTGCGCCACGCCTGGGACACCCCTATCCCTACCGGGGAAACGATGCCCAAACCGGTAACAACTACCCTGCGTCTAGCCAAGTTGACTCCGCTGAAAAACAAGCGATATTTAAGGAAGCGCTACTTCTGGTGGGCGTTGACGTAGTCTATGGCCTGCTGCACCGTGGTGATTTTTTCTGCTTCTTCATCCGGAATTTCACACTCGAATTCTTCTTCCAGCGCCATGACCAGTTCTACCGTATCCAGGGAATCCGCGCCCAAGTCATTGACAAAGGAGGACTCGTTCTTGACCTCGGACTCGTTTACGCCGAGCTGCTCCGCAACGATTTTCTTTACGCGTTGTTCGATGTTGGACATGTCACTCTCCCTACATGTTGGTTATAAATCAAATAAACGGCTCTCATTCTACCAAACTTGCCCGGATTTCCAAACCGGGCGGCAAACTTGCATTACTCCATGTACATCCCGCCATTCACATGCAGCGTGACGCCAGTGATGTAGGCCGCCCCCGGCCCCGCCAGAAAGACAACGGCGGCGGCAACGTCTGCCGCCTGCCCCAGGCGCTTCAGCGGCACCTGCTCGATCAGCCTGGCACGCTGCTCATCGCCCAGGCTCTGGGTCATGTCGGTGTCAATGAAACCGGGAGCGACGCAGTTGACGGTGATGTTGCGGCTGCCGATCTCCTGCGCGAGAGACCGGGTAAAACCCGCCATGCCCGCCTTGGAAGCGGCGTAGTTGGCCTGCCCGGCGTTGCCCATGCTGCCGACCACCGACGAGATGCTGATGATGCGCCCGCTTCTGGCCTTCATCATGCCGCGCATCACCGCCCGGCTGAGTCGGAACACCGACTTCAGGTTGGTCGCCAGCACCTCGTCCCACTCCTCGTCGCTCATGCGCGCCAGCAGGTTGTCGCGCGTGATGCCGGCGTTGTTTACCAGGATCAGCACCTCGCCATACCGTTTGCGGATTTCGCCCAGCACCTGTTCCACTTGCGCGCCATCATTGACGTTCAGCGCCATGCCGCAACCCTTGATATCTGCCGCATCCAGATAGGCGCTGATCGCCTGCGCCCCCTTTTCGGAAGTCGCGGTGCCGACCACGGTTGCACCCTGCTTGCCCAGCTCCAGCGCGATACCCTGCCCGATGCCCCGGGTAGCGCCTGTCACCAATGCGATTTGTCCTTGCAAACTCATGCCTTACTCCCTGAATTCCGGTTAAGCCAGCGCGGCCAGAGCAGATTTCAGCGCCGCGCCATCGTTCAGCGCCAATGCCTGCTGGCTGGTGTCAATACGCTTGTTCAGCCCGGCCAGCACCTTGCCCGGCGCGCATTCGGCGTTGTGCGTGACGCCATGCCTGCCGAATTCCAGCACGGTTTCCACCCAGCGCACCGGCGAATAGAGCTGGCGCACCAGCACGTCCTTGATGGCAGCGGGGTCAGCGTAGCTTTTCACATCGGCGTTGTGCAGCACCGGAATGGCAGGCGCCCGCAACGCCACTTTGCCGAGATAGCCGCGTAGCTTCTCGGCCGCGCCACGCAGCAGCCCGCAATGTGACGGCACGCTCATCGGCAGCATGATCGCGCGTTTTGCGCCCCTGGCTTTGGCCAGTTCCATGCCGCGTTCCACCGCCGCGCGGTTTCCGGCAATCACCACCTGGCCGGGCGAATTGAAATTCACCGCTTCCAGCACTTCGCCTTGCGCGCCTTCGATGCATACGGAACGAACCGCATCATCATCCAGTCCGAGGATCGCGGCGATGCCACCTACCCCTTCCGGCACTGCCTGCTGCATGCATTCGGCGCGGTAGCGCACCAGCGGCAAGGCGTCGGCAAATGCCAGCGCGCCTCCCGCCACCAGCGCGGTATATTCGCCCAGGCTGTGTCCGGCCAGCATCGTTGGAGTCGCGCCACCCTGCGCCTGCCAGGCGCGATAAACCGCCACTCCCGCCGCGAGCATGAGGGGCTGGGTGTTAACGGTCGCGTTCAGGTCGGCGTCGCTGCCTTCGGCAGCCAATTGCCACATGTCCTGATTCAGAATATCCGATGCTTCGGAAAAAGTTTCGCGCACTGCCGGAAAGTCGGCGTAGCCACCCATCATGCCGCGTGATTGCGAGCCCTGGCCGGGAAATACGAATGCAAATTTAGTCATAAAAATCCTTTAGCAGGTAGCTTGTGGCTGGTAGCTGGTAGCTGGTAGCTATAAGGTGCGCGCTTCGCGCGCGGCATTAAAAAGCTACAAGCTACCCGCAACAAGCTACTAGCTGATTTACCACCTCACCAGCACCGCGCCCCATGCAAAGCCTCCGCCAACCGCTTCCAGCAGGATGTTCTGCCCCGCCTGGATGCGCCCGTCACGCACAGCAGTGTCCAGCGCCAGCGGAATCGAGGCGGCGGAAGTGTTGCCGTGCTGCCCCACCGTCAGGACTACGCGGCTCATGTCCATTCCCAGTTTCCTTGCGGTGGCCTCGATGATGCGGATGTTGGCCTGGTGCGGCACCAGCCAGTCTATGTCAGCCTCCTTAATGCCCTGATCGGCCAGCAGCTCTTCCACCACTTCGCTCAGCACCTTGACTGCGAACTTGAATACGCCTTGCCCGTCCATGAACATGTAAGGGGTGCCCTCGATTTTTCCCTGGCTGATGCGGGCATTGGCTTGCAGCAGGTCGCGGTAACGCCCATCCGAATGCAGCTTCGCGCCCATTATGCCGGGCGTGGCGGAGGCTTGCAGCACCACCGCACCGGCACCGTCGCCAAACAGCACACAGGTACTGCGGTCGGTCCAGTCGAGCAGGCGGGTCAGCACTTCCGCCCCCACCACCAGCGCCGTGCGCGCCTGGCCGCTTCGGATATACACGTCAGCGGTATTGAGCGCGTAGACGAAGCCGCTGCACACCGCCTGCACATCAAATGCCGCTCCCTGCCGGATACCCAGCTTGTCTTGCAGGATACAGGCGGTGCTGGGGAAAACCTGGTCCGGCGTGGTGGTGGCAACGATGATCAGGTCTATGTCATCTGCGCCGACCCCGGCCATCTCCATGGCCCTGCGGCTGGCGTGCGCGGCAAGATCGCTGCTCAGTTCGCCATCAGCCGCCACATGCCGCTCAACTATGCCGCTACGGCTGACAATCCAGTCATGCGAAGTGTCAACCATCTTTTCCAGATCGAAGTTGGTCAATACCTTTGCAGGCAAATAACCGCCGGTGCCGGTGATTCTGGAATGTATCAAGATGCCTCCACCGCATTCTGCTGCCGCTCGTGGTGCCATTTTTCGACGTGCTCGCTGATGTGGTGCAGCATGCCGCCGCGCGCCTCTTCGGCGGCGCGCTCGATGGCACACTGAAAGGCAAAAGCATCGGCGGAGCCGTGGCTTTTCACCACGATGCATTTCAGCCCGAGCAAGCTGGCGCCGTTGTAGCGGCGATGGTCAACGCGCCGCCGGAAAGCGTTGATCACCGGCATGGCAACCAGCCCCGCCAGCCTGGTGAACAGGTTGCGGCTGAATTCCTCGCGCAGGAAGTTGCGCAGCATCTGCGCCAGCCCCTCCGAAGTCTTGAGCGAGACGTTGCCGACGAAGCCGTCGCATACCACCACATCGGTGGTGCCCTTGAAAATATCGTCGCCCTCGACATTGCCATAGAAGTTGAGGTCGCTTTGCTGCAACAACTCCGCCGCCAGCTTGACGGTCTCATTTCCCTTGATGTCCTCGCTGCCGATATTGAGCAGTCCGACCGAGGGATCGTTCTTGCGCTCGATGGCGCTGACCAGCGTGGCGCCCATCAGGGCGAATTGCAGCAAATGTCCCGCATTGCAGTCCACGTTTGCGCCCAGGTCCAGCATGCACACCTGCCCCTTGACGGTGGGTAAAAAAGAGGCGATCGCCGGCCGGTCTATGCCGGGCAGCATTTTCAGCACGTAACGCGCCGTCGCCATCAGCGCGCCGGTGTTGCCCGCGCTGACGCAGGCGGACGCTTCGCCATTCTTGACCAGATTGATGGCGACACGCATGGAGGAATCTTTTTTGTTGCGCAAAACCAGTTGGGGAGACTCGTCCATGCCCACCACTTCGCTGGCCGCGTGGATGCGCAGGTTTGGCCCGACGGAGATTTTCAGGGTACTCAGCTCCGCCGCAATGGCGTCGGGCAAGCCGACCAGTACGATGGTATCGCCAGGGTTTTTCCGCAAGTACTCCACCGCTGCGGGAACGGTGACATGCGTGCCGTGGTCGCCGCCCATGGCGTCAATGGCTATTGTGGCATCCACAGGAAGCTACCTCACACGTTGGCTGCCGGCAACTGCGACGGCACACCTCGCCAGCCGGGCGAACGGGCTTGTTACCACAAGTGCTGATGCGGGGCGATGCTCAGGCCTTGGCCTTGGCAACTTTTTTGCCGCGATAGTAGCCGCTCGGGCTGATGTGATGGCGCAGGTGCGCCTCCCCCGTGGATGGCTCAACCGCCAGCGCGGGGTTGGTCAGAAAGTCGTGCGCGCGGTGCATGCCGCGCTTGGACGGGGATTTCTTGTTCTGTTGGACTGCCATGCTCACTCCTCATAAATATTTATCTGTCTTTCAATCCAGCCAGAGCCGCAAACGCAGAGTTCCCGGGCTGGCCCGATCCCCTGGCCGCAATCTGGCAAGCGCCCGGCGGATGCATCGGTGCGAACGGCAGGCTTAACAGCAGCTCTTCCTCCAGCAACGCCCCTATGTCCTGATGCTTGTCGGCAAGAATGCTGTCCGGTCCATCCTCCTCGGCAGAAAATCTTTCCAGCTCGGATTCCTGCGCCAGTAACAGGTGCGAAACCAGATGTACCGGATAGACAAAACCGCTCAAACAGCGCTGGCAGATCAACTGGCACGATCCGTCCATCACAACTTCCAGCATCGGCTTGCCGCTCTTGTCCTGATAGCCGCGCACGAAATAGCCGATCGCTCCTTCCGGGACCGCCAGCAAATCTTGCAGCCTGTGCATATCGGCTAGCGCTATTTCACCGCGCAGTTCTCTGCCATTGCGGGCAAATTCCAGGCTATCAATGAAATGCCGTGCAAACATGAGGCGCGCATGATATATATTTCGCCCCCCCCTGTCAAAAAGAAGGCAAAGGATTTTTCTTGAACTCTCAGCCGCTTGTGCTCGCCTCCACCTCGGTTTACCGGCGCGAATTGCTGGAGCGACTGCAAATCCCATTCCATACCGCCGCCCCCGGGGTGGATGAAACTCTGCTTCCCGGCGAAAGTGCGCTGCAAACCTCGCAGCGGCTATCCCGGGAAAAGGCGGCGGCCGTGGCAGCGAATTATCCGGATGCGCTGATCATCGGCTCGGACCAGGTCGCGTTGCTGGATGGGCAGCAACTGGGCAAGCCGCTCACCCGCGAGAATGCGGTGCGCCAACTGCGTGCCATGCGCGGCAAAAGTATGATTTTTTACACCGCGTTGACCCTGCTGGATGCGCCCAGCGGAGAGATGCAGACCGGTGTAGCGGAAAACCGCGTCCATTTCCGCGAATACAGCGACAGCGAGATCGAATCCTACCTGCGCAAGGAGCAGCCTTACAGCTGCGCCGGAAGCGCAAAATCCGAAGGGCTGGGCATCGCCTTGATCAGCCGCATGGAGGGAGACGACCCCAATGCCCTGATCGGCCTGCCCCTCATCTTGCTGGTGGATATGCTGAAAAAGCGCGGAATTCCGGTTCTGTGAGTTCCGGGATGCCTGAAGCAGCAAAGTGCGGCTTGCTTGGCGGCACCAAACGCGGGTAACATCCGCCGCTGTTTTACCGGGGTTTTCCGGGGCTCGCCGCCTTTTGCGGCAGCGCTCCCGAAGCAATGCTTAACTGCTGGCCACGATAGCAGCAGCAACAAAACGAGGATGGCATGTTCGACAAAAATGTACTCAAACTGGACTCCTCCGCAGAGGTAGAACGCATCACCGCCACCCTGCGCGAGCAGGTTCTCGGCCAGTTGCGCCGCCGCGGTGCCGTTGTCGGCATCTCCGGCGGAATAGACAGCTCGGTGGTGACGGCGTTGTGCGTGCACGCGTTCGGCAAAGACAAGGTGCTGGGGCTGTTCATGCCCGAGCAACACTCTTCCGGCGACTCTCTCGCGCTGGGCAGGATGCTCGCCGGGCGCTTCGGCATCGAGGCCATCGTCGAGAACATCGCACCCGCCCTCGAAGGCCTCGGTTGCTACCGCCACCAGCTCGAGGCTATCCGCACGGTTGTCCCGGAATACGATGAAGGCTGGAAGTGCAAGCTGGTGCTGCCGTCCATTCTCGAGAGCGACCGCATCAACATCACCCAGCTCACCGTGCAAAACCCCAAAGGGGAGATGTCCACGGTGCGGCTTACGCCAAACGCCTACCTGCAGATCGTTGCCGCGACCAACTACAAGCAGCGTGCGCGCAAAATGACGGAGTACTACCACGCCGACCGCCTGAACTACGCCGTAGCCGGCACGCCGAACCGCCTCGAATACGATCAGGGGTTTTTCGTCAAGCAAGGCGACGGCAGCGCCGATTTCAAGCCCATCGCCCACCTGTACAAGACCCAGGTCTACCAGCTCGCCGAACATCTGGGTGTACCGGAGGAAATCCGCCGCCGCCCGCCCACCACGGACACCTTTTCGATGCCGCAGACGCAGGAAGAATTCTATTTCGCGCTGCCCTACGACCGCATGGATCTGTGCCTGTACGCCCACAACCACGGCGTTCCGGCGGCAGAAGTGGCGCCTGTGGTCGGCATCACCCCCGCCCAGGTCGAGCGGGTCTTCAAGGACATCGAGGCCAAGCGGCGCGCCGCCCGGTATCTCCACATGCCCCCCCTCCTGGTCACTCCGATCGCAGAAGGCTGATCGCGTATGTGCGGCATCGCCGGGATAGTTCGTCTCAGCGATGGTGCGCCTTTGCCGGACAAGGAATCGCTGCTGCGCATGGCCGGCGCGCTCACCCATCGCGGCCCGGATGAATTCGGCGTTTACCGGGACGATCACGCGGGACTTGCTCACGCGCGGCTATCCATCATTGATCTCGCAACCGGCCAGCAGCCCATGGCGGATGAGAGCGGCACGACATGGATCGCGTTCAACGGCGAAATATTCAATTACCTGGAGCTGCGCGAAGAGCTTATTGCGCTCGGCCATCATTTCCGCACCAGAAGCGACACCGAGGTAATCATCCACGCCTACCGCGCCTGGGGCGAAGCCGCCTTCGGGCGCATGAACGGACAGTGGGCCGTGGCCTTGTGGGATTCGGTGGCCAGACGGCTGGTGCTGTCCCGTGACCGGGTGGGCATTTGCCCGCTCCATCTTTGCGAGCATGGCGGCCGTCTCTATTTTGCCAGTGAAGTCAAAGCCATCTTCGCGGCAAATGCGGGCATTCCGCGCGCCTTCGATCCGGCCGGCATCGCCCAGACTTTCACCTTCTGGACCATAGTCCCGCCACAGGGGGTGTTCCGTGGCGTGACCGAACTGGAGCCCGGCCATATCCGGGTTTACGAGAACGGATCTGTGCGCGAACGCGCCTATTGGACACCACGCTATCCTGTGCTGGGCGATCCGGGCAGCCGGTTTCAGGGAACACTCGAAGATGCGGTGATCGAGGTGCGCAAGGCGCTTGATGATGCTGCCTCGCTCTGCATGTTGCGCGCCGACGTGCCGGTCGGCAGCTATCTTTCCGGCGGGCTCGACAGCTCGCTGGTCGCCGCGCTCGGGCAGCGCTTTGCGGGCGATCGCTTCCACACTTTCTCGCTGCGGTTCGAGGATGCCGAGTACGACGAAACCGGATACCAGCGCCTGATGGCGCAGAAACTGGGCAGCGAGCATCACGAGGTGGTTGTTTCGCGCAGCGACATCGCCAGGGTGTTTCCCGAAGTAATCTGCCATACCGAGCGCCCGGTCCTGAGAACGGCCCCGGCGCCGCTCTTCCTGCTTTCCAGGCTGGTACGTGATTGCGGCGTCAAGGTCGTGCTCACCGGCGAGGGCGCCGATGAAATGTTTGCCGGCTACGACATCTTCCGCGAAGGCAAGGTGCGCCGTTTCTGGGGCCGTCAGCCCGGATCTGCCATCCGCCCGAGACTTCTGGAGCGGCTTTACCCCTACCTCGCGCGCTCCCCGGTTTCCCAGCAAGCCATGGCGCGGCAGTTTTTCGGGCGCAACATTGCAGCTTATCAAACGCCGGGCTTTGCGCACGACACCCGCTGGCACACCACTGGCGCGCTCAAACGGTTGCTGTCAAAAGACATGCGGGCAGCAGTTGAGAACCGTGATCCCGTCGCCGAATTTCTCGCTGCTCTGCCCGCCGATTTTGCGCGCTGGAGTCCGCTGGCGCAGGACCAGCATCTCGAGATCCGCACCCTGCTGTCGGGTTACCTCCTTTCCTCTCAGGGTGACCGGATGCTCATGGCAAACTCGGTGGAAGGACGCTTCCCTTTTCTCGACAAGAACGTCATCGCACTTGCCGACTCGCTCCCCCCGGCCTACAAGCTGCATGTGCTGGATGAGAAACACGTCGTGAAGCGCGCGGCGGAAGGTGTCGTACCGCGCGAAATCCTTGCACGCAAGAAGCAGCCCTACCGTGCACCGGACGCGCTGGCTTTCATCGCGGAGGATGCGCCCGGCTATATTGACGAAGCGCTTTCCGAAGATTCCTTGCGTGAGGCCAATGTGTTCGAGCCGCAGGCCATCACCCAGCTTCTGCACAAGTGCCGCTCGCGCGGACGTAACGGCCAGCTCTCGAACGCCGACAACATGGCTCTGGTAGGCGCGCTGTCAACCCAGCTGCTTTACCGGCAATTTATTGCTGGCACTCCCGCCACTGGCGCGGCCATCAAGCTCCGCACCGACACAGACAAGACTACGCCGGAGCGCTAGCGCCCCGGCTGAACATCCGGTCAGGATTGTGCCTTGTTCCCGGCCAGTTGAAACCGCTTGACCTTGCCCGAAGATGTCCTGGGCAGCCCGGCGGCAAACTCTACCCGCTTTGGCACCTTGTAGGACGCGAGCCGCTGGTGGCAATGGGCCTGAACCGTGCGCGCGTCCAGCTCGAAGCCGGCACGCGGCACCACCACCGCCTTGATGGTTTCACCCATGATTTCGTCGGGTTCGCCGACGACCGCCACTTCCGCCACCCCCTCCAGTTCCAGAATCGCTTCCTCGATCTCCTGCGGGCTGATGCGGTGGGCGCCCGCCTTGATCATGTCGGAGCGGCGGCCCTGGATGAAGAAGTAGCCGTCGCTATCCTGTTGCGCGAGGTCGCCGGTCTTGAGCCAGCCATCGTGCAAGGTGCTGGCGGTGACTTCCGGGCTGTTCCAGTAACCCAGCATGATGTTCTCCCCGCGCACCCAGATTTCGCCCGTCTTCCCGGGGGCAACCGGTGTGCCGTGCTCGTCGCGCAACTCCATCGTTACGCCGGGAATGGCGATGCCTACCGCTCCCATCTTTGCTTTCAGTTGTTCGGGCGGCAGGTATGCGATACGCGCGGTCGCTTCGGTCTGGCCGTACATGACGAAAAAATTCACGTGCGGCAACTCGTCGGTAAGGCGCTTGATATGCGCGGGTGACATGGCCCCCCCCGCCTGCGTCATGTAGCACACGCGGGACAGGTCGTAATCGCTCAGCTTTAAGCGGTTAAGCAGCAGCGCGAAAGTGGAGGGCACCCCGGAAAATCCCGTGGCGCCTTCCTGCGCCATTTTCTGCATCACGGCGTGCGGGTAGGCCAGGCTGTTTTCCAGCACCACGCTCGCGCCAACCGACAAATGTGTGTGCAGCACCGAATTGCCGTAGGAATAATAAAACGGCAGCACGTTCAATATCCGGTCGCGCGCGGTCAGCTTGAGGTAGGCCAGAATGGAGCGGTTGTTCGTGCACAGGTTGCCATGGCTGAGCATCACCCCCTTGGGCGCACCGGTAGTGCCGGAGGTATAGATGATCTGCGCCAAATCGCCGGCTGCAAGCGGCGCGCAGGTCAGGCTGCCGGTTGCCTCGGCTGCCAATACCGCATTCCAGTCCCAGACGTCATCGGTATCGCCGGGTTGTTGCCCCTCACTGGCAACGCGTATCACCCTGCAATCGCCGCGCTGCGCCAGCAGCGCCGCAAGTTCCGGATGGCGCACCGACGCGATCAGCCAGGTTGCCCCGCTATGTTGCAGCCAGTTCGCCAAATCGCGTGCCTTCGCCTGAGTGTTGAGCGCCACGACCGCTCCGCCCGCAAACTGCGTGCCGTAGTAGGCTGCGACATATTCAGGGGAATTTTCCAGCAACAAGGCCACCCGGTCGCCCAGGCGTAACCCCTGATGCTGCAGAAAGGCACCCAGCGCAGTTACCTGACGCCACAACTCCCCGTAACTCACGCGGCGTTGCGCATGGATAACCGCTTCAGCCTCTGGCGCACGCTCCACGCTTATCCGCAACAAATCTACCAGTGACCGTTCCATGAGCTTCTTTCAATTCCGCGCTTCATTCCTTCAGCCCCGCATTCACGCTTATTATTTGCAGGCAACCAAAGAAAGCTGCGAATAGGTTAAAATCCAAACCTGAATTATAAAGAATCGGGGATTTTTGAATGGAACTAAAAGAACAGGTTCGCGCTTTTATCACCTCAAATTTTTACGTGGCAAACCCGGCGGCGCTTGCGGACAGCACGTCCTTGCTCGACAGCGGCACCGTTGATTCGACCGGTATGCTCGAGGTCATTTTCTTTATCGAAGAGACTTTCGGCATCAAGGTTGATTACAGTGAAATGGTGCCGGACAACCTCGATTCCATTGAGCGCATCGCCAACTTTGTTTCGCGCAAAAAACACCCTGCTTGATTTTGGCGGAACAAGGCGTCACGGTTTTTTCAATTAGAGATTTTTTCGATGGGAGACTCTCTATGCCGGGAACAGGATTCATGACCAGCGCGCTGCTCGCTCTCGCGGTTGCCTCCAGTTCCGCGACTGCCTCGACTGCCGATACCGACGCCAAGCTGCGCGCGGAGCTCGAACGGGTCGCGCAACAGCGTATCTATTTCGGCCACCAATCGGTGGGCAACAACCTGCTCGATGGAGTCAGGCAGCTTGCCGCCAAGGCGGGCGTGCCGCTCCGCCTGGCGGAATCACCATCCGCGAGCGGAGTGCCGCCCGCAACGCTCGGACATACGCCGGTCGCCAGGAACGGTGATCCGTTCCTGAAGCTCCAGAGCTTCGAGCAAGCCATGGGACAGCAACCCGCCGGGCTCGACATCGCCCTGGTCAAATTCTGCTACGTGGATATCAGCGACGGCACCGATGCAAAGGCGCTCTTCACCCGCTACCGCGCCGCCATGGATGGCCTCAAGGCAACGCATCCCGGCACGACCTTCGTGCACGTGACCACGCCGCTCACCATCGCGCAGAGCGGATTGAAAGCGGCCCTGAAGAACCTGATCGGGCGTGTTCCCTACGGCGTCATGGAGAACCAGCGCCGCGAGGAATATAACGCCCTGTTGCGCCAGGCCTACCAGGGGCGCGAGCCGATCTTTGACCTGGCCCGCGTCGAGTCCATCGCGCCGGACGGAACGGCGGTGGCCGTGGAGTGGAAGGGCGTCGCTTCGCCGGCGATGGCCCCCGCATACACCGATGACGGCGGCCACCTGAACGCTGCCGGAAAGCTGCGCGCGGCGCGCGAGCTCATCTCGGTGCTGGCTTCCATCCCCGCCCGGCAAACGCCCGGGGCTGCACGCTGACATGCGCGTTCATGTTTTTCGATGAAAGGTCCCGATGTTCGAAAACTTGCGGCGTGACATAGCCAGAAATTCGCATGATGGCCGATGGTTCACCAATCCGGGGTTCTGGATCGTAGCGGTCTATCGTTTCGGAATGTGGGCGCATTCCTTGCCCGCTGTTTTTCGCGCCCCGCTGTGGGTGCTGTACCGGCTTTTCCGCTTACCGTTTTTCTTCTACCACGTCCAGCTGTGGGCCGGGCGCGGGGGCGCCCGTATCGGGCCCGGCCTGCGCCTCATTCACCCGACCAACGTCATGATCGGCGGGAACGTTGAAATCGGTGAGGATTGCCTGATCTTCCATGACGTAACGCTGGGCACGGGACAAACCCCTGGAACCCCGAAGATCGGCAACCATGTTGACATCTACCCTGGCGCGCGGGTGCTGGGCGGTATCGCGGTCGGCGACCGCTCCATGGTCGGCGCAAACTGCGTGGTCACCCGGGATATGCCCCCGGAATCCATCATCCTCGCCGCACCGGGCCGGGTAATGCCGCGTGCCCTGTCGCCGGTCGCACGGGGCGCAGACCAGAAAACCGGCGGCGCCAACGAGCCCTTGCAGCCCGCTCCGCCGCCTTGACCAGGCCCAGCGCATATTGCGCTGAACGATATGGGCGTTTACCGGCAGCGCCCCCGGGCTATTGAGCTCACAAGCGTTGCAAGCTATTCTGCGCATCGCACCACACCGGAACAACAACTTGAACCGCAACACTACCCTTCCCAGCCTGCTCATCGTGGATGACGACTCGCTCATCCGCGAAGCGTTGCAACTGTCTCTCGCCGACGAGTTCGATGTCCGCGTAGCGGAAAACCGCGCCCGCGCCATCGGCCTGTTGCGCGAAATACCCGAACGGCCGCAACTGGCGCTGGTGGATCTGGGGCTGCCGCCCACCCCGCACCGTCCCGAGGAAGGCTTTCACCTCATCGCCGAGCTGCTGGCACATGCGCCGGACATCAAGATCCTCGTTTTGTCCGGACAGGATGAGGAATCCAACGCGCGCCACGCGCGCACGCTCGGGGCCTGCGATTTCATCGCCAAGCCCTGCACTCCGGAAAAAATCCGGAAACTGCTGCGCAACGCCTTGCTGATCCAGCGCAGCGAGCAGAAATACCGGGGAAGCGAAGAAGCAACGCTCGGCATCGTGGGCCACAGCCCGGCAATCCGGGCAATGCGCAGCCAGATCGCACTCTATGCCGCCACCCCCTTCCCGGTACTGATAGAGGGCGAATCGGGCAGCGGCAAGGAGCTGGTCGCAGCGGCGTTGCGCGACCTCGGCCCGAACAGCAAGGCGCCTTACGTGGTACTCAACTGCGCGGCAATCTCGCCCAACCTGCTTGAATCCGCCCTGTTCGGCCACAGCAAGGGTGCGTTCACCGGCGCCAACGCCGCCCAGACCGGATTTTTCGAGGATGCGGGGAACGGCACCCTGTTTCTTGACGAGATCGGCGAATTGCCGCTGGAGCTGCAAGCCAAGCTGCTGCGCGTGCTGGAGAATGGCGAATACCAGCGCGTCGGCGAATCCGCCATGCGCAGAAGCAGCGCGCGCATCATTGCAGCGACCAACCGCGACTTGCGCGGCGAAGTACGCGCCGGGCGTTTCCGCACCGACCTGTATCACCGCCTCAGCGTATTCACCATCCAGGTTCCGCCATTGCGCGACATGGGGGCGGACAAGATGCTGCTGCTCAACCACTTCCGCAATTTCTACGCCGCCCAGTCCGGCAATGCCCCGTTCTCCCTCGATGCGGCAGCCATACAGGCCTGGGAACGCTACAGCTTCCCCGGTAACACGCGCGAATTGCGCAACATCATCATCCGCCTCGCCACCAAATATCCGGGGCAGGCCGTCGGCACGGCGCAACTGGAAGCCGAGCTCGATTTGCAGCTGTTTACCGCGAACGGCCCCGTATCCGGCGCAGCCAATGACCCGTGCAGACTGGCCAGAGACACTTTGCTGCAACAGCCGAATTTCAGTCTCGACAAACTGCTGCAGGAGCAGGGGGGTTATTATATTGATGCAGCCCTGGAGCTGGCGGGCGGCAATGTCAGCGAGGCCGCCAAACTGCTGGGGCTGCACCGCACCACGCTGTACAGCCGCATGGAGGCATTGCAGAAACACAAAGCTGCTCATCACGCCGCAGGGGAGCAATAGCGATGTACCTGGAACACTTCGGGCTCGACAGCCCGCCGTTCAAAATCACACCCGTCACCGATTTCTTCTTTTCCGGCGCCAACCGTGGAGAGATACTGGACGCGCTGATCTACGCCATCACCGAGAGCGAGGGCATCATCAAAATCACCGGCGAGGTGGGCAGCGGCAAAACCATGCTGTGCCGCATGCTGCTGGAGCGCCTGCCGCAGCAGGTGGAAAGCGTCTATCTCGCCAACCCCAGCCTGTCGCGCGAGGAGATGCTGTACGCCATCGCCGACGGCCTCGGCCTCAACCTGGAAGGACAGCGCGTCAACGTCATCATGCAGACCCTGCAAAACCTGCTCGCGCAAAAAGCCGCCGGCGGCAAGCGTGTGGTGGTGCTGGTGGATGAGGCACACGCCATGCCGCTGGACACGCTGGAAGAATTGCGCCTGCTGTACAACCTCCAGATCGGCAATCACAAGCTGCTGCAAATCGTGCTGTTCGGCCAACCCGAACTGAACACCAAACTCGAACAACCCAACATGCGCCAGCTCAAGGATCGCATCGTGCATCATTTCACCATGCTGCCGCTATCCAAGCCGGTGATCGAGTCCTACCTGCTGTTCCGCTTGCGCACCGCCGGCTACCGCGGCCCCAGCCTGTTTTCCGCAGCCGCCATCAACCTGATCGGCAAGGCATCTCAGGGGCTGATGCGGCGGGTCAACATCCTCGCTGACAAGGCGTTGCTCGCGGCCTTCGTGGAAAGCGCCTACAACATTGAGGAACGCCACGTGCAGGCCGCCATCCGTGACAGCGAACTGGCGCAGCAGCAATCGTGGAGCGGGCAAAAAATTGCCGCCGTTACCGGCGCCGCCACCCTTGCCGCCGCGCTGCTGATCGGTATCGGCTGGATGTTTGGCGGTGCGGGCAAACCTGCCGGCACGGAAATACTACCCGGGGTTGCGGCCGGCACAGCGGGAACCACTGAACCCAAAACCGTAGTTGAGCCGGCCGCTCCGGCAGTGCCTGCCGACGCTTCCGCCGTACCATCCGCCGCACCCGCAACCGGAGCAGTATCCGGCGTTACCGCCAGCGCGGTAATGGCCGCAACGGCCACTACCGCGATTTTCATGGAGCCTTCCAGCGCCGTGAGCGCCGCCCCCGCATCGGCTCCCGCAGCAATGGCCAGCGCTGCTGCTGCACCACCGGCACCTCCGGCAACGCAGCCAGACTTCTCCGCCGGGCATTTCGGTGCCAGCAGCGAAACCAAATCAGCCAGCCATGCCCCGCGCTTGCAGCAGCGCCTGGCGGCAACGAAAGAGATGCTCGCCAATACCGGGAAAAACAGCACCAGCATCCAGTTGTTCTATACCTCCAACACGCAGCCGTCGCGCGTGGAAGGGTTTCTGGCGCGTGCCGACGGGCTGGGCAAACTAGCCGAAATCTACGTGCTGCCAATCAGGATAAACGGCAGCCCCGGTTACCGGATACTCTACGGCTCTTTCCCTGATGTCGAGTCGGCCCGGGCAGGGATGGAGCAATTGCCGCCACGTTACAGGAAGGCTTTTGCGCCCGCGCTATATTTGCTGGACAAGACGCAAGCCGCATTCAACTAGGGTGGCAGCATATTGAGTATGCCAGGAGAAGATGTTAGGCTGCTCCCACAACGAAAAAGGGGGAAATACATGCGCTTGGGCAAAGTGTGGTTGATGTGTTCCTGTTGCGTCCTGCTCACCGCTTGTGGCACACAGCCGATCAAGCCTTCCGTCCAGCATATCCAGAGCGAGACCGCCGGAACCGCACAAGCCGCCGACATCCCGCAACCGATCAAACGCGCCATCCCGCTCCCGCCGCCCTCGGCCGCCCCAAAAGCGGAAACCTACAGTGTGGTCGTGACCAATGTTCCGGCGCAGGAAATCCTGTTCGCGCTGGCGCGGGACGCGAAAATCAACCTCGACATCCATGCCGGCATACAGGGAGCAGTCACCCTGAATGCAATAGACCAGACCCTGCCGCAAATTCTCGGCCGCATCGCCAAGCAGGTGGATATGCGCTACGAGCTGGACGGGCCGAACCTGATCGTCATGCCGGATTCGCCTTACCTGAAGCATTACAAGATTGATTACGTCAACATGGCGCGCGATTCGGACGGTGCGATTTCCGATTCTACCCATGTTGGCTCCGGCGCAACGGCCGTGGCAGGCGGAAGCGGCGGCACGGGCAACAATTCGTCGCTGGCCATCAAGAATGTCTCCAGGAACCACTTCTGGGAAACCCTGACACAGAACATCAAGGACATCCTGCGCGAGACCGATAAAGTCCTGCCATCCGGCTCCAGCGAGACACTGGTGCAGCAAAGCAGCGCGGTCAGCACCACCGGCACCGGCGCGCAATTGCCCGCCGGCACCAGAAAATCCGCTGCCAAGCTTCCCGGCCTCGAAAACAGCCCGAACCCTGCCACCCTGCAGGAGGGCGGCACCACCGTCACGCGCACCAGCACTTTCCGCGAGGCGGCTTCGGTGATCGCCAATCCCGAAAGCGGCATCATCACCGTGCGCGCCACCGGCAAGCAGCATGAAAAAATCCAGGAATTCGTTGACCAGATCATGGCCAGCGCCCGCCGCCAGGTGCTGATTGAGGCAACCGTGGTGGAAGTGCGCCTGAGCGACCAGTACCAGCAGGGCATCAACTGGTCGCGTCTGCGCGCAGCCGGCACCAAGGGCTTCCAGTTGACACAGGCCGGCACAGCCGGTTTGCCTGCCAGCAGCACCGGCAGCATGTTCATCCTCAACTATGCCAACCCCGCTTCCGCCCTCGGCAACCTGAGTGCACAGATTTCCCTGCTCGAGTCGTTCGGTACCGTGAAAGTACTGTCCAGCCCCAAGCTCAGCGTCATGAACAACCAGACGGCCATGCTGCGCGTGGTGGATAACAAGGTGTACTTCATCGTCAATTCGGCCACTACCCCGTGCTCTCCGGCACCTTGCACCCCCATTGTCACCTATACCACCACCGTCAACACGGTGCCCATAGGCCTCACGATGAGCGTAACGCCTCAAATCAATGACGGCGATACGGTGCTGCTTAACGTCCGCCCCTCCATCACACGCTGGCTCACGGATGCAACCGACCCCACACCAGGATTGGCCGTTACCAACAAAATCCCGCAGACCTCGACCCGCGAGATGGAATCGGTACTGAAAATCGAAAGCAACCAGATCGCCATACTGGGAGGGCTGATGGAAGATCGCATAGACAACTTCACCGATGCCATCCCCGGCGCCGCCAACCTTCCGCTACTAGGCAACCTGTTCAAAAACCGCAACGACACCACCACCAAGACCGAGCTGGTGATCTTCCTGCGCCCGTCAGTCATCAAGGACGCCAGCATAAGCGGGGATTACAGCGCGTTCCGCGACAGCCTGCCGGACGAGAATTTTTTCAAGGCGCCACGCAAAAGCATGGGCAGCGGCACCCAGCCATGAACCTGCTACTGGATGCCCGGAAAAAGATCGAGCTCGCACTGGAGCAGACCGGTGTCCACAAGCCTGTTGAGCCCCAGTTGTCGAACGCTTTGCAGCTCGAGAACCCTCCGGCTTCAACTGCGCCAGGCGGCACCCGCCCCATTGGCGGCCCTGGCGCAGCACCCGCAAGGAGTACGCCGCCAGACACTCGCCCTGCGGGCGGTCCTGGCGCAGCCAGCGATGCTGTCGCGGCCGGGAAAAATCTATTTGCCGCCAAGTCCGCGCCTGCCCGCACGGGAAGGCGGCTGGGCATCATCCCCACCGCCCTCCTCAGCGGCGCGGTGATCGCCGCCGCAGGCGGATATTACGTCTGGCGTGAAATCACCCCGCCCGCACAAGCGTTGCGCCCGCTCCCGAAGCTGTCGCCCGCCGCACCCATCGCAAATGTTGTGCCGCCCGCACCCGCAACCTCCCCCGCCCAGGCTCCAATTGCGCCAGCCCAGGAAAACTTGCCAGCCGCGCCCGCCATTCCGTCTGCCGCGCCGCTGGCTGGCACCGCGCCATCCTCCCCAGCCGCTTCCGCTTCACGAATGAATAGGGCGGTGGCAGACAACCCTTCGGCGGCACACCCCAGGCAAGAAACCGCCTCCTCCCGGCAAAAGGAAGCGGCAACGGACAAGGAAATTTTGCCCGCCCCGCCCGCGCCGGGCATCCGCATCGAACGCGGGCAGCAGCAAGCCAGCGCCGTTGACCCGGCGCTGCAGGCTGCATGGCAGGCTTACCGCAACGGTGATCTCGATACCGCCGGACAGCGCTACAGCAACATTCTGAAACTGGACACCAGGAACCGCGACGCCTTGCTGGGCATGGCCGCCATCGCGCAACAGCAAGCGCGGGACGATGCCGCCGCACACTATTACCGCCAGGTGCTCGCCCTTGATCCGCGCGACCCCATTGCCCACGCCGGCATGCTGTCGCTGCTCGGGCCGGGCAATGAGACGGGCGCGGAAAGCCGCCTGAAACTGCTGCTCGCGCAGCAGCCGCAGTCGGCCGCCTTGCATTTTGCGCTGGGAAACCTGTATGCGGAGCAGTCGCGCTGGAGCGACGCGCAACAATCTTATTTCGGCGCCAGCAAGCTGGAGCCGGACAATGCGCAGTTCGCTTTCAACCTCGCTGTCAGCCTGGACCATCTGGGGAAAGGCGAGCTTGCCGCGCAGCATTACCGGCGCGCGCTGCAACTGGACGGCGCTGCCGCCCAGCCGAGAATTGACCGCACGCAAACGCAACGCCGCCTGAATGAACTGACGATTGCCCGCTGAAAGCGCGCGCAAAACAGCATGGCTGCAAACACCCAACAACCCCTAGGACGCATGCTGCTGGAGAAAGGCGTCATCAGCGAAGACCAGTTGCGCATCGCTGTCCAGGAGCAGAACAAGAACCACCAGCCACTGGGCCGTCTGCTGGTGGGGCTGGGTTTTCTGTCGGAAGCCACCATCCGCGACGTGCTGTCGGAGAATCTGGGGCAGGAGAGCGTTGACCTTTCCACCGTCATCATCGACTCGGCCGCCATCAAGCTGATCCCCAAAGACATCGCTCGGCGCTACCAGTTGCTGCCGCTGTCGGTTGATGTAACCCACAAGCACCTCACCCTGGCCATCGCCGACCCCGACAACATCATCGCGCTGGACCAGTTGCGCGCCCTGCTCAAGGACGAATACCGCCTCACCACGCAACTCGCCAGCGAGTCGGACATCCTGCGCGCCATTGACCAGTATTACGGTTTCGAGCTGTCCATTGACGGCATCCTGCACGAGATCGAACCGGGCGAGATGGAGTACCAGACGCTGCATCAGGGCGTTACCGAATTCAGCCAGCCGGTGGTACGCCTGATTGACGCCCTGCTCACCGAAGCGGTGCAGCAGGGTGCGTCCGACATCCACTTCGAGCCGGAAAGCAGCTTCCTGCGCATCCGCTACCGGATTGACGGCGTGCTGCGCCAAGTGCGCAGCCTGCACAAGAGCTTCTGGCCGGCCATGGTGGTGCGCCTGAAGGTGATGAGCGGGATGAACATCGCGGAAACCCGCGCGCCGCAGGATGGCCGGATTTCGTTGCGCCTGTCCGGACGCGCCATTGATTTCCGCGTCGCCTCCCACCCCACCACGCACGGCGAAAACCTGGTGC
>JACRAQ010000136.1 GCA_016213335.1 Nitrosomonadales bacterium
ACGCCTCGATGCCGTCGCGCTCGACCAGCTGCGCGACCTGTTCCAGCAGTTGCGGCGTGCGCGGATGCAGCTGCATGGTTTCCTTGTGCACGAAGAACGGCATCGGCACACCCCAGTTGCGCTGGCGCGACACGCACCAGTCGGGGCGGTTCCGGATCATCGCTTCGAGGCGCGCGCGCCCCCAGGCAGGGAAGAATTCGGTTTGTTCAACCGCCCGGTTGGCGAGGTCGCGTAGCGTCGGCCCGTCATGCGCTGCCCTGGAACGCCCCTCCCGCACCAGCTTCTCCACGTCTGCCGCGACCGGATAGGCGGCATTGTCCATGCCGATGAACCACTGCGGCGTAGAGCGGAAGATGATCGGCGTCTTGTGCCGCCAGCAGTGCGGGTAACTGTGCTGCATCTTCTCCATGTGCAGCAGATGGCCGCTGGCCTGCAACGCGCCCAGCACGATATCATTCGCCTTCCACACGAACACGCCCGCCAGCGGCACGTCACCGGCGGGCGGCGTGGTGGAGATGAACTTGCCGTCGTCGCCGACCGGGTTGTCGGTTGGCAGATGGTATTTCTGCCCGATGAAGTAATCGTCCAGGCCGTGCGCGGGCGCGGTATGTACCAGGCCGGTGCCCGCTTCCAGCGTGACGTGTTCGCCGCAGATCACCGGCACAATGCGGTCATTGAAGGGATGAAGCAGCGACAGAAACTCCAGCGCTCCGCCCTTGCTGCGCCCCACCACTTCGCCCTTCAATTGATAGCGCTGCAGGCAGCTTGCCATCAGCTCGGAAACCAGCACCAGATAGCCTTTTATGGTGCTGACCAGGCAGTATTCATGCTGCGGGTGCACGCTCACCGCCTGGTTGGCGGGCAGCGTCCACGGTGTGGTGGTCCAGATCACCGCATAGGCTTTCGTGCCGGCAGGCAACGGCACGCCGAACGCCTTCTCCAGCGCAGCCTTGTCTTTAACCTCGAAGCCAACATCAATCGCGGGCGAGGTCTTGTCCTCATACTCCACCTCGGCTTCTGCCAGGGCCGACTGGCAATCCAGGCACCAGTTCACCGGCTTGCGCCCCTGATATAAGTAGCCGCGCTCGTAGATGGTGCCGAGCGCGCGGATGATGTCGGCCTCGGTCTTGTAATCCATCGTCAGATACGGGTTATCCCAGTCTCCCAAAACCCCAAGGCGGATGAAATCCTTTTTTTGCCGCTCGATCTGCTCGGCGGCGTATTTGCGGCACAGCTCGCGGAATTGCGCGGGGGGAATCGCCTTGCCGTGTTTTTTCTCCACCTGCAACTCGATTGGCAGGCCGTGGCAATCCCAGCCCGGCACATAGGGCGCATCGAATCCAGCCAGCGTCTTGCTCTTGACGATGAAATCCTTGAGCACCTTGTTCACCGCGTGGCCGATGTGGATATCGCCGTTGGCATAGGGCGGCCCGTCGTGCAGCACAAATTTCGGGCGCCCTTTGCTGGCCGCGCGTATTTTCTGGTAACGCTGCTGCGACTGCCACTGCGCCACCATCTGCGGCTCGCGCCTGGCAAGGTCACCGCGCATCGGGAAAGACGTTTCCGGGAGGTTGAGCGGGTATTTTTGTTCAGCCATTTTGCACAAACCATTGTTTCGCGTTGCTCACATCCAGCGCGATCTGCCGCTTCAGCATTTCCACGCCGGGGTATTTTTCCTCGTCGCGCAGCTTGTGCAGGAAATCCACGCGCATGTGCTTGTTGTAGATCTCGCGGGCGAAATCGAACAGATGCACCTCCAGCACGGCTTTGCCGTCCTGCCGCACCGTAGGACGCACGCCCAGGCTTGCCACGCCGTTCATGGGCAGCAAATCGTCACCCTGCATGCGCACTACAAATATTCCGGACAAGGGGGGGCGGTTGTGTTTCAGCTGGATATTGGCGGTCGGAAAGCCGAGCTGGTGCCCCATGCCGTCGCCATGCTCCACGCGGCCGCTGATGCTGTATGGCCGCCCCAGATAGCGCTGCGCCATGCGCAAGTGGCCCTCTGCCAGCGCCGTGCGCACCGCCGTGCTGGAAATGCGGATGCCGTCATGCAGCACGGTATGCATGGCCTGCACCGCAAAACCGTGCTGTGAGCCGATCTTCTCCATCAACGCAAAATCGCCGCTGCGGCCGCTGCCGAAACGGAAATCGTCGCCGATCAGGGCAAACTGCACCGCCAGTCTTTCATGCAACGCATGGATGAAATCGGCCGCGCTCATCCGCGAAAAATTGCTGTTGAAGCGGCATACGTGTACGCGGTCAAGGCCGAGCCCGGCAAACAGCTCCAGCTTTTCGCGCATGTTGGTCAACCGCGTGGGGGCTTGCAACGGCGTGAAAAACTCGCGCGGATGCGGCTCGAACACCAGCACCGCAGACGGCAGCCCGCGTGCTTGCGCCGCAGCCTTCAACTGCTCGAGCAAAGCCTGGTGGCCGAGATGCACGCCGTCGAAATTTCCGATGGTAAGGGCTATCGGCTGTTTGTCAGGAGAATGGAGTCCGCGAAGTATGAGCATAAGGGCGCGGATTATACCTTAGGCGATTATTTTTTCTTACCGGCAATTCTCGGGGGCGAGCGCAGCTTATTTACCCCGCCGAGAGCGCGAATCCTGGCGGCTGCAAGCCTGGCTTCCCCCGCGCCCTGCTCTCATCTGTTTTTGCCCAGCAACGCATGGGCAGATTATTTACGGGCGAGCTCTTAGCTGCGGTAGCTGGCGTTGATCTTCACATAGTCGTAGGAAAAATCGCAGGTCCACACCGTGGCGGCCGCCGCGCCGCGATCCAGCGCCACGCGAACGGTGATGTCGCTCTGTTCCATGACGCGCTGCCCCGCCTCTTCGCGGTAGCTGGCAGCACGCCCGCCGTGTTCGGCCACCAGCACGTCGTCGAGATACAGCTTGAGCCGCTGCACATCTAGATCCTGCACTCCGGCGTAGCCTATGGCGGCGAGGATGCGCCCCAGATTGGGGTCGGAAGCAAAGAACGCGGTTTTGACCAGCGGAGAGCGCGCCACGGCATAGGCAATCTGCTTGCACTCCGCCACATTGCTGCCGCCTTCCACCCTGACGGTGATGAACTTGGTGGCGCCCTCGCCGTCACGTACGATGGCCTGCGCCAGCAGGATGGCAACTTCGGTTACCGCTGCCTGCAATTTGGCGCAGGCCTCGCCGTCTGCTTCGTTGATGGCGGGCGCATCGCTCGCACCGGTGGCGATCAGCATCAGAGCGTCGTTGGTGGAAGTATCGCCGTCTACTGTGATGCAGTTGAACGAGGCATCGCCGGCGTGGCGCACCATCTGTTGCAGCACCGGTTGCGCCACCGCCGCATCGGTGGCGATGTAGCCCAGCATGGTCGCCATGTTCGGGTGGATCATGCCGGAGCCCTTGGCGATGCCGGTGATGGTGACCGTCTTGCCCGCCAGTGTGATTTGCCTGGAAACCCCCTTGGCGACGATGTCGGTCGTCATGATGGCGTGCGCGGCATCGAGCCAGTTATCTTCCCGAAGGCCGGCGATGCAGTGCGGTAACCCGGCAATGATGCGAGCCAGCGGCAACGGTTCCATGATGACGCCGGTGGAAAAAGGCAGTATTTGATCGGCGTCGCAATCCAGCAAGTTGGCGATTTCGGCGCAGGTGGCCCGCGCCGCAGCCAGCCCCGGTTCGCCGGTGCCGGCGTTGGCATTGCCGGTGTTGACCACCAGCGCGCGGATGCCTTTACCCGATGCCAGGTGTTCGCGCGCCACGATGACCGGCGCCGCGCAAAAGCGGTTCTGGGTGAAAACGCCCGCCACGGCTGCTTGAGAGGCAAGCTGGATGAGCAGGAGATCCTTGCGGTCCGGTTTCTTGATGAAGGCTTCCGCCGTGCCCAGCAGCACGCCGCAGATGGGCAGCAGATCACCTTTGCCCGGAGGTTGCAGATTGACTGGCATGTGAGATTACCCGGTTATTCCAGTTTCATTTCGAAAGTGAGACAAGGCGGCGACAAGCGAGCGACGAAGACAGTACATGCAGTACGGCCAGGAGCGAGCGCGAAAGCCAACGCAGTATCACTGATGAAATGGAGCTGGAATTAGTACCGTCCGCCTTGCTTGTAGATGTAGTTGCTCATTTCCACCGACTGCATGTTCATGCGCCGCACGATGCCATGCACGTGCCGCACGATGCCGCGCATCACGTAATACACGATGGCCGGCTGGGTATTGAGCAATGACTCGAAACGCTTGCGGTCGAGCAGCAGCACCTTGCTGTCGGTCTTGGCGATCACGGTCGCGCTCACCTGCGTTGCGCTGCCGCCGACAAAGCCGATGATGCCCGCCAGATCACCCGGCTTGAGCAGATGCAGTGTCATTTTTTCGCCGGCAATCACGGCGTTGGCCTCAACTTCGCCGCTGCCCAGGATCAGCAGCGTATCTTTCAGCTGGCCGTTCCCGCCCGGCTGCACCAGAGTCTCCCCTGCCTTGAACTCGCGTAACGTAACAATGCTTGCCAGAACGTCAATTTCCGAATCCCGCAATTCCTCGGTCAGGGTGGAATTGCACAGAGCCTGCATAATCAAATCGTCTGTCGTCATGGCGCTCTCCAGTAAAGTAAATCAGCTCAACTTGCCGTGGCACTGCTTGTATTTTTTTCCCGAGCCGCACGGGCAGGGGTCGTTGCGCCCCACTTTTGCGCCAGCGCGCGTGAATGGCTGGCGCTCCGCTGCCTGCTTTTCGTTCTGCCCCAGCGCCTCCTCGTAATCGGCGTGATGGTACTGCACGTTTCCAGGCGCCTGCGTGGCTTCCACCGCCTCGATATCCTGCTCGCTGCGGATTTGCACCGTCATCAGCATCTGGGTCACCTCGCGCTTGATCGCTTCCAGCATGGCGGAAAAAAGCTCGAACGCTTCCCGCTTGTATTCCTGCTTGGGATTTTTCTGCGCATAGCCGCGCAGGTGGATACCCTGGCGCAGATGGTCCAGCGCCGCCAGGTGTTCGCGCCAGTGCGTATCCAGGCTTTGCAGCATGAGGATGCGCTCGTACTGGCGTATGGCTTCCACTTCCACCCGCTCCAGCTTGCTCAGGTAGTGCTGCTGACCTGCCTCGCGGATGCGTTCCCGCAAGCCGTTCTCGTCCAGCGTCTTATCCTGCTCCAGCCACTGCACCAGCGGCAAGCTTAGCTGGAATTCGGCGTGCAAAGCCTTTTCCAGCGACGGCACGTCCCATTGCTCTTCCATGCTTTCCGGCGCGATGTAATCGCTGACCACATCGTTCAACACGCTGTCACGCATCGCGGAGATGGTTTCGGAAATATCCCGGCTTTCCAGCAACTCGTTGCGCTGCTGGTAGATCACCTTGCGCTGATCGTTGGCGACATCATCAAATTCCAGAATTTGCTTGCGCATGTCGAAGTTGCGTGCCTCGACCTTGCGCTGCGCGTTTTCGATGGCGCGCGTCACCCACGGATGCTCGATCGCTTCACCTTCAGGCAGCTTGAATTTATTCATGATCGCGGCCACGCGGTCCGAGGCAAAAATCCTCAGCAGCGGGTCTTCCAGCGACAGGTAGAAGCGGCTGGAACCGGGGTCGCCCTGGCGGCCGGCGCGGCCGCGCAGCTGGTTATCCACGCGGCGCGACTCGTGCCGCTCGGTGCCCACGATGTGCAGGCCGCCGCTTGCCAGCACCATTTTGTGCAGGGTTTTCCACTCCGAGCGCAATTTTTCGATACGCTGTTCGCGGGTGGCATCGTCGAGGCTGCTGTCGTCGCGCAGGCGATCAACCGGTTTTTCCACGTTGCCGCCCAGCACGATATCGGTACCGCGGCCGGCCATATTGGTGGCGATGGTGATCACCCCGGGGCGTCCGGCCTGCTCCACAATCTCGGCTTCGCGTGCGTGCTGCTTGGCGTTCAGCACCTGGTGCGGCAGCTTTTCCTTTTCCAGCAGCCCGGACAGCAGCTCGGAAATCTCGATCGAAGTGGTGCCGACCAGCACCGGCTGGCCACGCTGGTGGCAATCGCGGATATCTGCGATCACCGCCCTGTATTTTTCGTCCAGGGTCAGGTAGACCTTGTCCATCATATCCTTGCGGATAGTGGGCAGGTGCGGCGGAATGATCACGGTTTCCAGGTTGTAAATCTGCTGGAACTCATACGCCTCGGTATCCGCCGTGCCGGTCATCCCGGACAGCTTGGCGTACATGCGGAAATAGTTCTGGAAGGTGATGGAAGCGAGCGTCTGGTTTTCCTTGTTGATGGGCACGCCTTCCTTGGCCTCCACCGCCTGGTGCAGGCCCTCCGACCAGCGCCTCCCGGCCATCAACCTGCCGGTGAATTCGTCCACGATGACGACCTCGCCGTCCTGTACCACATAATGCTGGTCGCGGAAAAACAGGGCGTGCGCGCGCAGCGCGGCGTACAGGTGGTGGATCAGGGTGATGTTGGCGGGGTCATACAGGCTGCCTCCGGCAGGCAGCAATCCGCTGCCGGAGAGCAGCTGTTCGGCATGCTCGTGCCCGGCCTCGGTCAACAGCACCTGCCGGTTTTTTTCGTCCACGCTGTAATCGCCCGGCCCGTTTTCTTCCTGCTGCCGCACAAGCTGGGGCGCCAGCTTGTCCATGCGCTGATAAATATCCACGCTGCCTTCCGCCTGTCCGGAAATAATCAGCGGGGTGCGCGCCTCGTCAATCAGGATGGAATCCACCTCGTCCACAATGGCGAAGTTAAGCTTGCGCTGGTAACGGTCGCCGACCTGGGTGGCCATGTTGTCGCGCAGGTAATCGAAGCCGAACTCGTTGTTGGTGCCGTAAGTGATGTCGGAAGCGTAGGCGACCTGCTTGTCGGCGTGGTCCATCTGCGACAGGATGACGCCGACCGAAAGGCCGAGGAATTTGTACAGCCTGCCCATCCATTCGGCATCGCGGCTCGCCAGATAATCGTTCACCGTCACCACGTGCACGCCCTGGCCGGAAAGCGCGTTGAGATAAGCGGCCAGGGTCGCCATCAGCGTTTTCCCCTCGCCGGTGCGCATCTCGGCGATCTTGCCGTAGTGCAGCGCCATGCCGCCGATCAGCTGTACGTCAAAATGGCGCATCTGCAGCGTGCGGCGGCCTGCTTCGCGCACTACGGCGAAGGCCTCCGGAAGCAGATCATCGAGCGACTCCCCCTTGCTGTAGCGCTGCCTGAAATCGTCGGTCTTGCGCCGCAACTCTTCGTCGGACAGCTTTTCCAGCCCGGCTTCGAGGGCGTTGATCGCCCGCACGGTCTGGCGGTATTGTTTGAGCAGGCGGTCGTTGCGGCTACCAAATATGTTTTTCAGCAAATTGGGAATCATTATTTCGGGCTTTTCTCGGGCTGGCGGCTCCCGGATGTCAGACAAACAAACCAAACAAAAAGGGTGAGGTGGCGCACCTCACCCTTGTGCAATACCGGTGCGCATCAGCCTGCTGCGCTGCTCAGCAAACGGTCGGGGTTTTGGGCGATACCCTTGTACCTCACTTCAAAGTGCATGTGGTTGCCGGTGGAGCGGCCCGTGCTGCCGGCTTTGGCGATCTCTTCCCCACGCCGCACGATTTGCCCGATCTTGACCAGCAACCTGGAAGCGTGTGCGTAGCGCGTGACAATATCGTGGCCGTGATCTACCTCCAGCATATTACCATATTGCTCGTGGTAACCCGAAAACACCACGATGCCGCTGGCTGCCGCCATGATGGGTGTGCCTTCCGGCACGACGAAATCCACCCCTTCGTGCATCGCGTTCTTGCCGGTGAACGGATCGAGGCGCCACCCGAAATTGGAGGAACTCCACCCTTCGCTGATCGGCGATACCGCAGCAATCATTTTCTTGTCGAGCCTGACCTGCATCAGCATGGTCTCCAGCGCCAGCAACTTGTCGTTGCGATCGCTCAGCAAGGCTGACAGTTCGGACAATTGCCGGTTCATGCCATCCAGGGAAATATCCTGTTGCGCGGGCATATAAGGCCCGCCCTGGGGTGGAAGTTCGTCAAAATTGAACTCCTGAGGTTTGATCCCGCCCAGTTTTGCCAAGCGGGCGCCGAGCGCGTTCAGACGCACCAGTTGGGCCTGCATCTGACCCAGACGGGCAGCCATGGTATCCAAGCCTTCGCGCAAATAAAACTGCTGCTTAAGCTTGCCTTCGGCCTGCACGTTGGCCAGCCAGGCGCGCATCTCGGCGCTCAGCGCGTCCGGCTGGAAACGGGCAATAGCATATTGCACCGCAAACGCGGACGCCAGCAGCAAACCGAAAGCCAGCAGCGCGGCCAGCATCAGGTGGGAGCTGCGCAAGGTGATACTGCGGGCTTTTGCAAAACGGTTGGAAACTAGAATAACATTCATGCTTCACCTTCGGGTCAATTGATGAAGTGTCGAAACGCTTGAATTCTTACCTCGACGCAAGCCAGGAGTTGCGCCAGCTATCCCTCAAGGCGGGGTGGTTACTCTCGTTACAGCGGCATTATGAACAGTTGGCCCCGCCTTCCCTGACGCGCGCCAGCCGTGTGCTTGCAATGGAACAGCAAACTCTGGTTCTCTCCGCCGACAATGGCGCAGTGGCTGCCAAATTGCGCCAGCTCGCCCCGGAGCTCGCCCGGCTATTCCAAAACGCGGGTTGCGAGGTTACTAGAATTCAGGTCAGGGTGCAAGTTGCCCTCCCTCCCGCCCGCCATGTCTCCGCACCAACGCAGTTGAGTGCTGCAGGACGGAAAAAACTGGTTGAATTGGCCGGAGAATTGCCGGATTCGCCGTTAAGAAACGCCCTGCGCAGACTTGCGGCGCGGAAGGGTTGAGGGCGAACGCAGCGCTTGCTCACAGCAAAATCCTCCACCCGATCAGCACGTACCGCTCCAGCACGTACAGCGCGGCAAAAACCAGTGCCGCAAATACCGCAAAACGCACAATTTGCCATGCCAGGTTGAGGTAGCGGCGGTTGCGGGTAAACAGGTACATCCCGCCGGACAGGATGATGGCGAGCGCAAACAGGATGAACAACAAGCGCAGGATAAGCATGGAGTTATCTTTCGCGGCTTAGCTTTTCCCCTGCCCCTCAATGATTTTCTCCCCCTTGCTGGACAAGGTGGCGGCAAGGCCGGGAGAGCATAGCCGGTCAGGCGGCCTGCAATTGTAAACGCAGAAACGCCGGTGCTTCCTCGGCTTTGCCGAAGGTCACAAACTCCCACGCCTGCTCGTCTGCCAGCAGGGCGCGCAGCAGGGCATTGTTGAGCGCGTGGCCGGACTTGTGTCCGGAGAACGCCCCGATCAGCGGATGGCCGAGCAAATACAGATCGCCGATGGCATCCAGCACCTTGTGCTTGACGAACTCGTCCTCGAAGCGCAGCCCGTCCGGGTTGATGACGCGGTATTCGTCCATCACGATGGCGTTGTCCAGATTGCCACCAAGCGCCAAGCCTTGGGCGCGCATGGCCTCGACATCCTGCATGAAGCCGAAGGTGCGGGCTCGGCTTACTTCCTTGATATAGGAATGCTCACCCAGGTCCACCGTCACGTCCTGCTTGCTGGTGGAAAACACCGGATGGGCAAAGGCGATGGTGAAGTTCAGTTTGTAGCCGTTGAATGGTTCGAAGCGTACCCACCTGTCGCCGTCCCTGACTTCCACAGTTTTTTTGATGCGGATGAATTTCTTGGCGGCAGATTGCTCAGCGATGCCGGCGGATTGCAACAGGAAAATGAAGGTTCCGGCGCTGCCGTCCATGATCGGCACTTCTGCGCTGTTCAAATCCACGTATGCATTGTCCACCCCCAGCCCGGCAAAGGCGGACATCAGATGCTCAACGGTGGCCACGCGCACGCCGTTTGCTTCCATGCAGGTGGACAAGCGGGTGTCATGTACGGCATGAGCTTCGGCGCGGATCTCGACCGCCGGATTGAGATCCACACGGCGAAACACAATGCCGCTGTTGGCGGGCGCGGGCCGCAAGGCGAGATCAACCCTCTCGCCGGTATGCAGGCCAACCCCCGTCGCCTGTACCGGGTTTTTCAGCGTACGCTGTTTAACCATATCGCTTCTTGCTCTATCTGTCAGGCACGAAGTATAACACGCGCTGCATCAAAGGGTTGGAGCATGTTTTTTATGTCGCTTGCCAATGCCCCGATTTCCCGCCCTGTTTTTCCAGCAGGCGTATCCGGGTAATTTCCATGCCGCGGTCAACAGCCTTGCACATATCGTAGATGGTCAGCAGGGCGGCGCTGACTGCAGTCAGCGCTTCCATTTAGACGCCGGTACGGCCAAAGGTTTCTGTCGTGACGATGCAATCAATAGCGGAATTTTCCTGATCTACCCGGAATTCCACCGCGACGCGGGTGAGATACAGCGGGTGGCACAACGGAATCAATTCGGAGGTGCGCTTGCTTGCCTGGATCGCGGCAATGCGCGCCACGCCCAGCACATCGCCTTTTTTTGCGGTGCCGGAGACGATCAGCGCCAGTGTGCCGGCGTTCATCCTGATGCTGCCGGCAGCCTTTGCGATACGCTGGGTCTCGCTCTTGCATCCGACATTGACCATATGAGCCTGGCCGTCCTGATCGAAGTGTGTCATGGTGTCCGTCACGCCGTTACTCCCCTTTAATCCAGTGCTCCATGCGCTGTATGTCCGAGTCGCGCGTTTCCAGCCATCTGCCGCCAATATCAGTCTGCTCCCTTTTCCAGAACGGGGCGGCGGTTTTCAGGTAATCAATGATGAATTCGCAGGATGAGAAAGCTTCGCGGCGGTGCGCCGCCGCCGTGGCAACCAGCACGATCTGGTCGTTCGGCAGCAGCGGGCCGATGCGGTGGATGACGCGCACGCCGAGCAGGCTCCAGCGCGCCGTTGCCTCGCTGATGATTTTGCCCAGCGCTTTCTCGGTCATGCCGGGATAGTGTTCGAGAAAGATATTGTCTATCCGGCCTTCGTTGCTGAAATCGCGCACCAGCCCGACGAAACTGACCAGTGCGCCGGTTTTTGCGCTGCTGCGGCGCAGGGCCGCCATTTCTGCGGCAACATCGAAGTCGCCTTCCTGTATCGAAATGCTCATTGTTACCCGCCGGAGATGGGCGAAAAGATGGCAATCTCGTCGCGGTCGCTGATGGGCGCGGCCAGCCCGGAAAACTCCTGGTTGATCGCGCAACGCACGCGGTTCTCCGCCAGTTCGCGCGCCCACACCTCCCCGCGAGCGCGCAGCCAGCCCAGCAGATCGGCCAAGGTGGACAGATTCTCCGGAACGTCCGCCGTTTCACCCGACATTTTCAATTGTTCTCTCGGGCGGCCAAAATATACCAGTCTGATTTTCATGGCTTGTCCGCCTCGCAGGTATTCCGGGGGAAAGAAAAATAATTCATGATGAAGGCAGCGACGTCTTCCGGCTGATTGATGTCGAGCACCGGTAACGGGAACACATCTTTGCTGTCGGTGATAATCGCGACAATTTGCGGGTCAGCCGGATAAATGTTTTTCCAGTCCGGCCTGGCACGGTTTTCTTCGCGGAACACCTCCAGCTTGGGAATGGTGGCGCATTTGTAGCCTTCCGCCAGAATCAGATCGCAAGGCGAGAAACGCGCGCAGAGTTCTTCCATGCTTGGTTCTTTTTCCTCGCGCAACTCGTGCATCAGCGCCCAGCGCTGCGCCGAGATAATCATCACTTCGCCCGCTCCGGCCTGACGGTGGCGGAAGGTATCCTTGCCCGGCTTGTCTATGTCGAAATCGTGGTGGGCATGCTTGATGACGGCAATACGAAGGCCGCGCCCGGTCAGCAGTGGAATGACTTTTTCCAGCAGCGTGGTTTTGCCGCTGCCGGAGTATCCCGCAAAACCGATTATTTTCTGGTCAGGCATAGTGCAACTTCCTGCAAGGCCCTGTTCATTTCTCTCATGGCTTTCTAAGTGCCGATATTGACACATCACCCGCGCGCACCGTCTGGCTGGCCTGCGCCAAATCGTCCGGCGAATTTATGTTTGTGAATGCGCTGGCATTATCGAATACTACTTCGCGCAAGCGCAACGTGTTCTGCCAGTCTGACACCTTGCGCCCTCCCGAATGCAGGTAGGCGTCGAGGCCGGTCAATACGCATTTATGGTACAGCCCGATGGCGGGCTGCCGCTTCCCGCCTGCGACAGCCACGGCAGCCTCCTCGTCCGCAGCCGCAAGCAGGCGGGACAGCAAATCGTCCGGCAAAAATGGTGTGTCGCACGGAACACAGGCAACCAGATCGTACCGCGCGCAGTGCAGGGCCGCATGCAATCCGGCCAGCGGGCCGGCCCAGCCGGTTATCCGGTCGGCAACGACCTGGCACCCGAAGCGCACGTAATCACCGGGCGCGCCATTCGCGTTGATCAACACTTCGCCGCTCTGCCCGCTGACGCTGTCCAGCACCCAGTCTATCAGAGGACGCCCCTGCAGGAACTGCAAGCCCTTGGCGCCTCCGATGCGCTTACCCTGGCCGCCGGCCAGAATTACGGTGGTGATTGCGTGTCGCATCAAATCCAGGAAAAGCAGTAAGCCACATAACCAGCGACTTGGCTGGCGTCATTTGCCAGCCGGGTCGAGTGGCTAGTAGTTACATCAGAGAACACAGAGTTCACAGAGCCAAAACATACGGCTATCAGGAGAAACCAGCTTACCTTCCGGGGGCAACCGCAAAATAAGTCTACTTCTTGCATTCTCTGTGCTTTCTGGAACTCTGTGGCTTGAATTGAGATTTTCAGAGTAAAAACGGCTGCACCTGCACCACGCTGCCCGCCTCGACATTTCCCTGCGCTGCCGGCAGCACGATAAAACAGTTGGCCTTGCTCATAGAACTAAGGATGCCGGAACCCTGCCCGCCCGTGGTGCGCACTATCAGCCTGCCGTTTTCATCATGGCTCAGGATGCCGCGCTGGAATTCGGTGCGCCCCGGAATCTTGCGGATGCGCTCGGCGCTGGCTACCTGGAATTCCGGGACAGGCCTGGGCTGCTGCCCCATCAGTACGCACAAGGCATCGCGCACGAACTGCTGGAAGGTGACCATGACCGCGACAGGGTTGCCGGGCAAACCGAAGAAATGGCTGGCTCCGATTTTGCCGTAGGCAAGCGGCTTGCCCGGTTTCATCGCGATTTTCCAGAATACCACTTCGCCGATTTCGTCGAGCAACTGCTTGACGTAATCGGCCTCGCCCACGGAAACTCCGCCGCTGCTGATGATGGCATCGGCCTGCCCGGCAGCGTCCAGCAGCGCCGCCTTGAGGCTGGGCCGGTCATCGCGGACAGCGCCCATATCAATCACTTCCACACCCAGTTCGCCCAGCATGCCCATCAAGGTATAGCGGTTGCTGTCGTAAATCCGGCCAGCCGCCAGCGGCGACCCGGGTTGCTGCAATTCATCACCGGTTGAAAGTAGCGCAACTTTCAATTTGCGGTATACCGCGATTCTGCTGAAGCCCAGCGAGGCGAGCAAGCCCATCTCGGCGGGGCGGATTGCCTGCCCGCGTGCGAGTACGGTGGCGCCGCACGCAATGTCTTCTCCGGCCAGGCGGATGTTTTCGCCGGGGCGATGGCCTCCCGCTATTTCAACCGTTGCGCCGTCAACCTTGACGTCCTCCTGCATCACCACGCAATCGCACCCGCCCGAAATGAGCGAGCCGGTCATGATGCGCACGCATTCTCCTTCTCCGATGCGCCCCGTATAGGCATGTCCGGCGAAGGCGCTGCCTGCGATTTTGAGTTTGCATGGGGCGTTTTCCAGATCGGCGTGGCGCATCGCATAGCCGTCCATCGCCGAATAATCGTGCGGCGGCACGTTCATCGGGGACAACACATCTTCTGCCAGCGTGCGCCGCAAGGCATCGCTCAGGTTGATGGATTCCTGCTCAAGAGGTGCGGCCAGGAATTTCCGGATGAGCAGGCGCGCCTGCTCCACCGGCATCGAATTGGGATCGTAGTCATCCAGCGCCGCGAGGACCGACATGAAGTAGCCTTGGGGTTCCATGCAGCTTATCCGCCGATGTAGGACATTTCAATTTTTCTGGTCGGGGCTGCCGCGCCGCCGGTTTTCGCGCTCCGCAGCTCCGAGTAGCGGTCCGCGCGCACCTGCCACAACCCCGCGACTGCGGCAGCAATTTCCTGGTCGGTTTTCCCGCCGCGCATCAACGTCCGCAAATCGTGGCCGCTCGCCGCAAACAAACAGGTATAGAGCACGCCTTCGGTAGACAGCCTGGCGCGAATGCAATCGCGGCAGAAGCTCTGGGTGACACTCGAGATTACCCCGATTTCGCCGCCGCCATCCAGGTAGCGCCATCGTTCCGCCGTTTCGCCGGGGTGGTTTGACTCGACCGCTTCGAGCGGCATGTGCTCGGCAATGCGCCGCACCACTTCGGAAGAGGGGACGACCTCATCCATTCTCCAGTCGTTGGAAGCGCCGACATCCATATATTCAATGAATCGCGGAATGAAAGGGGTACCCTTGAAGTGGCGCGCCATGGGCACGATTTCCTGGTCATTCGTGCCGCGCTTGACCACCATGTTCAACTTGATCGGGCCGAATCCGGCCGCACGGGCGGCATCCAGGCCGCGCAGCACTTGCGCCACCGGAAAATCCACCCCGTTCATGCGCCGGAAAGTGCTGTCGTCCAGCGAGTCGAGCGAGACGGTGAGCCGCTTCAGGCCCGCGTCTCTCAGCGATTGCGCTTTTTGGGCGAGCAGCGACCCGTTGGTAGTCAGGGCCAGATCCAGCTCGCGCCCATCCGGCGTTCTCAGTTGCGCGAGCATCTCGATCAGGTTTTCCAGGTGCTTGCGCAACAGGGGCTCACCGCCGGTCAGGCGGATTTTTCTCACACCGTGGCCGACAAAAATCCGCGCGATACGGGTAATCTCCTCAAAATTCAGCAGCGCGTCACGCGGCAGAAAAGCATAATCAGCGTTGAAAAATTCCTCGGGCATGCAATACACACAGCGGAAGTTGCAGCGGTCGGTAAGAGAGATGCGCAAGTCTTGAAGCGGGCGCGCCAACGCGTCGGCGACGATCGCCGGCGATGCACCGGTTGCGGCGGGGATTGCCGGAACAGCATGGCAAGCGCGATGATCCGCCCTAACGGTAAATTTTTCTGGCATGGTGGCGGTAGTACGGAGTCAATATGCTGGCGCGGAGCCTGAAGTATAGCAAAGTGGCAGCTTCAATATTGTGCGGGGTTCAAATCACTCATTCTGCCTGGGCAATTTACCACAGCCTGGGACACGCTCAAAGCGGGCCGTCTCGGCGTCATGCCAGTAATGTGAGCCGCAATACCGGCAAAAACCGCAACAGCGAGGGCATATTAAGCGTCCGCTCCAGGCATGCAGAAGTGTTTTGCATGAAAATGCTATCAGTGTTTCACTGATGCCGCTCGAAATTGGGGATAATTTCAACAAACGGCTATTCGATTCTTAACCGGCCCCTGCTGATTACAAATAGTTACAAATTCCTCCCTGTTTGCGCCGCCCGTGACCTGAACTTTGCGTTAATGTGCCGGTCATTGCCGGGTAACCTAAGATTTTCTGGAACCTCATTTTTTAATACATCTCCGCAGGAATGACCATCATGACTTCATCGCCTTTTCATGCTGGCGAACTTGACGCACAGCAACGCTGGGGCAACCCGGAGCTGTGGACCGAGGCGCGCATCAATCAGCTCATCTGGGATCACATCCCGGAGCAGCTCCACGCCCGGATCGGGGGAGCACCGTTCTTCTTCCTCGCCACCAGTTCACCCGACGGCCGCTGCGACTGCTCGTTCAAGGGCGGCGGCCCCGGCCTGGTCAAGGTACTGTCCCCGAACCGCCTGGCGTTCCCGCATTTCGAGGCACGCGTAAAGGGCAATGGCGCCTACATGAGCCTCGGCAACATCCTGCTTAATCCATATGCCAGCCTGCTGTTCATCGACTTTGCCGACGGCGCACGCCTGCGCGTCAACGGGCGCGCGTCCATCCATGAGAACGCGGCAATGATGGAACATTTTCCGCAGGCGGAATGCGTCGTTGCCGTAGACATCGAACTGGTCGCGCCGAGCTGCCCGGCCTATGTCCCGCGCCTAGTTCCGGCCGAACAACCTGCCAATACCGCAAAATGAGCTCCTACCGCATCGCTGTCAACGTCGAGTGGACCAGCAAGTGCAACGCGCTTTGCCCGATGTGCCCGAGGGATTTGATCGAAAGCCCCATGCTCATGAAGGAGCAGACCTGGCGCCAGGTGCTGGAGCGCCTGACCCCGCAGGACGTGTTCCGCACCGTCATCGCGGGCTACGGCGAACCCACCACGCACACCCGGTTCTTCGAATTCGTGGACGACATGCGCGGCCACCCGATCCGCTTCGACATGGTGAGCAACGGCCACCAGCTCGACGCAGAACGCATCCGGCACCTGGACGGCGCGATCGACCTGCTGCTGGTCTCCTTTTCCAGCATCGACCCGGCGGTGTATCAACGGGTGCACGTCAATCTTGACCAGGCGCGTGTCATGGAGAACATCCAGACGGCGCAGCGGCTGTTCAAGCATACCCGGCTTGCCATCAGCCTCACGCCCATGCCGGAGTGCCTGCCCTCGCTGCCGGACACCATCGCCTGGCTGCGCGCGCAGGGCGTGCAGACCCTGACCATGTCGCCCACCCTGTACAACCGCGGCGGCAGCCTGAAAGAGCATGAACTGGCCACCGAAAAGCTGCGGCAACTGATCCAGCAGCACCACCTGCGCTCCCAGGAGTTCGACTTCATCCCCGGCGCCTGGGAGGTGTTCCAGCAGTGGCGCAGCAACCGCTTCAAATGCGTGCCGCGCAACATCGATGTCTTCATTGCGTCGAGCGGCGATTACCTGTACTGCTACAACGACGTCAGCCATAAACATCCCATCGGAAACGTGGCGAATATGAGCATCCGCGAAGTGCTGGCCAGACGCGAGAGCATGGACTCGATCCCGGCGCTGTGCAACGGCTGCAACATGCTCAACCGCTATGACGCCAGGGAGCTGGTAAAGGCAGGGATTTCGTATGCACGCGCCAGGCTGAAGGCGGCCTGACCCGGATGAGGACATGGGCTTTGAACTTATTTCTTCCCCAACAGCCTCATGCCGGGCGCTTGCGCCGATTTACCGTTTTAAAATTGCGTTCCATTTAACAGGCCAGCCGGCCTCACAGAACCGATGAATACCGTCATTTCCAATCCCGCCATCGGCCTGGCAGAGCGTCCGTTCGACGTGCATTTTTCCCTGCCCGGCTCGGATGACCGCGCCGAGGTCGAGCAATTCATCGGTGAGGTTTTCCGCCAGGCGTATGGTGCAAAAATCAAACGCTTCAAGCCCTGCCTGATGAGCCTGCGCGATCAGGACAATAAACTGGTTGCGGCTTGCGGCTTCCGCAGCGCCGCACACGAGCCGCTGTTCCTGGAAGCCTATCTGGATCAGCCCATCGAGGCGGTGCTCGCGGAACGCACCGGCTCCCCGGTCGAGCGCGGCGATATCGTCGAAGTGGGTAATTTATCGGTGATGGAGCCGGGCGTGGCACGCTACCTGATTACCGCCATCGTCAGCCGGCTGCACACCACTTCCAAGCAATGGGCAGTCTTCACCGCCGTTCCGCTGGTGCGCAACGCGTTCACCAAGACGGGGCTGAAGCCGGCCATGCTCGGCGATGCGGACAAGAGCCGGCTTCCCGCAGAAGAACAGGCGGAATGGGGCAGCTACTACGAGCAGAAGCCGCAAATCATGACGGTACAGCGCATCGAGCGGCGCAGCAAACCCCGGGTTGCCGGAGGCTGCGTGCCGGAAATCGGCCCTTGCTGCAAGATCTGCGCCTGATCCCGGGGAAAGCATGACCCTGTCCGTTATCGACGCCCTCAGCCGGTGGAGCAAGGAACGCCCCGATTCCCCTGCCCTGCTTGGCAAACAGCATGCGCTCAACTACCGGGAACTCGCCGCCTCAGTCGAACAATTCGGCGCACAACTGCGCGCGGCTCCCGCCAGAATAATCGGGCTGGTGCTCGACAACTCGCCGCTCTGGGCAGCACTCGACTTGGCCTGCCTGCACGCCGGCAAGCCGCTCATCCCGCTGCCGCTTTTCTTCTCGGCGGAACAGATCGCCCACAGCATCCGCGACGCGGGGATTGACTGCATCCTCACCGATCAGCCGGAGCAATACCGCAAGCTGCTCGAAGCCGCAAGCATCGAAACCGGCGCGGAATTCACGCATGAGCTGAACAACCATGCCTTCAGCGAAATTCGCCTGCGCAACATCACCGCGAAAGCGCTGCCCGCAGGCACGGTCAAGATCACCTACACCTCCGGCACCACCGGCCATCCGAAAGGCGTATGCCTGGGCATTGCTGCGTTGCAGCAGGTCGCGTCTTCCCTGCTGGCAGCCACGCGTGGAAAACCAGCCGACCGCCATGTCAGCGTGCTGCCTCTGCCCACCCTGCTGGAAAACCTCGCCGGCGTGTATGTGCCGTTATTGGCCGGCGCAAGCTGCCACCTGCTGCCGCTCGCCGAAGTAGGGCTGAGCGGCTCGTCCGGCCTGGACGTGAAGAAGATGCTCGCCGCGCTGATTCAATGCAAGGCCACGACCACCATCCTGACGCCGCAACTGCTGCATGCCATGGTCGCCGCCGTCGAGGCGGGACATCCCGCACCGCCACGGTTGCGCTTCGTCGCGGTGGGCGGCGCGCCCGTCGCCGAGCGCCTGCTGCAACGCGCCGAAGCGCTCGGCATCCCGGTGTTCGAGGGCTACGGCCTGTCCGAATGCGCCTCGGTGGTCGCGCTCAACACCGAAGGCGCGCGCCGCATCGGCAGCGTCGGCAAGCCGCTGGCGCACGCGCGGGTGAAATTTGCCGGGGACGGCGAAATCCTCGTGGCAGGTGCGACACTGCTCGGTTATACCGGCGAAGTACCGCTGCAATCCAACGGGTATGGCAATGATGCCACCCCTGATCATGAAATTTGCCATGCCCGCTTCCCCCACCCCAACCCTCCCCCGGAGAAAGAGGGAGCAAACGAATCGCTTCGCGAATTTCACATTAACGAATTCTGGCCGACCGGCGACATCGGGCACCTCGATGAGCAGGGCTTCCTGCATCTCACCGGACGCAAGAAGAACATCTTCATAACCTCGTTCGGGCGCAACGTGTCGCCGGAATGGGTGGAGCGCGAGCTGACCCTGCACCCGGCCATTGTGCAGGCGGCGGTGTTCGGCGAGGCGCGCCCGTGGAACGTGGCGGTGATCGTGCCGCGCGCCGCGACATCCGAAGCGCTCGTGGCCGTGAACCAGGCGATAGAAGAGGCGAACCGCGTGCTGCCGGACTATGCGCAGGTAAAACACTGGCTGCCCGCGCAGGCTCCGTTCCTGCCGCAGAACGGGCAACTGACCGCGAATGGCCGCTTGAAGCGCGAAGCGATCTGGCAGATATACCAGCCAGCCATCGAACAACTGCACGAGGAAAAATCAGATGGCAATTTATTGGCCTGAAAAAATCAGTTAGCCACAGAGAACACAGAGTTCACAGAGGAGAAACCATTGGCTGCCATATGTAATGCCCGCATCTCTTTGTCCTCTGTGTTCTCTGTGGCTTGAACTTGCTGTTTTTAATATCAAACATTACAACATCGGGAGGCACTGCATGAATCTTTCGGATAAACGCATCATCCTGACCGGCGCGGCCGGCGGCATCGGCTACCGCCTGGCGTTGCAACTCGCCGCGAAAGGCGCGCGGCTGGCACTGGTCGAGCGCAACGCGCCGCGCGTGGAAGAAATCTGCGCCGAGATCAACAAGAACGGCGGCTCGGCTGCACCCGTCGCGCTCGACCTGTCCGCCGAGGGCGCACCGCAGCAGGCGGTGGACGCGGCATTGCATGCCATGGGTGGCGTGGACATGCTCATCAACAACGCGGGCATCATGGACTTCACGCTGTTCGAGCGCCACGACCCGAAACGCATCGAGCAGATGATCGGTGTCAACGTCGTCGCACCGATGCTGCTGGTACGCGCCGTGCTGCCGCACCTGTTGCAGCAGGACAGCGGGCGCATCGTGAACATCGGCTCGGCCTTCGGCTCAATCGGCTTCCCGCACTTCGCGACCTATTGCGCGAGCAAGTTCGCGATGCGCGGCTTTTCCGAGGCGCTGCGTCGCGAGCTGGCCGACAGCCGGGTCGGCGTCACCTACGTTTCGCCGCGCGCGACCAGGACACCGCTGAACAACGACGTCACCACGCGCATGCTGGAAAAGACCAGGGCCAACATGGATGAGCCGGACTATGTCGCCGGACAGATCGTGCTGGCGATCGAACAGGACCGCAAGGAACATTTCATCGGCCAGCCGGAGTCTTTCTTCGCACGGCTGAACGGCATGTTCCCGCGTCTGGTCGACGGCGGCCTGCTGAAGAACATGCGCATCGCGCGCAAGTACGCCCAATCCATATAATCGGTAAAAATATCTGTCCACGAAATTCACGAACAAAATCAAATTTCTATATGAAACAAAATAAAACCAGATGGTTAACACCACTCAACAGACACACCTGCTGTTTTATTTCGTGCCTTTCGTGTTTTTCGTGGACGAATTGCCGTTGTTTTTGACCCACAACTAACTATTCACTACTAAGGAGCTATTCATGAAGAAGTACGCCTGGCTGGTCGCGCTGCTGTTCGCTGCCAACACCGCATTCGCCGAAACCACCCCGCTCGACACAGCCATCGTGAAATTGCAACACAGTTGGGCGACGGCCTATTACCAGACGCCCGAAAAAGACAAGGAAGCGGCGTTTGAGAAGCTCATCAAGGAGGCGCACGGGGTGACTGCCGCCAACCCGGGGCGCGCCGAGCCGCTGATCTGGGAAGGAATCATCACCAGCACCCTGGCCAAATACCAAAGCATCTTCTCGGCCGGCGGCACCGCCAAGGCAGCGCGCGACCTGCTGCTCGCCGCGGAGAAGATTGATCCCAACGCTCTGCACGGTTCCGCGCTGACCTCGCTCGGCAGCCTCTACTACAAGGTGCCGCGCTTCGGCTCCTTCGGCGACCACGACAAGGCGCGTGACTATCTGGAGCGCGCGCTCAAGGTCAACCCGGACGGTATTGATCCGAATTTTTTCATGGGTGAACTCATGGTCGAGCGTGGCGAGCGCGCCAAGGCGCTCGAATACTTCAATAAAGCACTGAACGCTCCGGCGCGCCCCGGCCGCGAAGATGCGGATGCGGGCCGCAAGGTGGAAATCCAGGAAGCCATCAAAAAGATCGAGAAATAACTCTGATCATCCTCGTTCAAGGCACCGGCCTCATCGTGATGGTGGGGCCGTTGTCTTTAGGATGTAACCCGGCCAGCAACAATAATCCAAAAAACTCTAGCTGCTCCACAAAAAACGCGAAGCGGGGTAAGCGGGCATTCCGCCGCAAGGCGGAAGCTCGCAAGGCACGAAGCTGACTGCTTATGGCAGTTCACCCATCAGGTATCGTGTAACACTCAAAAATTTTTTGAATTTGTTCGTGTTATTTCGTGACTTTCGTGGATAGCTGGGGTTTTAAAGATAATTCTGGAATTCGCCGCTCACGTCAGGGCTGCAAACGTCTTGCTGTATAATTCGGATCATTTTTTGAAATGTCTGAACCAGCTCGCCGCAGGTTGTTTTGCCAGACATCCGCTGGTTTAGCCCACAACCTGCGCCATGAATCTACTGCTGGGGACATTAACTTCCAGTTGCGGCTGTTTTTTAATCAAGCACCTCAACCATGATCGCATGATGATTTCAGAAATTCCCGCTATCGCAGACCGGGTTCGATCCAGATCTGACGCTTTGCCGCAAATCGCCTCCAGTCCGCTCAAGATATGCCTGTGGTCGCTGGTCTTGATCGGCCTGGCTGCCCGCCTTTTTCCGCTCACCGATCTTGATAACCGCCTTTTCTGGCAATACATAACCGAAGATGGTTATCTGCTGCAGACCATCGCGCGCAACATGGCGATCGGGTTGGGCATGTCAACAGCGGAGGGAACCCTGGCCACAAACGGGGTTCAGCCGCTAGCGGCTTTCCTGTTTGCAGGCCTCCACTTTATTGCGGGAGGCTCAAAACCTTCTGGCATCGTGCTGGTGACATTGTTCTCCGTCCTTGTGTCCGCAATTGCTGGATATTATGCGTACAAGGTTGCCATGCGCGTGTTTTCCGGCTTTCGGCACGGGCATGAGCTTGCATCCATTTCCGCCGCCTTGTGGTTTGCAGCGCCGCACACGATTACGCACAGCATGAACGGACTTGAAACCGGCCTTTATTTCGCGGCAATTCTTTTCACGCTCAACTACTACTTAAGCCTCGTCTCGGATGGTTCTGAGCCCTTTACCACAAGACAAAGGCTGGCATTCGGTTTGCTGCTGGGCATTACTTTCCTTGCCCGGAACGATGCGATCTTTTTCATCGGCGGATTATTGCTGGCACACCTTGCGCTCGGAGGCAACGAGGCAGGCGGCGGTCTCCGTCACCGGCTGAACGACTGTCTGGCCGCAGGCATCACAAGCATGGTTGTCGCCGCACCGTGGCTCATAAATAATTACATCCTGTTTGGATCAGTCGTCCCGATCAGCGGCATTTCTGAATCTCGCGGAGCCGGTTTCGGCCAGAACCTGCTTGGCATCCCGGCCACCCTCTTCGGATCAACTTTCATCTTTGCGCCCGTACCGGGCTCCTTGCAGCATATGGCGCCCGTCATTCTGATGGCGGTCATAAGCGTCCCCTTATCGCTCTTGGGTTTCTGGTTTTTTGCGGCAAAACTCACGCTTGCGGCACGGCGCTTTTTTCTTGGCAGCCTCATTTTTGCATCGGGTATTTCTTTATATTACGGCCTCTTTTTCGGGGCGTCCCACTTTCTGGCGAGATATATCTCGCCGCTCTCTCCGTTCCTGTGGTTTGCCACTTCCGCGACCGCGTTCTGCCTGCTAAGCCTGCTTTTCCGCTCCTTTGCTGGTTTTCAGCGCGCGGCATTTTGCGTTGTGCTGGTACTGACGCTCGGGGCGGCGGCGTTTGCCGTGTCTGATTTTGCGCGCGGTTACTCCAAAGGGACATCCCAGATGCACCGGCAGGTCGTCAAATGGGTTCGTGATAATGTTCCAGAATCGCAATGGGTTGGCGCACCGCAAACCGGCACGCTGGGGTTCTTCCACGACCGTACACTCAACCTTGACGGCAAGGTCAACCCCGCCGCCCTTCGCGCCCTCCTCGACAAGGGGCATGTTCTGGAATATGCGCGGAATTCGAAGATTGATTACATTGCCGACTGGTATGGCATGGCGGATTGGGTGAAGATGAAAAGCGACCCGCAGTTTGCGGAAGAATTCGAAGTCGTAGTCAGGGACGAGCAGGCTAACCTGGGTGTCTTGAGGCGCGTACATCCGGCCCAACCGTAGTGCTCTGCCATATTGCGGCGGGTATCAGGAATGGATTTGCGCCGCAAAACGGCTCAAGCTTTGTTGAATACGGTTCCCAGCAGGTTTGCCTTCGACAGGTGGCGGATGGCGTCATCTATTTCGCGCTTGGTAGACATGCCGTTTGCTATGACCATCAGGATGCAGTCAATTTGCGGGATGACGGCAATGGCGTCATCGCTGTGCAGCAGGGATGGCAAATCGAAAATGGTGATGCGCGATTCGTAGTGCTCTCGCAGCTCCTTGATCAGGGCAGAGATAGCGCCCGAAGAAAGCGTTTCTGACGGATGCCTCACCGCATCCCGGGTGGGCAGCACCACCAGCCTCGGTATGTCCGGGTTGACAAGAACGTCGGCTAGCTCGACTTGCCCGTCCAGCAAATCATTCAGCGACTTATCCAGGGGTATCCCGAGGTAAGCCCCTACTCTCGGCTGACGCAGGTCAAAATCCACCAGCATGGCTGTCCTGTCGGTCTTCTGGGCGATGCTCATGGCGAGGTTGATGGCGACCACGGTCTTGCCCGCCGCAGGAGTAGGCGAAGTAATGGCCAAAGTACGCCAGCCATTTGCCTCCATCTTTTGCAGGATCTGCGTACGCAGAACGTCGAAGATCAGACTCGTGGGATCGTTCTTGTTGAACGCGAATATGCGGTTTTTTTCCAGGGTTTCTGCGCGCAGCCTGACTACGCGCGTCCGCTTGTAGGAAACTTCTACCGGTTCATCTGCGGTGCGCGGTGCGGCGCCCTCTCCATCCACCAGCAGCCTGCCTGCCTGCAATTTAAATGTGCCAGTGGTTTCACCTGGCGACGGCTTTTTAGCCTTTTCGATTGCCTGCTTGATGCGTTCCATGCGTTACCCCTAAGACAACCTGGCCTGTATCTTCGACAACACGATATCCAGCGGCATATAAAAAAAGTGTATCGCGGCGGCGGCGGCGATCACGGAACCGGCAAATACGGCAACCGAAAGCTTGAGCAGGCGCCTCTTGCGCACTTCTTCTTCCTGAATCACGAGATAGGGAATGACGGCCAGCGGCGGCTGACCCAGAACGTACGCCAGCGCGTCAGCTCCGCGTATCCGCTGGTCTACGGTGGCCATCAGAAGAAGTGTTCCGCCAGAAGACGCGATAGCCAGAAAAAAGCCCATTACGATAATTTTTATGCGATCGGGCTTGACCGGCTTTTCCGGCACCAGCGGGGGTTCGAGCAAGGTAAAACGCTCTGCCTTGTTTTCGCTTTCCAGGTTCTCCGCAATTTTCGCGTTCATTTTTTTGTTGTAGATTTCCTCATATTTTTTCTGCGCGCTGTCCCGGTCGCGCAACAGGATGTCCAGCCCCTGCTTTACCCTGGGGGTCTGCTCCATCACATGCTCGTTCTGGATGATTTTAGCTTGCAGTATTTTCTTCTGTTGTTCGAGCGACTCCAGCCTGGCGTAAGCCGAATCCACCTTGGACTGGGCAAGATATACCGCCAGATTGGGTGGGGAAGCCGGTGCGCTTTGCGCCTCCGCCACATTGGTCTTTTGTTCCAGCGCCGTGATTTTGAGCTTGAGCGCCCGGAGATCGGGGTGCGATTCCGTATAGATTGCCGAAAGCTTGGCGTGCTCTGCTTTGAGCCTTTGCAGCTCATCGGCGGGCAGTTCGCCAGCGCTGCTTTTTGCGGCAGACAGTTCGGCTTCCAGGGAGCGCAGCGCATCTTTGGCGCTCCGGATATCCCGCTCGACCTCGTGCAAGTCGTTCTCGGCGCGAGCCAGCATGTTCGCCCGCAGTGTTTCCTGCTCCGGCAGGCTGCTGCTGTTCTGCCGCTTGTATGCGGCGATCACGCCCTCCAGGCGGTCAACCTCCGTTTTCAGTTTGTCTGATTCCTGGGTAAGGAAAAGCGCGGCCTCTGCAGCGCTCTCCGTACGCAGCTTGACGTTCCAGTCCAGAAACAGGGCGACGAGATCCCTGGTCACGTTGTATGCGATGTCCGAGTGCCGATCCTCGAAAAACAGCTTGAAGGCGATAGTCGCTTTGCCGAGACGGTAGTTTTGCACAGCCTCAACATTCACCAACTCGATGCCGATGCGATTGCGCATCCCGTCAACCAGCTCTGCGGTAGTCCGCGAGCCGCTACCATCCTTGAACAGGCCGTATTTGCTGGCAATCCGCAGCAGGCTTTCGCGGGTCAACACCCTCTGCCTGATAGAATTGATCCGTTCATCAAACTGGGACTTGATCGCGGAGGGTACGATATTGTCCGGAACCTGCTGCGATTCCACCATAATGGTCCCGGTGGAGCGGTAAGTCGGCGGCATGGTGACGGCAATAACAACTGCACCCAGAAAAACCACCACGAATGTTCCGATGAGATAGAGCGCGCGGCGGCGCGCGATCGACAGATAGTCTTGCGGTGTCAGTTGATAGTCTGCGGCCATAGGAATTTGGTAGCTATCGGTGGCAATTAAAAGTTGGAGCGGGTGTAGACAAGCGAAAGCCCGGCCAGGTTCGATGAGGCGCTCAAGCCGCTTATCTCCCGGGTACGGTGCTGGAAGCTCGCCCGAATCACCCAAATGGCATCGAGGTCGTGCTGCAGCCAGGCATCCAGTATGCGGCTGGTCTCGTCCGTTACGGAGCGGTTCTTCCGCCAGCTCATGTTGACGCCGGTTGTGCTGCGCTCGCTCAGCTCGTGACTCCATTCCGCTCTCGCCTGGTTGGCGGTGACAAATCCGCCCAAACCGCTGGGGGAGGTCTGGCGATCCGCGCTCAATGTCAGGCGGTTTCTTTGGCCCGCATACCGCGCGGTCGCAGCGTATTGCGAGTTGCTGCTGCCGCCGCTCTCCCTGGATTTTCCCGCCTGTACAGTGCAGTCCAGCCGCTCCGAAACTCTCAGGCTCGAGCCCACAGCGGCGCCGTTACGCCGGCTGGTCACCCCGCCCCCGGAAGGTGTTTGGTCGGAATACGATACATGCAGGAACGGCGCCATGCTTTCGCTCCAGTCGTAGGTGAGCCTCAGCCCGCCGGACCTCGTGGTGTAATCAACGTAAGTTCCTCCCTTATAGGAGATTCCCGTGTATGTGCCATCGGCGGCAAGCGTGCTGCGCTCGCTCAGCACCTGACTCCAGGTGGCAGAGAAGTCACGGGAAGCGCGGGTGCCGTCCACCGCGACCGGACCCAGCATGCCTGCCTCGGCGGTGCGTGTCGCGGTTTCATCGTATCTGGCGGACAGGCTGAACTCGCCCGTATCCCTCTGGCGCCGCCAACTGAAAGAGACGGTGGGATCCTCCCGGTTCAGGCTCAGGGCAGTGTCGGAAGAACGCGCTATCAGGAGGGCCAGCCTGGCTCTCCATTCGTTCACCCCATCCGCCTTGGCCAGCGTATAGCCCGGCTCGAACAGCGCGCGCCGTACACCATTCTGGCCCGTTGCCGACAGGGTTGGGTTGGTTTCATACTCCGCCGTGAAGCGGGAGGTCACGGCGTGCTGCCAGGGATCGGCCCGGCTTTGCTCCGCGCAGAGAACGGCAGCCGCGAACAGGACAGAAAATCCGGCAATCCGGCGCGGGCGCAGCGCTCCCCTCACGTTGAGGCGCGCGTTAGCGGAAATAAATACGCGTTTCGTCATGAGCGCGGCGCGATCAGTTGGCTGCCTCATGGCACCACGATAGTGTCGCCCGCTTTGAGCTGGATATTGGTCGCCATATCCTTGCCCGAAATAATGTCCTTGTAGCGCACGGGCAGAACCTCCTGGCCGTCAGGTTTTGCGCGGATTACCTTGATGCCGCTCTCGTCTGCGAACCGGTCGAGCCCGCCGACTATGCTGATCGCCTGCAGCACCGTCAATGGGCCGCTGATGGCCAGCATGCCGGGATGAGCAACCTTGCCCAGAACGTAAGCGCTGTTGCCGCCGGTTGTCGCTATCACTACCGTAACGACGGGCTCTGGAATGTATGTCTTCAGTTTTGCGGCAATCAGCTGCTCGGCCTCGGGGGTGCTGAGGCCAGCCACCTCGACCCGCCCCGCCAGCGGGAGCGTAATACTGCCGTCGGGCAGGACCACCACCTGTCTTTGCAAGGTCTCTTCGCGCCAGACCGAAACCTGCACCGTGTCTCCCTGGCGCAGCCGGTAGATATCCGGGTTGTCGGCAGCAATGGCCGGTCCCGTCATTGCGCCCAGCAAGAGAAACACAACAAATAACGCCTTGCCCATCTCGATGCTCCTTAGGAAAAACAAATTGCCCAGCTCCGCGCGGCAACATCAAACGGTTTGAGCCATCATACCGAGAACCAGCCGCTACAGCAATTTCGGAGGATCGCTTGCCGCTTCCATCGGGCGTTGCGGCAGGCTGTTCCCCGCTTGCTGCCGCAGGCTGCGGCACGCATTCAGGGGGCCATGTGGCCGACCAGCCAGAACCGCTCTTCGCTGCGCACCGCCTGCAACATTGCCCCGAGAAAAACCTGCTGGATCCGGTACGAGTCCTGCTCGTCGTTGGATATGGTGGAAACACGCACCAATATGCCATCCGGCACCTTCCCGGTCAGGCCGTAGCTGATCGCTGCCACTTTTTGCTCGATCCAGCCGCGGGTGAGCGCTTCACCTACCCTGATCCAGTAAGTTATCGGCTCGTTGCGCGCCCCCTGTTTCGCCACCAGGCGCATCACCGGGATTTGCCCGATGGCCGTGTCAATAAAGGTCTTGGTCTTGTTGCTGATGTCGAAACCGCCGGACGCATAGCAGATCTCCGGCCTGTGGGCGTGCAAATCCGTCTTTTGCGCCCCGCCATAAGCTATCGAAAGCATGATGCGCTCGCCCTCGCCGTTGATATAGGTGCGCGAGAGCGTCTGGTTGTAGATTTTTCCGAGCGCCCCTTTCACGGTGGGATTGACGATGTGGCCTGCGGTGGACGCATCAATTTTCCACCCCCCGAACTCCGGCGGAATCATGGTTTCGAGGTCAATCCTGGCACGCTGATCCGCCTGCGTGACGGCGGGTGCCATGAACGCGGTCAAGGCGGCCGCCGCCACCATGAGTGCGCCCAGAACAAGGCTGGCGATAAAAGGTTTTTTCATGGGCTCCCGCCCGCGCGCTGCGCGGCATCTGCCGCCCGCTTTTTCATCATCAGCTGCAGCACGCTATCTGCGGCCAGGATCAATACCAGCGCGCTCAAGAACAGGATCATGCCGGCAAAACCGTGCAAAAAGCCCTGCCCTGCCTCATCGCCAAAATAGTATGTGATCAGCGTGAGGGCGATGACCCGTATCACGTTGGCGGCAAATGAGATCGGCACGATTAAAATGGCCAGCACCACGTTGCGGAACACTGAAGTGTGGCGGACGACATTCAGGTAAAACAAGCCCAGCGATTCCAGCGTCAAAAGCGTTTGCAGCCCGGCGCAGGCATCCGCCACGAGGAGCTGGTATTGCCCGATTTGCAGGATAACGCCGTTGCGGGCGATGGGGTAGCCGGCCCAGAACAGGATATTTTCGGTCACATAGGACACCGCCATTTTCATCGGCATGGTGAGCACGATCACGACAGTGCCCGGCAAGGGAATCATGAACAGCAAAAAGAACAGCGGGAACCACACCACCCTGAGCGCGCTGCCGCCGCGCTTGACCAGCAAGATCGCGGCAAACACCCAGATAAAAGAGAACATCTCAAACGCCATGATCTCTTGCGAGCGGCCGGTGAGGTAAAACAATAGCCCGATAACAAGGGTCACCCAGCCCGCAACAGAAGTTGGCTTGCCCTCGCTTTTTGCCATCATATCCGGCCATTGCCGGTACAGGAGCCATATTGCGAGCGCGAGAATAATCGGCCCGTGCGCCTGCTCTTCCGTAGCCCACAAGCCGTTGAACAGGTCATAGAGGGTGGGCGCATACAAGGCTGCCAAGCCCAGCACGACGGGCCACCATTCTGGCATGGCGGCCTTCAGGCCGGGTAACCGGTTCGAGAGGGATGACATGGCTGGGTTAACCATCAGGGGTAGTCAAACAGAAGCGTGGGGCTTGCGGCAACCCGCGTTGACTGACGGGCTGGGCGGCAGCGCGGCCGAAGCGATGAAACGGTGCAGATCAAGCCGGATGCCCCGTTATTTTTTGCTGTCCGCTCCGCGTTCGGCTTAGTTGCCTGGCGCGGTGGCAGCCGGCTTTGTTTCCGGCCCGCCGGCCACCGGCTGGGCGGCAGCCGCTGGTGTCGCAACCGGCGCCGAGGCGCCCAGATATTCAATCTTGGCCGTCGAACGCAAGTGCGCGATTTCGGCATCCATCGCTTCTTTGATTTTTTTGTTGATCAAATACTTCTCGATTTGTGGCGCGGCATCCTTGGCCGTGACCGGGGCATCCCTGATATCCACGATCGCGTTGATCAAGCTGTTGCCGCCCTCCCTGACGATGAATAGCTGGGTCTTCGGCATGGCGAGCAGCTTCGCCGACATCTCCGGCGGCATGTCCGTGCTGGAGCGGGACAACTGGCCGCGCGCGTACCTGACCCCATTTTTCTCGAGCCACGCCGCTACCTCGTCCAGCGATTTGGCGGAATCCAGGGCGCGCTTGAAATTATCGCTGAAATCATTGCTGGATATAACCAGTTGCTTCATGTCGAACTGTTTGCGCTGCGAGAAGAATTCCGGGTGCTTCTGGAAATAATCGTCTATCTCCACCTTGGAGGGTTTGGCGAGTTTGGAAGTGATGCTTTGCACGTATGTTTGCGCGATGATCTGTGCTTTGGCGCGCTCGATCGCCTTCATGACATCGGGCGTGCGGTCCATCTTGTTGCGTGCCGCTTCGACCAGAATCAACTGGCGGTCAATCAGCGACTCAAGCAACTGTTTGGCCGCCGCTTCCTGCTGTCCGGGCTGGACGTTGGCGCGGCTCAGCTCATCGTTGAGCTGCAACGTGGTGATCTCTTCACCGTTTACCTTGACCAGCGCTTGCCCGGTTTTCTTTTCCTGGTCCTTGCCGCCGCAAGCAGCCAGGCCCACAACCGCCGCGAGCGCCAATATTCCGTAGCGCGCGCGCCAGCTCGACGCAGGTTCTTTTTCTCTGGTAAACGGCAAAAAGTCAAAACGGGTCAAGATATGTCTCCTTCGTTGATGGCGGCTCGGCGCTGCTGGAAACCAGAAAACCCCCGGCCGGCCCAGACGGCGCAGGCGCACAAACTATACGCACATTACCCGCCTGTCAATTGTACTTCAGGCCATTTCCTGCAAACACAGCCGCAAGTTGCGGTTCCAGTCTCCGGCAGCCAGCCCGAAGGTACGCTCGAGCTTGTCGTTCGACAGTACCGAATTCATCGGCCGCGCCGCCGGGGTGGGATATTCAGGTGTGGTGATGGGCACGAGCCTCGGCGCGGGCTGCACGTGGGCCGCACGCAGGATTTCTGCGGTAAATCCGCACCACGACACACTGCCTGAAGCAGTAAGATGGTAAGTTCCGGAAGCGCGCTCGAGCGCTTCCTTGCCCGCGCCGGGCGCATACAACTGCGCCAGCGCAAGCGCGGTAACCTCACCCAGTGAGCGGCACCAGGTTGGGCCGCCGACCTGGTCGTCTACCACGCGGAGTTCGCTGCGCTCTTTGGCAAGACGCAACATGGTCAGCAGAAAATTCTTGCCGCGCGCGCCGTACACCCAGCTGGTGCGGAATATCAGGTGGTTCACCCCGCTATCGCGGACGGCCCGCTCACCGGCAAGCTTGGTTTTGCCGTACACGCCGAGCGGATTGGGTTCGTCCGTTTCCACATAGGGCGCATTCTTGCGGCCGTCGAAAATGTAATCGGTGGAGTAGTGCACCAGCAACGCGCCAAGTTTTCTGGCTTCTTCGGCCAGTATGCCAGGGGCGATGCCATTGATCGCCATGGCGAGTCCGGGTTCGGATTCGGCCTTGTCCACGGCGGTATAGGCGGCGGGATTGACAATGATGTCCGGCCCGGCTGCGCGGACGGTTTGCCGGATGGCGTCCGGATTGCCGAGGTCGAGCTCATCCACATCCAGCGCGATCACCTGCCCCAGGGGGGCCAGCGTGCGCTGCAGTTCCCAGCCGACCTGCCCGTTCTTGCCGGTAAGCAGGATTTTCTTCATGCAAACAGCTCGGCTTCCCGGAACGGTTTTCCGGCCTGGTCCTTGCCTGACAACAGCGGAGCGGCTCCGGCCAAGTGCCAGTCTATCGCCAGGCCGGGGTCATTCCAGAGAATCGAGCGCTCATGTTCAGGCGCCCAGTAATCCGTGGTTTTGTACAGGAACTCGGCGTATTCACTGAGCACCACAAAGCCGTGGGCAAAACCTTCCGGTACCCATAACATCCGCTTGTTTTCGGCTGACAGCACCGTGCCCACCCATTGCCCGAAAGTCGGCGACGACCGCCGGATATCCACGGCGACATCGAATACCTCACCCGCCACTGCGCGCACCAGCTTTCCCTGCGGCTGGCGGATCTGATAATGCAGGCCGCGCAGCACATATTTTGCGGAACGGGAGTGATTATCCTGCACGAAATCGGCGTCTCGCCCGGTCAACTGCTTGAACACCCTGCGGTTGAAGCTTTCGAAAAAGAAGCCGCGGTCATCGCCGAACACCTTGGGTTCGATAATCAGCAAATCGGGTATTGCGGTAGGGACGGCTCGCATGCCTCAACCACCCTCTTTCAGCATGCCGAGCAGATACTGGCCGTAACCGTTTTTTGCCAGCGGCCTGGCCAGTTTCTCCACCTGCGCTGCCGTAATGAAGTTCAGGCGGTAGGCGATTTCTTCGGGACAGGCAATTTTCAGCCCCTGGCGCTTTTCCAGCGTCTGGATGAACATCGAGGCCTCCAGCAGCGACTCGTGCGTGCCGGTATCCAGCCAGGCATAACCCCGACGCATGACCTGCACATCCAGCTTGCCCCTTCCCAGGTAGATCTGGTTGACCGTGGTTATTTCCAGTTCCCCGCGTGCGGAAGGCTTGATGGATTTTGCGATCTCGATGACATCGTTATCGTAGAAATACAGGCCGGTGACCGCGTAGCTGGATTTGGGGTTTGCGGGTTTTTCTTCCAGGCTGATTGCGCGCCCCGCCGCATCAAACTCCACCACGCCGTAGCGCTCCGGGTCGTTGACGTGGTAGGCGAACACCGTACTGCCTTCCGCTTTGGCTGCGGCGGGACGCAGCAGCTGCTCGAAGCCGTGGCCGTAAAAAATGTTGTCCCCCAGCACCATGGCGCACGCATCGTTTCCGATGAAGCGCTCGCCGATGATAAATGCCTGCGCGAGCCCGTCCGGCGAGGGTTGCACGGCATAGGTGAAATTCATTCCCCACTGCGAGCCGTCTCCCAGCAGCCGCTCGAAGTGTGGCGTGTCCTGCGGAGTGGAAATAACCAGGATATCCCGCATTCCCGCCAGCATCAGTACCGACAAGGGGTAATAAATCATCGGCTTGTCGTAAATCGGCAGCAGTTGCTTGGAAATGGCCTGGGTGATCGGATAGAGCCGTGTGCCGGAACCTCCGGCAAGAATGATGCCCTTGCGGGAGCTTTGCGGCGAGCCGTGCTGGGGGGAAGGTGGAGTCATGTTTTCTGGCGGTGCAAGGGTAGGTTAATTTGGGGAGTCATCTCTGTATAAATCCGGTTCATGGGTTGCCGCCCAGCTTCACGCGCTGTGCCTGCAATTGCGCCAGCGTGGCGCCGAAGTCGTCCAGGCGCTTGCGCTCCTGCACCACGACTGCGGCGGGGGCGCGCTCGACGAAGCTGGCGTTGTCCAGCTTGCCCTGGGCTTTCCCGATTTCGCCAGTCAGGCGCGCGATTTCCTTGTCCAGCCGCTCGCGCTCCGCAGCCGCATCCACCTCGACTTTCAGCATCAGCCTGAAAGGGCCGGCAATGGCGACAGCCGCATCGGCATCCGGCAGCTCATCCATGATGCTGACTTCGTCGAGCTTGGCCAGCGACCTCAGGTAGGGTGCAAAACCGGCCAGCGTTTCCGCGTCGCCAGCGGCCAGCAGCGGCACCTTTTGCGCCGGGGACAGGTTCATTTCGCTGCGCAGGCTGCGGCAGGCGGTAACCATTTCCTGCAGCAGCGCGATTTGTGCCAGCGCATCCTGATCAATACGCTCGGCCTTGGGCTGCGGGTAGGATTGCAGCATGATGGTGGCAGCCTGATCGCCGGGCTCGCATTTTCCCGCCAGCGGCGCTACCTTCTGCCACAATTCTTCGGTGATGAACGGAATGATGGGGTGCGCCAGGCGCAGGATGGATTCCAGCACGCGCACCAGCGTGCGGCGCGTGGCGCGCTGCTGGTTCTCGTTGCCATTGGCGATTTGCACCTTGGCCAGTTCCACATACCAGTCGCAGTAGGTGTCCCACACCAGTTCGTAGAGGGCTCGCGCTGCCAGATCAAAGCGATATTCGTTGAAGTGCTCCACCATTCCGGCTTCGGCTTGTTGCAGCCGGCTGATTATCCATTTGTCGGCAACGCTGGACTCACGGGGCAAAGACGGGTCCAGGCCGACATCCCGTCCATCGCAGTTCATCAGCACGAAGCGCGTGGCGTTCCACAGCTTGTTGCAGAAATTGCGGTAACCCTCGCAGCGCTGCATGTCGAACTTGATGTCGCGCCCCGGCGAGGCAAGCGAGGCGAAGGTAAAGCGCAGCGCGTCGGTGCCAAAGGCGGGGATACCATCGGGAAATTCCTTGCGCGTGCGCTTCTCGATCTGCTCAGCCTGCCTGGGGTTCATCAGCCCACTGGTACGCTTTTGCACCAGCTCTTCGACGCCGATGCCGTCTATCAGGTCTATGGGATCGAGCACGTTGCCTTTGGACTTGGACATCTTGTGGCCTTCCGCATCGCGGATCAGGCCGTGCACGTACACGTCGCGGAAGGGGATTTTCCCGGTGATATGCCTGGTCATCATCACCATGCGCGCCACCCAGAAGAATATGATGTCAAAGCCGGTGACCAGCACTGAAGACGGCAGGTATTGTTTGAGGAAAGAGTTCTGCGCATTCTGCGCTTCGTCACTGCTCCAGTCCAGCGTGGAGAACGGCCCCAGCGCGGAAGAAAACCAGGTGTCGAGCACGTCCTCGTCGCGCTTGAGGCTGCCGCTATAGCCCGCCCTCGCGGCAAGTTCGCGCGCCCCGGCTTCGCCGTGCGCGACGAAAATCTCGCCGTTCTCGCCGTACCAGGCCGGGATCTGGTGCCCCCACCACAGTTGGCGCGAGATGCACCAGTCCTGGATGTTGTTCAGCCACTGGTTATAGGTGTTGACCCAGTTTTCAGGATGGAACCTGATCTCACCGCTCGCCACGCATTCCAGCGCCTGTCCGGTGATGCTCTTGCCTTCTTTACCCGGCTTGCTCATCGCCACGAACCACTGGTCGGTCAGCATCGGTTCGATGACGGCTCCTGTCCTGTCGCCGCGCGGCACCATCAGCTTGTGCGGCTTGGTGGCGGCGAGCAGGTTTTGCGCCTCCAGGTCGGCGACGATCCGCTTGCGCGCATCAAAACGATCCAGCCCTCGGTAAGCGGCGGGCGCATGTTCGTTGATCTTCGCATCCAGCGTGAAGATATTGATCGCCGCCAGGCCGTGCCGCTGCCCTACTGCATAATCGTTGAAATCGTGCGCCGGGGTAATTTTCACGCAACCGGTGCCAAAAGCCGGGTCCACATACTCGTCGCTGATGATGGGAATGGAGCGGTCGCACAAGGGCAGCTTGAGCTTCTGCCCGATCAGGTGCTTGTAGCGCGTGTCCTCGGGGTGCACCGCTACGGCCACGTCGCCGAGCATGGTCTCGGGCCGCGTGGTGGCGACGATCAGCGCGCCCACCCCGACTTCGAGCGGGTAGGCGATGTGCCACATGAAACCGTCTTCTTCCTCCTGCACCACCTCCAGGTCGGATACCGCAGTGTGCAGTTTGGGATCCCAGTTCACCAGCCGCTTGCCGCGATAGATCAGCCCCTCGTTGTAGAGGCGCACGAAAGTTTCGGTGACCGCGCGCGACAGCCCCTCGTCCATGGTAAAGCGTTCGCGGCTCCAGTCGCACGATGTGCCGAGGCGGCGCATCTGCCTGGTGATCGTGTTACCGGAGTACTCCTTCCACTCCCACACTTTTGCGATGAATTTGTCGCGCCCGAGGTCGTGGCGGCTGATGCCTTGCGCTTCGAGCTGGCGCTCCACCACGATCTGCGTGGCGATGCCGGCGTGGTCGGTGCCCGGCTGCCACAGCGTGTTGTCGCCTTTCATGCGGCGGTAGCGCGTCAGCGCATCCATCAGGGTCTGGTTGAAGCCGTGCCCCATGTGCAGCGTCCCGGTGACATTGGGCGGCGGCAGCAGGATGCAGAAATTTTCCTTCTTGTCCGGGTCGAGCCCGGCCTTGAAATAGCCCGCCTGCTCCCATTGCGGGTACCAGCGCGCCTCGATGGCCTGCGGCTCAAAGCTTTTTGCGAGTTCCATTGCGATCTTGTCAGGTTGCGAAGTTTCCGCCTCGGTGCGAGGGGGCGGAATTATAGCAAACGGGGGCGCGCCGCCTTCCGCCTGAGTAAACGCACTGCCGGGTGGCGGCATTGCAGTGAGCTGGGCGCGGATCAGACCGGGCAGGCTGGCCTGCGCCTCGCGCCAAGTCTCCTGCCATAACGCCTCAAAGCGGGTAGCGAATCCTTCGGCCATGCTCCGGACAAGTTTTTCGCGCAGCATCTCCTCCAGTTGCGGCGCGATCTGTGCCGCGAGGTTATTGCATTCTTCATCGTGCGAGGGAACCGCCTCCGGCTCAGGCGCCGGCAGCACGGCCTGCTGGGCCGGAGCCGCAGTTTCTTCGGCAATGATTTCGGTGAGCACCGGGATTTCAACGGGTTCGCCCACTACTTCAGCCAGCACCGGAAGATCGGCGAATTCGTGATTCCGCATGATCGGTTGCGGCATGTTCAGGCGGCCTGTTTGCGCAGATCAATATGGCGCATCTCGTAGCCGCGGTCGCGGTAGAAACCGAAACGCTCGCGCCCCAGGCACACATCTTCTTCGTCCAGGCTGACAATTTCGATGACGCGCTCGAAACGGCTGAAGAACGGCAGGCAGGAAGCGTGCAGGCTGATCAGCAGCTCGCTGTGCGGAAAGCTGCCATCCTGGTGCCCGACCACCACCGGCCACTTCGACAAGCTCAGGACAGGCATGGTTTGCCCCGCCGCATCGTGGCTGCGGCAGTGCGGAATGAACGCGGTCGCCGGATAGTGCCACAGCAGGCGGTCCAGCGCTTCCGTAGTGGCCTCGTCCGGTGTGTGCAGCAACACACGCACCCCCTTCTGCATCGCCTTGTGGCTCAACTGGCAGGCGGTGCGCAGCTTGTCTTCGCTGCCGGTGTAGAAATCAATTTTCGTCATGATAAATCAGACCACCTTGGCCTTGGATGCGTACTGATAAACACGGCTGATAAATATCACTTTTCTTATTTCTCTGTAGGTCTTATCCGTGGACATCCGTTTTCACCTGCGGCCAGTGCCACCTTATTTTGCAGTTGCCGCGCGGTTGATGAGAAATTGCGCAAGCAGCGGAACGGGGCGGCCGGTCGCGCCTTTTTCCTTGCCGGATTTGTTGGCCGTTCCAGCGATGTCGAGGTGCGCCCAGCGGTAGTCTTTGGTGAAGCGCGCCAGGAAGCAGGCAGCGGTGATGGTGCCAGCAGGGCGCCCGCCGATGTTCTGCATGTCGGCAAAATTGCTGTCCAGCAGCGGCTGATAGTCGTCCCACAGCGGCAGTTGCCACACACGGTCATGCGACTGTTCGCCAGCGGCAACAAGCTCCCTGGCAAGCTTGTCGTCATTGGCGAACATGCCGCTGGCGACATGCCCCAGCGCGATGACGCAGGCGCCGGTGAGGGTGGCGATGTCGATTACGGTGTCCGGCTTGAATTTCGCGGCATAGGTCAGTGCGTCGCACAGGATCAAGCGGCCTTCGGCATCGGTGTTCAATATTTCGATGGTCTGGCCGGACATGGAGGTGACAATGTCGCCCGGTTTGGTGGCAGCGCCGCTGGGCATGTTTTCGCAGGCAGGAATGACACCAACCACGTTGACCGGCAGTTCCATCTCGGCGATGGCTTGCAGTGTGCCCAGCACCGTGCCTGCGCCGCTCATGTCGTATTTCATCTCATCCATGTCGGCGCCCGGCTTGAGCGAGATGCCGCCGGTGTCGAAGGTGATGCCCTTGCCGACCAGCACGACAGGTTTCTGTTTCCTGTCAGCGCCGGTGTATTCCAGCGTGATGAGTTTGGGTGGCTGCACGCTGCCGCGCGTGACGGAGAGGAAGGAACCCATGCCGAGCTTTTCCATGTCCTTCTTTTCCAGCACGGCGGTCTTGATGCGCTTGTGCGTCCTGGCAAGCGCCAGGGCCTTTGCGGCAAGATAGCTCGGGGTGCAGATGTTGCTCGGCAGATTGCCAAGATCCTTGGTCAGCGCCATGCCGCGCGCAATAGCGGCAGCATGATCAACAACCTTCTTCAGTCCGGCGGCAGGCTTGTCCAGCGTGGCGAAAGTGATCTTTTTCAGCGTCGGCGGCTTTTCAGGTTTGCTCTTCAGGCTGTCGGAACGGTAAGCGCCATCGGCGGCCGCGATCACCGCCTGGTTGAGCACCCAGCTTGCTTCCTTGCCGATACCCTCGTCGGTGACAAACAGCGCGGCATCCCTGGCGGAAGTGGCATGCAACACCTTGAACGCGGCGCGCAGGATGTCGAGGGTGGCGCGACTGTCCAGTTCAGAGGGTTTGCCGAGGCCGACCAGCAATACGCGCTCGGCCGATGCGCCGGCAATTTTGTGCAGCATCAGAGTGGAGCCGGGTTTACCGGCCATGTCGCCACGAGCGATGACGTCGGTCAAGGCGTGACTCACTGCCTTGTCAAGCAGTTGTCCCGCCTTCGACAATTTCCCGCCATCGAACACGCCGACCACGATGCAGCCGCTGCGCAGTTTCTCCGGGCTACCTTCTTGTTTTATGCTAAATTCCACCCGCTTCTCCTTACTATTAAGTTTTCCAGGCCCACGCTGCACTAGATGCCGGATTATCCACAAACTGACAGACAAAAGTCAAAGCGGCAGGGGCCGCTGCGCACGTCCGTCTTCCATCGGGAACTGGTGCGCGAATTTGCCGGCACGGGGCTGCTGGTATTTTCGATTCTGCTCGGGATTGTTGTCCTTTCCCAGCTGATCCGCCTGCTCGGCGAATCGGTCAGCGGCCTTCTGGCGGTAGAGGGGGTGCTGGCGCTGCTGGGTTTCAGCGCGCTGAACTATCTGCCGGTGCTGCTCTCCCTCAGCCTGTTTCTGTCGGTGCTGCTGACGCTGACACGCAGCTACCGCGATAGCGAGATGGTGGTATGGTTTTGCTCCGGGATCGGGCTGACGCGCTGGATGCGCCCGGTGCTATGGTACGCGCTGCCGGTGGCAGGCATCATCGCGCTGCTGAGCCTGGTGCTGTCACCGTGGGCGCTGACCAAGGCGGACGAGTTCAAGCACCGGCTGAACAGCCGCGACGAGGTGGCCGCCGCCACCCCCGGCGCGTTCCGCGAGTCCAAACAGGACGACCGGGTATATTTCATCGAGAACGTGGAAGTCGGGCAGAACCGCGTCGGCAACATCTTCGTGCAGTCGGTGCAGCACGGCAAGACCGGCATCATGGTGGCCAAACAGGGCTTGCAGGAAACCGCGCCGAACGGCGACCGCTTTCTGGTGCTGCTGGACGGCACGCGGTACGAAGGCACGCCCGGCCAGCGCGACTACAAGATCGTCGAATTCGAGCGCTACGCCATGCGCATCGAGGAAGTGAAGGCACGCAAGGAAAGCGCTTTGCCCAGAACTTTCTCCACCTGGCATCTGCTGCAGAACCCCACCGCCTGGAACATCGCCGAACTGGAGTGGCGGATCGGCCTGCCGCTCAGCGCGCTGATCCTTTCGCTGCTGGCCATCCCGCTGAGTTTCGTCAACCCGCGTGCCGGCCGCTCGCTCAACCTCATCATGGCGCTGGTGATCTACATGATTTACAACAACATGATCAGCGTGACCAACTCCTGGGTGGGGCAGGAAAAAATCAGCCCGGTGGCAGGCCTGGCCGGTATCCACACGCTGATGCTCGTACTGATGCTGCTGTTCTTCTACCGCAGGCTGTCGGTGTTTTCCTGGCGGAGGCTGCTGCCGTGAAGCTGCTGACACGGTACATGGCGCGCGAGATTTACGCCAGCATTGCGCTGGTTTTCACCGCCCTGCTGATGCTGTTCGCCTTCCTGGACCTGATTCACGAGCTGAGCCTGATGGGCCAGGGCAACTACAACCTGGGCTACGTGCTGCTGTTCGTGCTGCTGACCTTGCCCAGCCACATATACGACCTGTTCCCGGTGGCCATCCTGATCGGCTGCATTTTTGCACTGGTACAGATGGCGGCAAGCTCGGAATTAACGATTTACCGTTCTTCCGGCGCCTCGTTGCGGCAAATGGTGGGGGCACTGTTCAAGATCGGCCTGCCGCTGATGCTGCTGAGCTATTTGTGCGGGGATGTGCTGGCGCCACCCAGCGAGCGCCTGGCGCAGAGCCTGCGGCTCAAGGCGCAGAACGCCGAGGTAACGCTGAAGGAGTTCCGCTCCGGCGTGTGGGCGAAAGACGCGCGCAGCTTTGTGAACGCCAAGAACGTGCTGCCGGACACCTCGCTGCTCAATGTCAGCATTTACGAGTTCGACGAGAGCTATCACCTGCGTTCCATTGTGGCAGCAAAACAGGCTTTCTTCGTGGACGATGATCGCTGGGAACTGAAAGAGGTGACGCAAACCCGGTTCGGCAAGGAAGGCGTTGCGGTGAACAACCTGGCCAGCATGGAATGGAGGTCGGCGCTCAACCCCGACCTGCTGGGCGTGCTGCTGGTGCTGCCGGAGCAAATGTCGGCGTGGAGCCTGTACCAGTACACCGGGCATCTGCGCGACAACCGCCAGAAGACCGCGCGCTACGAAATCGCCATGTGGAACAAGCTGCTGTACCCGCTGGCGGTGCTGGTGATGATGTTGCTGGCGCTGCCGTTTGCCGCGCACCACCGGCGCGAGGGCGGAATCAGCACCAAGGTGTTTGCCGGTATTGTGCTGGGGCTGGCTTTTCACTTTGTCGGGCGGCTGTTCGGCAGCCTGGGTGCGCTGAACGAGTGGAATCCCTTGCTGAGCGCCATGGCGATGCCCCTGCTGTTCCTGCTGCTGGCCGCGACAATGCTGTGGTGGACCGAGCGCCGCTGACCGCTTTCATGCGGCTTGGCCGCCGGGGAGTTGCGGCTCTCGGGTGATGGCGGGGAAGTGGCGCCTCACGGCGCTGGAGTGGCGGGCGGCACCCCGCTCGCTGCGGTTTCCGCTTTCCTTGCTTCCTGCTGGCGCACCATCTGCTTCACTTCCTCGCGCTGCACTGCGGGAACCTTGCTGAATGCCTGGAATTTTTCCCTGGCGCGCTTGCGCTGCTCCGGCGTCAGCTTGCTCCATTTTTCCAGCTTGTCCTGAAACCGCTGCTTTTCCTCCGGAGTAAGGCTCGGGTAACGCTTGGCGGCAAGCAGCAGATTTTTTTGCAGCTTGGGGGACAGTGCATCCCACTGCGCGGCAAGGGGCTGCAGGATTTCCTGCTTTTCCGGGCCGAGCCTGGCCCACGGCACGAGGGAAGCGGCCGCAGCCGGATTCGCTTGCAGCAACAGGATGATACAAAGCGCCAAACCCGAAAGCCCGGACCTCATCGTTTCCCTAGTCCACATACACTTCTATCGGCAGCTCGTCGGTCAGGATTGCGACATCAATCTCGCTGACATCATGTTCATGGTGCCAATAGGACGCGCCGCCAAACAGGATTGCCGCGAGCAGCGCGGCAGCGGCAAAATATCCGGCCTTCCGGTGCAAAACGGCGAAGCGCCAGTTGCCCGCCCAGGCGAAAGCGGGCACGCTGGCGCGCGCGTCGTGACGCGCCAGCGCCTGCTCACGCGCTTCGCGCAGCCGGGTCAAGGCGGGCTGCTCGATCCGGTTCAGCGAACTGTTGAGCAGTTGCCTAGTTTGTTCCAGATTAAGCTTCTGGTTCATGACAAATCAATCCCTTTTGCCTTTAATGCCGCAGCGAGCGCATGGATCGCGCGGGAGCAGTGCTGTTTGACGCTGCCTTCCGTGCAACCCATGGCCGCTGCCGTTTCTGCCGTATCCATATTTTCCCAGTAACGCAGCAGGAAGGCTTCTCGTTGACGCGGCGCCAGATCCATCAAGGCTTTTTCAATCAGAGCAAGCAGTTGCGATTGTTCCAGCGCTGCATCAGGAGCACCTGTTTTATTATTATCCTTGCCCTGCAGGGTGTCAAGCGGGTCATAATCCTCATCCTCGTGTTGCGGCACCAGCGAGGAAAACAGCGTGGTCCACGTCGAACGCACCTTCTGCCTGCGATAATGATCGCGAATGGTGTTCAGCAGGATGCGCTGGAACAGCATGGGCAGCTCATCCGGCGGTTTCGAGGCATATTTATCGGCGAGTTTCAACATGGCATCCTGCACAATATCCAGCGCCACATGCTCGTCACGAACCGCGAGCAAAGCCTGCTTGTACGCGCGGCGCTCGGTTTCGGCGAGAAATCCGGAAAGTTCTTCGCGGCTGGCCAGGTTGGATTGCTCCAGACAAAGTGCGGTGCGGCAAATACTAACAAATAACTGCACCTGCGGGTTGGCGAGCGATTCCGCCTGTTTCGGGGAGCCCTTGAAATTGCCGCAGCCCGCCCCATCTAGCAAATAATTCAACCCTTCCTCCCTGGAGCCGCCATGCGTTTCGACAAATTGACCACCAAATTCCAGCAGGCGCTGGCTGACGCGCAGAGCCTGGCGGTCGGCCAGGACTGCCAATTCATCGAACCGCAGCACCTGCTGCTGGCCTTGCTCAATGATGCCGACAGCGGCACGGGCTCGTTGCTGTCGCGCGCGGGCGGCAACGTCAATGCGCTGAAGTCGGCATTGACCGATGCCGTGACGCGCCTGCCCAAGGTGGAAGGGCACGGCGGCGAGGTGCAGGTGGGGCGCGACCTCGCCAACCTGTTCAACATCACCGATAAGGAAGCGCAGAAGCGCGGCGACCAGTTCATCGCCTCGGAAATGTTTCTGCTGGCGCTCACCGGGGACAAGGGCGAATGCGGGCGGCTGCTCAAGCAGCACGGGGTTGCGCGCGCACCGCTGGAACAGGCGATCAACACGGTGCGCGGCGGGCAGAACGTCGGCTCGCAGGAGGCGGAAGGCCAACGCGAGGCATTGAAGAAATATACCCTCGACCTGACCGAGCGCGCGCAGCAGGGCAAGCTGGACCCGGTGATCGGGCGCGATGACGAGATCCGCCGCGCCATTCAGGTCTTGCAGCGCCGCACCAAGAACAACCCGGTGCTGATCGGCGAACCGGGCGTGGGCAAGACCGCCATCGTGGAAGGCCTGGCACAGCGTATCGTCAACGGCGAAGTGCCGGAAACGCTGAAGGGCAAGAAAGTGCTGAGCCTGGACATGGCGGCACTGTTGGCTGGCACGAAATATCGCGGCGAGTTTGAAGAACGCCTGAAAAACGTGCTCAAGGAAATCGCCCAGGAAGAAGGCCGCATCATCGTTTTCATAGACGAACTGCACACCATGGTCGGCGCGGGCAAAACGGAAGGCTCAATGGATGCGGGCAACATGCTCAAGCCCGCCCTCGCGCGCGGCGAACTGCACTGTGTCGGCGCGACCACGCTGGACGAATACCGCAAATATATCGAGAAGGATGCTGCACTCGAGCGCCGTTTCCAGAAAGTGCTGGTGGACGAGCCATCCGTGGAAGCGACCATCGCCATCCTGCGCGGCTTGCAGGAGAAATACGAACTGCATCACGGCGTGGAAATCACCGACCCGGCTATCGTGGCGGCGGCAGAATTGTCGCACCGCTACATCACCGACCGCTTCCTGCCGGACAAGGCCATAGACCTGATAGACGAAGCGGCAGCGCGCATCAAGATGGAAATTGATTCCAAGCCGGAGGCAATGGACAAGCTGGACCGCCGCCTGATCCAGCTCAAGATCGAGCGCGAAGCGGTGAAAAAGGAAAAGGACGAGGCCTCGCAAAAACGCCTTGCCCTGATCGAGGCCGAGATAGACAGGCTGCAGCGCGAATACGCCGACCTGGAGGAAATCTGGAAGACCGAGAAAGGCGCAGCGCAAGGCACGGCGCAGCTCAAGGAAGATATGGAACAAGTGCGTGCCGAGATCGTGCGCCTGCAACGCGAGGGCAAACTGGACAAGGTGGCGGAACTGCAATACGGCAAACTGCCGCAGCTTGAAGCCAGGCTGAAGGAAGCAGCGCGCGCCGAACAGGGCGACAAGCCAAAAAACCGCCTACTGCGCACCCAGGTGGGCGCGGAAGAAATCGCCGAGGTGGTGAGCCGCTCCACCGGCATCCCGGTTTCCAAGATGATGCAGGGCGAACGCGACAAACTGCTCAAGATGGAAGACAAGATACACGAACGCGTCGTCGGGCAGGATGAAGCGGTGCGGCTGGTGTCCGATGCCATCCGCAGATCAAGGTCGGGGCTGTCCGACCCCAACCGCCCCTACGGCTCCTTCCTGTTCCTCGGCCCCACTGGAGTAGGCAAGACCGAGCTGTGCAAAGCGCTCGCCGGCTTCCTGTTCGACTCAGAAGATCATCTCATCCGCATAGACATGAGCGAATACATGGAAAAGCATTCCGTCGCGCGCCTGATCGGCGCCCCGCCCGGCTATGTGGGCTATGAAGAAGGCGGCGGGCTCACCGAGGCGGTGCGGCGCAAGCCCTATTCCGTCATCCTGCTGGATGAAGTGGAAAAGGCGCACCCGGACGTATTCAATGTGCTGCTGCAAGTGCTGGACGACGGCCGCATGACCGATGGCCAGGGGCGCACCGTGGACTTCAAGAACACGGTCGTAGTCATGACCTCCAACCTCGGCAGCCAGATGATCCAGCAAATGGCAGGCGACGATTACCAGGTCATCAAGCTGGCGGTGATGGGCGAGGTAAAGAGCCATTTCCGCCCGGAGTTCGTCAACCGCATTGACGAGGTGGTGGTGTTCCACGCGCTGGACGAGAAGCACATCCAGTCCATCGCGCGCATCCAGATGGGCTACCTGGAAAAACGCCTGGCCGCGATGGAAATGAAGCTGGCCGTGACCGATGCCGCGCTGGCAGAAATTGCCAACGCCGGCTTCGATCCGGTATATGGCGCAAGGCCGCTGAAACGCGCCATCCAAGCGCAGATCGAAAACCCGCTCGCCAAGGCGATACTTGAAGGAAGGTTTGCTGCCAAAGACACCATCAGGGTGGATTGCAAATCAGGTGTTATGAGATTTGATAAAGGGTGACACCCGCAAGGGATAGGCCGGTGGGTGCCCGGTGGCATTGCGCATCCGATCGGGCTATACTTTTTCCTGTCTTGAATGTCGAGAGGTGAGCAATGGGCTACGCCGAACTGATCTGCAAACTGCAGGCGCTGCCGCGCGATAAGCAGGCGGAGGTGTTCGAGTTTGTTGAATTCTTGTCCGAGCGCTGCGGTGCTGTGGCGACCGAGCCGCGCCAGCGCGCAGAGGCTGCCGCGCAAACCTGGAATTCCTTCAACGAGCGTTTCGGCTCGTTCGCCGACCAGCACTCCACGCTGTAATGGCGCAATTCGATGTTCACCGGAACACCGGGAAACAGCGGGATACCATTCCCTACGTCGTTGTTGCCCAATCCTCTTTGTATGACCGCTACCGCCGCCGTGTGGTTGTTCCCCTCGTGCGCCGCAGCAGCCTCGATAACGCCGCGCTAGCCGGCTCCGTGCTGAACCCAGGTTTTGTAGTGGAAGGCGCCGAGGTGGTGCTGCACCCGCTGGAAATCGTCTCGGTCGCGATTGACCAGCTCGGCGAGAAGGTCGCCTCACTGGAGCAGGAGGGCGACCGCATCACCGCAGCGCTGGACGAAATGCTGACGAGGGCTTGGGCATGATCGCGAAGGAAATCGTGGCCTGTCCTTGATTGTTCCAGATCGAAAACCCGCTGGCCAAGGCGATACTGGAGGGCAGGTTTGCGGTGAAGGATACGGTGAGGGTGGATTGTAAGGGTGGCGTCATGAGGTTTGATAAGTAACCACCCCCGTTATTCCCGCGTAGGCGGGAATCCATGAATGAAAAGCCCGGCAATGCCGGGCTTTATTGTCAGTGTGGTAACTCTTTTTATAGGTTAACCAGCTTTAATTCTTCGAGGCGGATAGCCATGGCTTCTGTGGACACACTAAATCGCGAGGCAAGAGATTTGAAATGTCGGCCATTGTATTGCTCAGCGTCGGCAAGTATTCGTGATAACTGCCGCAAGGTCGTATTTCCCTTCATAAGCATTTCACGCGCTGCTGCGCCAAGAGCGAATGTAGTCGCCTCATCCAGAGAGAACATATCTGTTAAAAAGAGTTGCTTGAAACTGGCGCAGACTTGTTTGCGAGGCATCAAGAAGAGGCTGGCAAATTTATCTGCCTCATATTCGCACGAGTCACGTGAGATGGTTTCACCATTTAGCGCTCTGTCACGGTGCATTATTCTTGGCTCGTGTAGTAGTGCATGGCCAAGTTCGTGTGCAGCTGTAAAGTTGCGCACAATGTTTGGAAACTGACGAGAGATACGCACTTGTTTTGAGGGGCCATCGATGATTCCAGCTACCTCTACCATTTTCCCATCACTATAGAATTGCCCTAATGTCTCATCTTCATCGCATACGTATCCGATGGAATTAAGTGCTATCTTTGGGTCAAGTAGTTCAATTGGGTTTGATGGCACCGCCCCATGCCAAAGTTCATCACGCCTTTGCCAAATTGCTATCTGAAGCATCCGGGCGTGTTGTTCAATTTCGGCTATCGTATAGTTTTTCCTTTTCTGCCAATTTGCATTCCATTGTGCAGGAAGTCTTCCAAGCTCATCCAAGTCTTCTATGTGTGCCCAAGGGTTTTCATACAGTAGGCGGCTAGCAGTAATCTGGGCTAACTCCAGATATTCTATGTGTGCGTATGGGTTCTGCAGTAATTTTCGGTTCTTGATAACCTGCTCAAGTAATTCTGTCATTTTGTCACCATCTTGATGAATTATAAGCTGGTTCAGTATACCACCTTGGGTTTCCGGGACGGCACCTTTTAATTAGAAACCAATCCATGTTTTTATCCGATGCCACAGCGTTATTAAGCTCGCATTTTCATTTCGCTTGTTTTGCCCCTGCTTAGTTGCAGTATTTGTAGACGCCTCTTCATTTTTGTGTAAATTTGCTTGAGCAATATAACGTTCCATGTCGCGTTTATCTCGTTCTTTCACACGTTGAATTTGCTGCTTTGTTATTGTGCCAGACCATACAATACGGTTCCTTCTGATCCAGTAATGCGAGCGGCATGGGAAGTCCCAGTTTCCTATGGATGGATGCAGTGTGACCAAATCACCATCTCGGTACAATTTCCATCTTGCAGGCGAAAGGGATGTAACGACTTTCATTCCACACCCACAACAACACATATGCGAAACAGTACCATATTCTTCACTAATGTAGAGGATGCCCTCCTGTATCTCACGAGGTATCAGCTCAACAAACTGTGGAGTAATAGTTGAAAGTCTCACGTATTCGTCCCGGAAGGCCTTGCGCCACGTGCGAGAGATTGAAGGTCGATTGAGAATGTCAAATTATGCGCCTGCTCACTATCCGAATAAAACTTGAAGTATTGCTTCCAGCGTATCACTGCAAGAACTGCATTTAGCGCATTCATATCCGCTAGTTGAACGTTTGAATATATTTCATCTGCAATGCCATCATGCACATCAATGCATGAGTCTAAGTGGTCGTTCTTTTTTGTTGTACAAAGAGTCACACGGCAGTTTCCGCGAATACTCATCGTGTCCTCAATCTTGGTTAAACCCATACCCACGTCTATGAACGGAATGCCAGCAGATTTTAGGTGGTTGCAGATAAGTTTACGCGCAGGCCCTTTGTCGACAGCGACGAATACAAAATCAAATCCCTTCAACTCTTCGATATTGCTTTCGCTTATGTAGTAGGGATGAGGAATTATTCCCTTTCGCATCGGATCGTACATGGCATAAAAGTAATCAACTTTTAAAGGCTCCGCCTGAAGCTGCTCAAGGGATGCAGCAGCGGGGGATCGGAAAGCGTTATATGGCTTGAAAGTGTCGCCGTCATAGAGATGAATTTCTTTCACTGGCGTTTTTGCGGCCTGGTCGAGAATATAGCTGCCAGTACCGCCCAGCCCAATTATGGCAATTCGTGATAACCTGAGTTTCTGAGTCACAGCTACAATTCCAGCACGGGCAGACGCAGAATCTCCATATCTGAATACCGAATCCTCGTTTTGAGATGCAACAGCACGGCCCGTTCTGGCGTCGACATCTTTGTCAATAAATCGTGCTTGCGCGCCGAGGATATTGATGTAGTGCGTAATTTTCTCGTAATAATCAGCAGGAAAATTCTCACGATTGTCAGGCTTCAGCGAAAAGTAATGCTGTGCCACAAACCCATCGAACAAGGTTGTAGGATTGCTATTGTTGATCATCTGCGTAAGCGGTTGCCCATCTTTGTTGCATGGAGTGTCTCCCACAAAGTAGACGGTATGGTCTGGCTTGCCAGTTTCGGCATGCGCACAGGCAATAATTCCGTAGGCAACCTTACAATTTGGCGTGACATACGGCACCGAGCTGACGATCAGAAAGCTATTGTAGACGGCGGCCTCGAATTTCTCCGAGACCAGCCGCTGCACGTCCTGCCTAAGAGCGATGGGAACGTTCGACATCGAATTTCATCCCATTAACCAACACAACAGATTCTCCGTCATGAAGCTGACCATCTGGCCCATGTGGAGAGACATAATGAATTAAGTAAATGATTTCGCCGGGATCGCCGGGGAATGCGAGAGTTACTAAATCCCGATAACTGATTTGGGGCCCAGGCACTTCAAATGCGCTTCCATTGATTTTGATATGAAAGCTTGAAGGCTTGCCATATTCATGTGTTTCATTAGTGGCTTGATTCATTTCTTTTCCTTTCTGACACCCTTGAATGGAGTCTTATCTGTAGTTTTTACATCCATAAATCGGCCTGTTCCATCATCACGTTTTACCCAGTGTCCCGAGGGAGTTTGGGTTTGTGATCTATCTTTTACTGCTCCATTGCGATGGCCGTCACCACTTGGTGGATTAGTTGCCATGATCGCTTCCTTTCTGCTTCAATTAAGCTGTTTAATATGCGATTGAAAAAATAGCCGTTTCCAGCTGGTTGTAATTCTACTCAATGCTTCTGCTTAAATCAATATGTTTAAGCAGTTTATTTTATGGCTTGATAAACGTATTCTATACCGCCGGATTCTGCTACATCTTCTGTACGTAAAATGTAACCTTGGTCGACTAGTTTTTTAAGCCTAGTGCTGGCATTTTGTACGCTTATGTCTAAATCTACCGCTGCCTGTGAAGCTAAAACAGAGCCCTTTGTTAGTACATAGTTAACAAGTTCGGCGCTTGCAGAGGTTAACTCGGGACCCAATATTTTGTATTTATTCTTGTTCCAATAAACCAGTGGCTGATCTTTTGCTCGGGCAGCATAATTCCAATTATCCAAAATATCTGGATTTTGAACCTGCTCAAGGTAAAAACCTCTACTCTCACGATATTGCTTAGCTATTGAAATAACACTTTCACGAGGAAAAGATGCGTCAGTAGCCTCTATGCCCGCCAATGAAATCCCAAAAATCACAACTGAGGGATGGTCATCAATGTAGTCTGCCAATTTGCGAAATATCTCTTTTCCTTGGACATTTCCAAAAGGATGATCATTATTGGTAAAGTCGAGAAGTTTCAGTATTTCTTTATTCTGTTTCATTGTTTCAGTTTAATGAGAGTTGTGCTTACTGGTCAAGAAAAAAATCGAAGCTGTCAAAGCAAAGTTGAAATGTCCCCTGTTTGGGCAAAGTAGAAATGTCCCTTTTCAAAGTCTGAGGCACGCTGCCTGAATGAGATTGGGGTTGTAGGGTTTGCGCCAAGGATGTTTTGGATGCGGCTTGACGTGTACAGGGAGGCGTTGTTGTTTCAGCAGCTCGTCCACTCGCATGTTCAGCGTCTTGTCGTCCACCGC
>JACRAQ010000135.1 GCA_016213335.1 Nitrosomonadales bacterium
GATGATGGCATCGTTGCCCAGCACCTCGGTGACCAGCGAGTTCGCACCGCCACCGAAGGTGGGCGCCAGGATGGTGCCCTTGTCGTTGATCACATACACATCGCTCTGGCCCTGATAGGTACGCAGTTCGTTGATCTCCTGCTCGAAGTCATTGGTCTCGGTGACGAACAGGTCCACCGGCAAATTCAGGCGGTTAACGCGCGGATCATCACGGTCAAATCCGCACTTGAAGTCACAGGCAACCGGTATCAGGGAACCGGTCTTGCCTTCCATCATGCGGATGGGGTTGAGTTCCAGAGTGGACATGCCATAGTGGTGGAACAGGTCCCACAGCTTGGGCAGGTGCTGCACCAGCGGCGATACGATTTCCTTGGGTGCACCGAGATCGGACAAGGCGTTGGAAATGACAAAGGACTTGAGACCGGTCAGCGGGTCGAACGGAACCTCGATGATCTGCGTCTTGTCCAGTTCCTCGATGTCCATTCCGCCATGGTGCGTGAGCGTCATGGTCGGAGCACGGTAGCGGGTCGAGTCGGTAAGCGAGAAATATATTTCGTGCTCGGCCGGCACGGCGCCCTCGAAAGTGACCCCGCGCGACTTGTACACGGCATTGCCAACCTTGTATTCGGCAAAGTACAGGCGCTCTTTCTCTGCCATTGCCGATTTCAGATCCTTGGCGCGGCCGATCAGCCCCGACTTGCCTTTTTTTCCTACGCCACCCTTGAAAATGGGCTTGACGAAGACCGAGCCGCAACGCTCGATCAGGCTGTGAACCTCGTGTTCGCTGGCTTCCGGCCCCAGTACCTCGGAGGCCGGAAAGTCAACGATCTTGAGCAGCCCTGCTCCGTGGAGCATTCCACTGATATTCATTCTTTTCTCCCAATGATAAAAATCTTCAAGCTTGTAGCGAGCAGCTTGTAGCGGGTAGCAGCCCCGGTTTTGCTACCAGCCACGAGCTACAAGCTATCTAATATTCTTCCGGCAGGTATTTCAGCTCGGCCCAGGAATAGACCGGCCCCTTGACGCACACATAGTCCTTGCCGACGTTGCAGCGACCGCACTTGCCGATGCCGCACTTCATCTTGTTTTCTATGGTCGTGTAGATCTGCTCATCCTTGAACCCGAGCTTGTTGAGGTTCTGGATCACGAATTTGATCATGATCGGAGGGCCGCAGGTGATCGCGATGGCATTCTGGGGTGAAGGATCCCTGTTCATCACGGATGCGGGCACAAATCCGCAATACCCATCCCAGCCCTCTTCCATCTTGTCGATCGAGAGGTGGACATCAACCGAGCCACGCAGCTTCTCGAGTTCGGCCCGGTACATGATGTCGCGCGAGGTGCGCCCGCCGTAGAACACGGTAATGTCCTTGAAGTCGCCGCGCTGCGCCACGGCAGTGGTGATCAGCGGCCAGATCGGCGCCAGGCCGCAGCCGCCGCCGATGAACACGAGGTTCTTTCCGCGCCAATCGTCTATCGGAAAACTGTTGCCGTAGGGGCCGCGGATGCCGACGACATCGCCCACCGACAGGTCGTGGAAGGCGGACGACACGCGCCCCACGCGCATGATGCTGAACTGCTTGTACCCCTTGACCAGCGGCGATGAAGCGATGGAGATCATCGCCTCGCCGCGCCCGAAGACGGAAAGCATGGCGCACTGGCCGCAATCGTGGTCAAACCAGCCGCCGTCCAACGGCTCGACATGGAACGTCTTGATGGCGCGTTCGCCGACTACTTCGTCCTTGATGTATGCAATGCGCCCAAGGCTGGGAAGATAGATGTTATCCGGCATTTTCGACCACCTTGTTGACTACATGAATGATATCTATCCCCACCGGGCATTCGGTGATGCAGCGCCCGCAGCCTATGCACTGGTGCATGCCGAAATTCTCGTAAAAATACTGGAACTTGTGGCATACCCTCTGGCGCAGCCTGGCGCCGGTGCCCTCTCTCGGGTTGTGCCCGGAGGAATGCATGGTGAAATCGGGGAACTGGCAGTTGTCCCAAGTGCGCACCCGCTGGCCATTAAGAGGAGCCTTGCCTTGAACTTCGTCGTTGATGTCAAAACAGTGGCAGGTCGGGCACAGGAAGGTGCAGATGCCGCAGCCGATGCAGGCCTGCGCCAGTTCATCCCACAACGGCGACTTGAAGCTCGCCTTCAGTTTGGCTGGCGCCTGATCCGGGTTGTTGACCGCGCGCTGCGGGTGCGCCACCGCAGCCGCATGCACCTGTTTCAACTGTTTCTGGTCGGCAGCGGACGGATCGGCAAACAGCTTGCCGGCTGCCGTCATCAGATCCTTGCCCGCCTCGGTGATCGCCTTTACGAAGTAGCGGTCGCCGAGGTCGGTCAGCTGGACATCCAGGCCGTCGGTGGAAACCGGCGACCCCCCCACGGACAGGCAGAAGCAGTTGGCGCTGGGCGGCTTGTTGCAGGCCAGCCCCACGTAGGCCACATTCTTGCGCCGCGCATTGTAGTACGCGTCCTGGGCATGGTCGTTGAATACCTTGTCCATGCGCGGCACGCCGCGCCCATCGCAGGGGCGGACACCGAACACGGCATGGCGCGGCCCCGATGGCATGACCTGCTTCAGGCGCGGCGCTTCACCCTTGATCTGCTCGAACGAGAAAAACACCTCGCGCTGCGGAAAGGCAAACTCCTTGGGCGGCTGCTTGGTATTGGTGTGATCCAGCCGGATGGGGCCATTGATCGGCTGATACCCCCAGATGCCTTCTTCCAGCGCGGGCGCATGAACCTCATAACCCGTCAATGCGGCGACCCAGTCGTCAACCCGTTTTTTCTCTAGAATTTTTTCCATGCCGTTACCTGATGAATTCGCCGGGATCTTTGTCCAGGAAGGAAGCGACCAGCGATGGCCCGCCAATGCTCGCTCCGGGCTCAAAGCCGAACTGCTCGCGGGCTTCCTTTTCCATTTTGTTGTTGAGCAACCGTATCGGGACATTGACCGGGCAGGCGCGGTCGCACTCGCCGCAATCGGTGCAGCGTCCGGCCAGGTGCATGGCGCGCGTCATGAGATAGGTGATATTCTCGGAGCGCGCGGCCGACCGTTCGATCCAGCGGATGCGGCTGGCTTTTTCGTCTGCCGTGGTTTCCGTCGTTACCGGGAAGGTGATGCTGTCCACCACGCATTCGTCGCAGTAGCACATCGGGCATACCGAGCGGCAGGCAAAACAGCGGATGCAGCGATCAAAGTGTCGTGCCCAGTTTTCCCAGCGTTCGCCCGCGCCTTGCGCCTCGAAACGATCGAGCGCCGCAAACGGTGCCTCGAGCTGGCGCCCGGTCTTGTCCTCGCCGAACACCAGATTGTGTTCCTTGGGGTAAGGGCTGCGGCATTCCAGGCAACGATCCGCCATCACCTCGCGGGCGGGGATGCGCTTCTCGCCTTCGGCGGTGGTAAACACGAAATCGTCGCCGTCAAAAGCAGCATTTGAGGCCTGCACCCCGTTCAGGTGCGTGGCCAGCTTGCGCTCATCCACCACTCCGGTGCCTTCGCAGGACACGCCGATGATGTAAACATCCTCGCGCTTGAAATAGTGCTCCTGCATAAGCACCACGATGGAGCGCGCATCGCAGCCCTTGGCGATGATTGCAACCGGCGCGCCACCGGAATTTTTTCCGGCATGCGCCAGATGCTTGCGGTCGTGCACCAGATACAGCGACAGATTGTGGAAGCAAGTCGGATCCCATACCAGCTCATCGGCTTCCTCCGGTTTGGTCAGGAAGGCCGGCTCGGCCAACATGCCCCGGCTGCCCCGGCGATACCCGATCACAGCGCGCGCCTCGCCCTTGGCAAGCATGTCCCTCGCGGTTTCGCGGATGTCCTTGAGATTGATCATTTGATCTCCGCCCTTTTCAGCTTGTCCTGCGGGCCGAGCGGCCGGAGGTCGCCGACAAAATCCGTGATGACCTGCGCAAACTTGGCGCCCTCGGCAGCTGATACCCACGACATGCGGAAGCGGTTCTGCTCCACACCGATGAATTCGAGCAGCTTCATGATGAGGTACATCTTGCGCCGCGCCAGGTAGTTGCCCTCGAGGTAGTGGCAATCGCCGATATGGCAGCCCGATACCAGAACGCCGTCAGCTCCTTTGTTGAATGCCGACATGATGTACATCGGCGACACGGCCCCCGTGCACGGGACGGTAATCGGTGTCGCATTGGCGGGATACTGAATCCGGGAAACACCGGCCAGATCGCTGCCCGCCGACGAGCACCACTTGCACAGGAAAGCGACAATCTTGGGTTCGTAGGGTTGCTGATCAGACATCTATTTTCTCTCTTTCATCATGCCAGACATGCTTCGATCATTTCATGGATCTGCATCTGCGTGACATTCTTGACATCAATTGCCGCACGCAGACAGGTAGCCGAGCAACTGCCGCAGCCCTCGCACAGTGCTTCGTTCACCACAGCCTTTCCACCCTCCAGCCGGATCGCAATGAAGGGGCATGCTTCGACGCACATCCCGCAACCGGTGCAGTGGGAGCGGCGCACCTTGGCGATCAGTGGCGAGCGGCTGAGCGTCGCCTGCGACAGCAGGGCAATCACCTTGGCGGCGGCTGCCCCGGCCTGGGCGACCGTTTCCGGAATATCTTTTGGCGCCTGGGCCGCACCCGCAAGGTAGATGCCGCCCGTCACGCTCTCGACCGGGCGCAGCTTGGGGTGGGCCTCGGCCAGGAAACCATCCTTGTCGCGGCCGATCTTGAGCGTCTTGGCGATTTCCATCGTGCCTTTCGATGGGGTCATGGCAAGAGCCAGCACCACCATGTCGGCATCAATTTCCACGTTCTGGCCGGTCAGGGTGTCGGTGCCCATCACGCGAACTTTGCCGCCCTTGCGGTAGAGCTTGGATACGCGCCCGCGCAGATAGAGGGTGTCGTCATCCTCCATGGTGCGCTGCACGAACTCCTCATAGCCCTTGCCGCCGGAACGGATGTCTATGTAGAAAACGTAGGCGCGCCCGTCGGGAACGTGCTTCTTGTAGAGCCGCGCGTGCTTGGCGGTATACATGCAGCAGATCTTGGAACAGTAGGCGCAATGCTTGGCGGGATCGCGCGACCCCGCGCATTGAATGAATACGACATCCTTGGGCTCCTTGTGGTCGGATGGCCGCAGGATGTGTCCCTTGGTCGCGCCCGAAGCCGAGATCAAACGCTCGAACTGCAAGCCATCGAGCACGTCTTCAACCCTGCCGCCGCCCAGTTCGGGCATGTTCTCCGGGCCATACAGATCGAAACCGGTTGCCACCACGATGGCGCCCACCTCCTCGGTGGTGGTTACTGGCCGCATATCGTAGTCGATGGCACCCGCTTCGCAGACATCCTTGCATTTCCCGCAACGGATGGGGTTCAGGCCCAGGCAGGCATCTTCATCCAGGGTAAAGCTGGCCGGTATCGCCTGAGCGTAAGGAATGTAGATGGCGCGCCGCGAGGTCAGGCCGAGCTCGTATTCGTTCGGCACCACCACCGGGCAGACTTCGGTGCAGTGGTCGCAGATCTTGCACTTGTCGGGGTCAACAAACGAGGAGCGCTTGTGGACCTTGACGCGGAAGTTGCCCACGGAACCGGCTACCTCCTTCACTTCGCTGTAGGTCATCAGCCTGATGTTCGGATGACGGTTCACCTCGACCATCTTGGGTGACAGCACGCACTGCGAACAGTCCAGGGTCGGGAAGGTCTCGGATAGCTGGAGCATGCGGCCGCCGATGGTGGCCTGTTTCTCGACCAGGATCACCTCGATTCCCGCATTGGCGATATCCAGCGCCGCCTGGATGCCGGCGATGCCCCCGCCGATGACCATGGCGCGGCGGGTTACGGCAACCTTGACCGCATCCATCGGCAGGTTGCGGTTGACGCGCCGCACGACGCTGCGCGAAATCTTGATCGCCTTTTCGGTTCCCTTGGCTTTGTCGGCATGCACCCAGCTGCACTGCTCGCGGATGTTGGCAATCTCGCAGGTGAAATTGTTGATGCCGGCCCGCTGCGCGTTGTCGCGGAAGGTTTTCTCATGCAGGTTGGGCGAGCAGCAGGTAACGACGATGCTGTCCAGCTTGTTGTCCTTGATGGACTGGACCACCGACTCCTGGCCCGGTTCCGAGCACATGTAGACGTATTCCTGGGTGAAGGCAACGGTGTCTTCGCCGGACATCTCCCTGGCCACCTTCGCCACGTCAACGGTAGCGGCAATATTGGTGCCGCAATGACAGACAAATACGCCAGTGCGCTTCTTGCTCATGGCGCATCTCCGCCGTGATTCTGGCCGGTCAACTTCAGGCCGTGCTCATAGCCCTTGTCGAATGCCTTGATATTGATTTTCAGGAAACGCTCCGGCACAAGACCGGGCAACGCTTTCTTCATGGCATCGGCGGTGACCACGCCGGTAACTGCCGTGAGGAAGCCGAGCGCCACGAGGTTGGTGAACAGGCGGTTGCCCAGCTCTTCGGCAAAACGCGTCGCCGGCACCCGATACAGCCTGAGATCCGGATGCTCTTGCCGCACCTTCACCAGTTGCTCCTCGACGATCAGGATGCCGCCCTTGGGCAGTTCGCCCCAATACTTGTCGTAGGCTTCCTGGGACAGCGCCATGAGAACGCCGGGTTGCGTAAGATAGGGATACAGGACGCGCTCGTCGGAAACTACCAGTTGCGCCGAGCAGGCACTGCCGCGCGCTTCGGGGCCGAAGCTCTGGGTCATGGTGGCGAACTTGTCGTCATACAGGGCCAGCGCCTTGCCGGTGATCAGGGCGCAGCGAATGATCCCTTGGCCGCCGAATCCCGAAAACCTGATTTCTGTTGTACTCATGCGCTCGATTCCTGCTTACTTGCGTGTCTTTTTGGGTGCGGCCTTGGCTGCCGGTTTGCTGCTCTGGCTCTTGGCCTTGGCGGCTGTTTTGGGTGCGGCCTTTTTTACAGCCTTTACCGGAACCTTCGCTGCGGGTTTTGCTGCCTTTTTCACTGGCTGGGGTTTTGCTACAGCCTTCTTTGCCGGTTTAGCCTGCGCCTTGGCAGGAGCTTTCTTCGCGGCCTTGGGTGCGGCGGCAGCCTTTGCCGGAGCCTTCTTTTTTGCTGCCTTGGGTGGCGGCGCTTCCCGGGTTTGCGCTTCTGCTGCTTTTGCCGCCGCTTCCTCTTCTGCCTGGACGGCAGACCGGCGCGCGGCAACCCTCTCCTTCTCGGCTTTCTCCTCGGCTTCCCGCTCGGGGATGGTCTTGCCGTAAAGCTGATAATCGTCCCCTACCAGCTTGATGCAGCACTTGTCGGAAGCTTCCAGATAGGTAGGCTTGTTCTTTTCGACAAACTTGCCGATGACGATCTTGCCCTGATAATCAATGGCCGTCTCGCGTGTATCGGCGCCATGCTTGAGTATCGAGTTGTCCTGGTAGTTCTGCAACTGGTCCACGCCATCACCGAGGCGGTTGCGGCGCAGGTAAAGCGTCGGGCAGGGCGAAATGATCTCGATAAAGGAGAAGCCCTTGCGCAGGAGCGCTTCTTCGATGGACTGGGTGACGTTGCGCGAATGCAGCGATGTCCAGCGAGCAATGTAAGTTGCGCCGGCGGCATCCATCAGGAGCGGCAGGCTGAACGGGTATTCATAGTTGCCATAGGGCGTGGTCGAGGCTACAGCCGAGCCTGGCGTGGTCGGCGTTACCTGCCCGCCGGTCATGCCATAGGTGAAGTTGTTGTTGC
>JACRAQ010000132.1 GCA_016213335.1 Nitrosomonadales bacterium
AGCGGCCAAAAAACCCGCAGCCAAAAAAGCGGCACCCGCCAAAAAACCGGCGGCCAAGAAAGCAGCTCCGGCAAAAAAACCGGCGGCCAAGAAAGCAGCCCCGGCAAAAAAGCCGGCTGTTGCAGCCGCCGCTCCTACTGTGGCTCCGTCCGCTCCAGCACCCGTGCGCCCGGCTACAACCTGGCCTTTTCCTACGCCAGGGATCAGCAAGCCGAATTAATGGGGCTGAAAGTTGTGGGGATAGCCCCTTAAGCTTGAGTAAGGGGCTGATCCACAATTGCGCGGGTTGTACATCGGGCGCACCAGTGTTGTCGCTGTGTGCGCTCCTTTTCGTTGCCAGCAGTGTGCGGGAGCGGCTTTTCTTACTTCATTCCGGAGAAAAATTGCCAATCACGGCAAATTTCCCGGGGCTAGCCGCCACGTGGACAACTTGCTCTGCCGCCACTTTTCAGAGTCTGGTAAGGTAACGCGCCCAGTCAAAACTCGGGCCCGGGTCCGTCTTGCGCTCAGGCGCGATGTCCGCATGCCCGACGATGGCGCGGATAGGGTAGGCACGTTTCAGCCGCCGCGTCAGCCGCACCAGCGCCCTATATTGCCGCTCGTCGAACGGCGCTTCGTCGCTTCCCTCCAGCTCTATGCCGATGGAAAAGTCGTTACAGCGCGGGCGCCCCTGCCAGAGCGATGCACCTGCGTGCCAGGCACGCTTTCCGCAAGCCACGAACTGGGCAATCTCTCCGTTGCGCCGGACAAGAAAATGGGCGGAAACCTTTAAACCGCGAAGCTGCGCATAGTAGGGATGCGATTCAACATCAAGGGAGTTGGTGAACAACCGATCAATTTCCTCGCCGCCAAATTGGCCGGGCGGCAAGCTGATATTGTGGATCACCAGCAGCTCTACCGCTGCACCAGGCGGACGGGCGTCACAATTGGGCGAAACGATTCGGCGCATCCCGCTTAGCCACCCGTTTGCGTCAACTTTCATTGCTTATTTGTCGTTGCCGGTAATACCCAGCCGCTCCATGCGGTAACGCAGGGCGCGAAAAGTCACTCCCAGCATTTTGGCCGCAGAGGTGCGATTGAAGCCGGTCTGGCTTAACGCCTCGAGTATGGCCGCCCGCTCAATGCTGTCCAGATAATCCCCCAGCGGGTATTTGCCCGCCAGGCCCGGCTTGCTTTCCAGTCCGGCGATGTCGTCTGGCTTAAGCTGTAAATCTTCCGGCGTGATGATGCCTCCTGAACACAAAGCCAAAGCCCGCTCGATTATATTTTCCAGTTCGCGCACGTTGCCGGGAAAATCGTAGTGACTCAACACCTGCACAGCTTCGGGCGCAAACTCTGTTTTTGCGTCGCGGCGCAACTGGGCCAGCATCTGGATGGCGATTTCGACAATATCGTCGCGCATTTCGCGCAACGGCGGCATGGCCAGGGAAATCACGTTGAGCCGGTAATACAGATCCTGCCGGAAACTGCCTTGCTGCACCCGCTCCGCCAGTGAGCGATGGGTTGCGCTGATGATGCGCACATCCACCGGTTCTTCCTGGGTGGCGCCCACTTTGCGCACTTTCTTTTCCTGGATTGCCCGCAGCAGCTTGACCTGCATGGCCAAGGGAAGGTCGGCCACTTCGTCCAGGAACAGCGTGCCGTTATTGGCCGCCTGGAAAAAACCATCCCTGTCTTTATCCGCGCCAGTGAATGCGCCTTTGCGGTATCCGAAAAATTCGCTTTCCATGAGCGTTTCCGGAATTGCGCCGCAATTTACCGCCACGAAGGGCTGGTCGCTGCGCGCGCTTCTCTCCACGATCAGGCGCGCTGCCAGCTCTTTGCCGCTACCCGACTCACCGCTGATGTGCACCGGCGCCTGGCTGCGCGCGACGCGCTCGATCAGGCCGCGCACCTTTTCCATTGCCGGGGAGCGCCCCAACAGCGTGCGCGCGCCCTGCTGTGCGGCGGCGGGCTGCGGCAGCTTGAGCGCGGTCTTGACCAGGGTGCGCAACTGATCCAGCGCGACCGGTTTGGACAGGTAGTCAAAAGCACCCGCCTTGAGCGCGGAAATCGCGTTTTCCATGTTGCCGTGGGCAGTAATCACCGCGACCGGCACATCCATGTTGCGCTCGGCGATGTGCCGCAGAACCTCGAGGCCGGTACCGTCCGGCAAACGCATATCAGTCAGACACAGGTCATAGGATCTGCCATCAAGCTGTCGCACCGCTTCACCCACGTTGCGCGCGCGATCCACTTGCAGCCCCATGCGCACCAGCGCGAGCTCGAGCAGCTCCAATATGTCCGGCTCATCATCCACCACCAATACGCACGGGGAGCGGGCGGCGGCAGAATGCGCGCTAGGGCTCATCTTTCTTCTCTCCAAATACGATGCGGAAACATGCGCCGCCCTCCGGCCGCTGCCTGTATTCAAGCGTTGCGCCGTTAGCTTCGCACAATTCGCGCGCGATATACAGCCCCAAGCCCGTGCCGCCGGCCGAAGTGGTAAAAAAAGGCTCGAACAACTGCTGGATATGCTCTGGCGCGACCGCCGGCCCATCGTTTCTGACTTCCAGCACCACTCTGCGCTCTCCGGCGCGCCACGCGCACAACTGCACGCTGCCTGCGCGCTTGCTGCAAAAGCGCAAGGCGTTGCGGCACAAATTCCACAATATCTGGTCGAGGTGAACCCGATCAAACTCCACCACGCAATCCGGTGTGGCTTCGATCCGGAACACTTCCTGCGGCGCGCTTTCGGTGTGCTGCAGCCCCTCGACAAATAGTGCCAGTTTTTCATCCAGGTGAAACTCTTCTCCATGCACACGGTCGCGCTGGTTCAGCTGCATCACATCCTGCACGATCCGGTTCAGTCTGGCGGCGTTATCCGTAATAATCTGGAACAGCCTCGCTTGCGACGGGTCGTGCTTTTCCTCGCGCAGCAGCTCGGCGGCATAACTGATGGACGATAGCGGGTTGCGCACCTCGTGGGCGATGTTGGCGGTCAGCCGCCCCAGCGCGGCAAGCTTGATTTGCTGCGCCTGTGCCTGGGCGCGCCGCATGTCCTCGAGGAACAGCACCGCCCCCCAGAAACCCTCGCGCTGCACCGGCAGAAAACGTACGCGCGTCTGGTAATTGGTGACGGGCAAGCGCAATACTTCGTTGCCGTGGCCGGAGTCCTGCCGCCACGCGACGAATTGCGCGGCAAGGAGAGGCGCGCAATCATCCAGGGTCACGCTGCCCTCCGGGGGAAATGCGTATCCAAGCAGGCGCTCCGCGCTCCGGTTGTGCTGCCTGATTACCCCGTGCTCGTCAATTACCAGCACGCCGTCCGGCATATCCTGGATCACCAGCCGGTTGGCTTCCGCCATATTGGCCAGGTCTATACCGCGCAGAACGGCCAGCTTTTCGCTGGCAATCGCGTATTTCGCCAAAGTGTTCGCCAGCCACGCGACGGCAAAGTACGCGATGCACAGCAAGCCGACCTGCAAATACTGCGCAACCTCGGCAAGTTCCTGCGTCAGCACTACGTAGGAATGCTGCAGTAATGCCGCGAGACTGGCCAACGCCGCAAAGAACAGGGTGATCCTGCCCCGGCTGATCAGCCCGGCGGCGGCAAGCGATACCAGCAGCAGCATTCCCAGGCTGCTCTGTATTCCCCCGCTGGCGTGAGATAGCACCGTTATGCAAATGATGTCGGAGCCAACCTGCGCCGCCAATTGCCAGCTCGGACGGGGATGGCGCAACTGGATGGCAAGCTGGGAAACCAGCGCGAGGGCGACATAGGCGATGCTGGTGCGGAGAAACAGCGGCATGTTGCTCGACCCGAACAGCAGGGTATCGCCAAACCGGCTCACCAGAAACACGAACAGCACCGCGAGGGTCAGGCGGTAATAATTGAAGAGGGCAACAGAGCGCCACAAATCCCCCGTGGATGGGGCGGAATAAGCACGCGGGCGGAAAGAAAAAAGGGCCAGAACGTTCGGCATCGACGGGGGGTTATTCCACTTTTCCGGTATGCGCGCGGCGATGCGCTTCGCCACAATAAAATTTTCCGTCTGACGCAATGCTTTCGCGCTTGGGCAGATGCACGCCGCAATGTGCGCAGCGCACCATGTCTTCCGCCTGCCCGGGCACATTTTCCTCGCGCTCATTTTCCCTGGATAGCTTTTTGCGGTAAGACTTGAGCAGCCAGTAAACAACGGCGGCGATCACAACAAAAATCAGCAAGCGGCTCATCGCGTTCTATCCTTTATAGCACTTGCCAGCACACAGCTGGCCGTTCGGGGGAAAGGGGCATGCGGGCAAGCTCTTATTCACCCCGCAGGCAGTCCGCCCAGTTATTCGGCGTTTCATAGATGCGCACGCGCTCCAGTTGCAGGTGGTTGCCGTAGGTATCGCGGTAGGCGCCGTCCAGCAATCCGAACGCGAGCATCGCCAGATTTTCGGCGGTGGGTGGCGCATCCAGCACCACGGTCTTGTGCCCCGGCAACCCGTTCAGAAAATCCAGCACCGTGCGGTCGCCGCGATACACCAGAAAGGCGTGATCCCATTCATCCACCAACTGCTCCTTGGCGATTCGTTTCACTTCCGAATAATCCATCACCATGCCTTGTTCGGACGCGCCTTCGTCGGCAATGATCTCGCCGGACAAAGTGATCTCGATGGCGTAGCGGTGGCCGTGCAAATGCCTGCACTGGCTGGCATGGTTTGGGATGCGGTGGCCGGCGTCGAACTCCAGCCTGCGGGTAACTTGCATGATGGGAAATGTCTGTAGGCGGCGCCGGATTATAACCTGAATGCCGCGACCGCACGCCGCATGGCAGCCAGCGCGCCGCTTTCAGACTGGCCGCCATAGCGCAACGCGAGGTAGCGGGCGGTAATGTCCGCGATGGCGGCGGCATGCTGCGGCTTCATTCGCGAGGCACGTGCAGCGAAATCCTGCGCCCCTTCGTGCGCGGCGCGCGCGATTCCGCCACGCGCCAGCTTGCGGCAGAATCTCAGGTACAGGCGTTGCGCCGCATCGGTATTGCGCGCATACAGGCGGCGCAGCATGAACAGGGCGAAAGCCGCGACGAGCAAAGCCACCCCGCCCAGCATGTTGAGCGCCATTTTCTGCCAGGTGACCGCTTCCATGCCCATGCGGGTGAGGAAAGCAAATTGCCGCTCTGGATCATAGCCCAGCACCCACTGGTTCCACCGATTTGTCAGTGCATCCAGGTTGAAGCGCAGATTGCGCAGCCACGGTGAGGCGTTGCGCTCGAAGAAAGGCAAGGCAGCGCTATCCGGCAGCGAGGCGGCCAGGCCGCTTTGCACGCGCGCCGGGGCGATGGCGGCAGTGGGGTCAACCCGTACCCAGCCGCGACCGCGCAACCACACCTCGGCCCAGGCGTGGGCGTCAGACTGGCGGATAATGAAATAGCCCCCCAGATCGTTCAATTCGCCGCCCTGATAGCCGGTCACCACGCGCGCCGGAACACCTGCCGCGCGCATCAAAAATACAAAGCTGGAAGCATAATGCTCGCAGAAGCCCTCGCGCGTCCCGAACAGAAAATCATCCACGGAATTGGCGCCGAGCAGGAGCGGCTCCAGCGTGTAGCGGAATTGCTCACGGTTGAAATGCGCGAGGGCGGCGCGCACGATAGTTTCATCAACCCCTGCGAGGGCACGATTACCTCCTTTCCCTTCATGTGAGGGTTGAGGCGGGGGAACAGCTTCCGCTTGTATGCGCCACTCTGCGGCAAGCAACCGGGCGCGCGGATTTAAATCACCCGGAACGGATAGCGCACGCTGCAACTGGCGCGGCTCTTCTTCCGCGTTGGCGCGATAGCCAAGCTGCGAGCGGACGCTATAGCGCAGCCGCGCAGGGACGGCGGATTTTTGGTGCAATTGGAAATCGTAGGTCAACTCTGATGGGATCGAAAGCCGTACGGGCATTTCCAGCGCGAACAGCCAGGGCTTGTTGTGCGGCTCCAGCGTCACCGTGTACTCGCTCGGGCTGTCCAGGCTATCCAGTTGCGCCGGTTTGGCGCGGCCCGCCTTGCCCGGCGTCCAGGTGCGGCCATCGAACTCCCACAGCACCGGCCCGCGCCAGTACATCTGCTCGCGCATCGGCGGCTTGCCGGCGAAAGTCGCGCGAAAAGCCACCGCATCGGAAAGTGACAGGCGGCTCAGGCTGCCGGGGCTCATTTTGTCATCCAGCCCGCTGCTGGCGTAAGCATCCTGCGGCAGCCCCCACAGCGGGCCCTGCACGCGCGGGAACAGGATGAACAACACCAGCGTGAGCGGGATCGCCTGAAACAACAGCACGGCGGCCATGCGCAGCCGGGTATTCAGCGACAACGCTCCATTCTGCAGGTGCAGCCAGGTTGCCACGATGGCCGGCAGGGTAGCGAGCATGAACAGCGCGGCAGAAATGCTCTGCGAGTAAAAGAAATGGGTGATGAGAATGAAGCAGGCAAGGTAAATCACAATGACCGCATCGCGTGCGGCGCGCAACTCCAGCATCTTGAGCGCCGCAAGCAATACCAGCAAAGTAACGCCGGCTTCGCGCCCGAACAGGGTATGGAAGCTGATGAGGATGCCGCCTGTCCCGCCCAGCGTGATGGCGAGCAGCAGCCAGCGCGGCGGCAGCGACGCGCCGCTGTAGGCCAGATAGGCGCGCCAGCCCAGCAGCACGGCGCATAGCGCGCTCACCCACCACAGCAGATGGCCCGCATGAGGCGCAACGGCCATCAGGGTGCAGGCGAGCAGGCCATAGATAAGGTGTGCGCTGCCGATTTCTCGAATGTTTTTGGCGGCAGTTTTCTTCATGGCGCTTTCTCGTCCATCCCGAACAGCGCCAGCGCGCGCAGGCACTCGGCACGGTGCGCGGGACCGAGCTGCGGCGGCAGTTCGGCTTCGGGCAGGCGCAGGCCATAATGCATTTTCTGCGCGTCGGCATCCAGCACCCAGCGCGCCAGAATTTCCAGCTTGCGCTCGGCGCCCTGCTCGGGCAGCAGCGCCCAATCCAGGATAAGCTCCCGCCCTTGTTGCGCGCTGAACTGCTTGACCAGCAAACCCTGTTCGCGTGCCAGCGCCTTCCATGCGATACGTTGCAGCGCATCACCGGCCACATACCCCCGTAATCCGGAAAAATCCTCGTCTCCCGCAGCGCCGGAATTACCCGCGCCGCTTTGCGCCAGATTGGCGGGTAATGGCAAAGGAGCGGCGGGCCTGGGGTAAACCAGGCAGCGGGTGTCGAATTGCAGGTAAGACCAGGCGTGAAACAGGCCAAGGGGGAATTCGGTGAACAGGGTCAGCCGCCCGCTGCTCATCCAGCCGCGCCTCAGGGCCGGAAGCGGGAGCGTTACTTCGACGCTTTGCCATGCCGGAACATCAAACGTGATGCGGTGTCCGCCATCATCCCTCAGCGTTAAACGGTAACGCGGCAAGCCGCTGCGGTTATAAAAATGAAACGCGACTTGCGCATCTTCCCCGGCGAATACCGCGTCGGCCCGGCCCGCGCGGATTTCCAGTTGCGCCATGTTGCGGAAGGCGTGCAGCATGGTCATCATGGCCAAAGTGCCCAGCAGGAAAGTGAGCGCGTAGCCCAGGCTCAGGTTGTAGTTGATGTCGCCCAGCAGCATCAGCAGCAGCACCAGAGCAAAACCCGCGCCTTGCCAAGTGGGCAGGATGAAAATGCGGCGCTGCGTGAGCATGACTGTACCGCTCTCGATCTTCGGGCGGAACAGCCAGATGCGGAATTGCTGCTTGAGCGCGGTCAGCACGTGAGGGGGCCTGCTTGGAGAGAAACCGTATTTAATGGCATGAGCCGGGCGAATGCAACCATGCTTTGTGCCACGCTATCATGCGGGCACCCGCTGCGCTTCCGGAAATTGTGAAGACCGCCCCGGAGGGTTACAATAGCGGCCATGGCCCAACTCGATCTCAGCCACCATTTTCTTATCGCCATGCCCTCCATGGCGGATTCGGTTTTTGCCAAGTCACTCACTTATATTTGCGAGCACAACGCGCAGGGCGCGCTGGGCATTATCGTAAACCGCCCAACCAACCTGACCCTGGGTGAGCTGTTCGCGCAGATCAATATCCCCCTGAACCCGCCGGAAATGAAAAATCTGCCGGTGCATTTTGGCGGGCCAGTGCAAACCGATCGGGGGTTTGTGCTGCACGATCCGATCGGCAACTGGCAGTCCACATTGTCCATCCATGACAAAATCGGGCTGACCACTTCCAAGGATATCCTGCAGGCGGTGGGCGAAGGCCAGGAGCCGCACAACCTGCTGGTGTCGCTGGGCTATGCGGGATGGGCACAGGGCCAGCTGGAGCACGAGCTGTCGCAAAACGCCTGGCTTAGCGTAATGGCTTCCGAGCACATCCTGTTTGAGCTTGCGGCAGAGGAACGCCTGCCGGCCGCAATGGCGCTGCTGGGCGTGGATTATGCCTCGCTGTCAGAGGACGCGGGGCATGCCTGATGGAGATGCCGCACCCACAGCTCGCGGCACGCTTCTGGCATTCGATTTCGGCACCAAACGCATCGGCGTGGCAGTCGGCAATTCCATTTCGGGCACCGCGCAACCCTTGACCACATTGCATGGCGAGCAAAACGACCAGCGCTTCGCGGCTATTGCAGCACTCATCCAGGAATGGCAGCCGGTTGCGCTGATAGTGGGTTTGCCCAGCAATGACGACGGCACGCCGCACGAGATGACCCGCTTGTGCCGCCGCTTCGCACAACGCCTCAAGGGGCGCTTCGGTTTGCCCACCCTGCTGGTGGATGAGCGCTACACCTCCGCCACCGCGAGCTCGTGCCTGAGTGAGGCCGGGATATGCGGCATCAAGCAAAAGGCGCTATTGGACCAGGTCGCCGCACAACAGATTTTGCAGGCATACTTCAACGAGCCGTCATCAGGGCTGGCTGCATAAATACAGGAGTGCCACGGCTACGGAGGCAGAATGAATAACCCGCAACTGAACAAAAAAGGCGAATTGCAACATCTGCTTTCGACAGAGGGGTTGCCTGCTTCCATTATCCGCAACATTCTGGATCGCGCCACATCCTTCGTGGCGACCGCAGAAGGCGATGAAATCAAAAGAGTGCCATTGCTGCATGGCAAATCGGTATTCAACATTTTCTTCGAGAACAGCACCCGCACCCGCACCACCTTTGAAATAGCCGCCAAGCGCTTAGCTGCCGACGTAGTCAACCTGAACATCGGCTCTTCCTCCACCAGCAAGGGCGAAACCCTGCTCGATACCGTGGACAACCTGTGCGCGATGCACGCCGACATGTTCGTGGTGCGCCACGCGCAGAGCGGGGCGGCGCACCTGATTGCCCAGCATGTTGCCCCGGAAGTGCACGTTGTCAATGCCGGTGACGGCCGGCATGCGCATCCCACGCAGGCATTGCTGGACATGTTCACCATCCGCCACTACAAGAAGGAATTCCACAATCTGCGTGTAGCCATTGTCGGCGACATCCTGCATTCGCGCGTGGCACGCTCGCAAATCCACGCGCTGACCACGCTGGGCGTGCCGGAAGTCCGGGTGATCGCGCCCAAGACCCTGCTGCCATCCATGGTCGAAAAACTGGGTGTGCGGGTTTATCACGACATGCAGGAAGGATTGCGCGATGTGGACGTGGTGATGATGCTGCGCTTGCAGAATGAGCGCATGCAAGGCGCGTTGCTGCCTTCCGCCCAGGAGTATTTCAAGTACTACGGCCTCACCCAGGAAAAGCTTGCGCTGGCGAAGGAGGATGCCATCGTGATGCATCCCGGCCCGATGAACCGGGGCGTGGAAATTGACTCCAGCGTAGCCGATGGCTCGAATTCGGTCATCCTTCCCCAGGTAACGTTCGGTATCGCGGTGCGAATGGCAGTGATGAGCATGCTGGCGGGGGCGAAATGAAAATACACATCAAAAACGGCCGCCTGATAGACCCCAGAAACCAGATTGATGCGCAGTGCGATGCATTCATTGCAGATAAGCGCATCGCCGCTATCGGGGTGCCGCCGGAGGGCTTCGTTGCCGACCAGGTCATTGATGCATCCGGCTTGATTGTCATTCCCGGCCTGGTGGATGCTGCTGCGCGCTTGCGCGAGCCGGGCTACGAATACAAGGCCACCCTGGAGTCCGAAATGGCGGCAGCGGTTGCAGGTGGCGTCACCTCGCTGGCCTGCCCGCCGGATACCGACCCGCCTCTGGATGAGCCGGGGCTGGTGGAAATGCTGAAGCACCGTGCGCGTTCGCTCAGCCTGTGCCGCGTATTCCCGGTAGGCGCGCTGACGCGCGGACTGGAAGGCTGCGAACTGACAGAAATGGCGGAGCTGACCGATGCGGGCTGCAAGGCATTCAGCCAGGCCGATGCGCCGCTCACCGATACGCGCGTGCTGCTGCGTGCCATGCAATATGCGGCAACGTTTGGCTATAGCGTGTGGCTGCGGCCTCAGGACAGCTTTATCGCCAAGGACGGGGTGGCGCATGATGGTGAAGTGGCTACACGCCTGGGCTTGCCGTCCATTCCCGTGGTGGCGGAAACCATTGCGCTTTCCACCATGCTGCATCTGGCGCGCGAGACCGGAGCCAGGCTGCATGTCTGCCGCCTATCCAGCGCCGCAGGGGTGGAGCTGGTGCGCGCGGCCAAGCGCGAAGGGCTTGCCCTAACTTGCGATGTGTCCATGAACCACATTCACCTGTCCGAAATGGATATTGGTTTCTTCAATGCCAACTGCCGCCTGAGTCCCCCATTGCGCAGCCTGCGCGACCGGGCCGCTTTGCGCGCCGGCCTGCTGGACGGCACCATAGATATCATCTGTTCCAACCATTCCCCGGTAGACGAAGATGCCAAACAGCTACCCTTCGCCGAAGCGGAAGCGGGTGCGACGGGTATGGAATTGCTGCTGCCGCTGGTGCTGAAATGGGCGGAACAGGACGGCATGCCGCTGCTGGAAGCCATGAAGCTCGTTACCGTAAACCCTGCGCAACTGCTCGGGCAAAAAGTGGGATACCTGTCGGTCGGTGCACATGCCGACATATGCATATTCGACCCGGAGGCAACCTGGGTGGTCGAGCCTGCCGCGCTGAAAAGCCAAGGCAAGAATTCGCCCTTCCTTGGTTACGAAGTGCGGGGCCGCGTGCGCTATACGCTGGTGGAAGGGCAAGTGGCCTACCAAGCGTAGCCTAATTACTGCTCGCAGAAGGAATTTCCGTTCTCCCTTATTGTTTGCTGTTTACACCATGAACCCCTTACTCGATTTCTCCGGCCTGCCGCGCTTTCCGGAAATCCGCACCGAACATGTCACTCCGGCGGTGGAGCAGTTGCTTGAGGAAAACCGCGCGCTGGTTGCGCGCCTGCTGGCCGATGCCAGCGCCCCCGCCTGGGATAACTTCATGCAGCCGCTGACTGATGCCAACGAGCGCTTGACGCGCGCCTGGGGGCAGGTCGGCCATTTGAATGCGGTGATGAACAGCGAGGCGCTACGCGAGGTATACAACGCCAGCCTGCCCAGGGTCACCCAGTATTACGCCGAACTGGGGCAGAATCTTGAACTGTTCAACAAGGTGAAGGCTATTCGCAACGGCGCAGAATTTGCCGGCCTGAGCGAGGCACGCCAGAAGATCATCGAGAACGAGTTGCGCGATTTTCGCCTGGGTGGCGCCGAATTGCCGGAAGCGCAAAAGGCGCGCTTCCTCGCCATACAGGAAGAGCATTCCACGTTGTGCTCGCGCTTTTCCGACAATGTTCTGGATGCCACGAACGCCTACACCTGGCTGGTCACCGACGAGGCTGAACTTTCCGGCATCCCCGCCGACGAGCGCCAGGTTGCAGCCGAAGCCGCAGAAAAAATGATGAAAGAATCTGGCGATGGCCCCCTCTCACATCGGGGGAGGGTTGGGGAGGGGGAACGGGCAAAAAAATCTGGCTGGCTGTTTACGCTGAAAGCCCCGTCTTATTTGCCGCTGATGCAATATGCCGACAACCGCGCCCTGCGCGAGCGCATGTACCGCGCGTATGTGACGCGTGCGAGCGAACAGCTTTCGGAAGGTGGCAAGGCAGAGTTCGACAATACCCCGCTGATGGTGCAGATATTGAAGCTGCGCGCCGAAGAAGCGCATATGCTGGGCTTTGCCAATTTTGCCGAGCTGTCGCTGGCAACAAAAATGGCGAGCACGCCACAGCAGGTGATGGATTTCCTGCGCGAACTGGCGCACCGTGCGCGCCCTTTTGCCGAAAAGGACATGTCTGAGCTGCGCGAGTTTGCCCGCACGCAACTGGGCATCGCCGACCTGCAGGCATGGGACGTGAGCTATGCCAGTGAACACCTGCGCCAGCAACGCTACGCTTTTTCCGAGCAGGAAGTGAAGCAATACTTCCCGGAAGACAGGGTGCTACCGGGCATGTTCAAGCTGGTGGAGACGCTGTACGGCCTGCATGTGCGCCCATCGTCCGCGCCGGTCTGGCACGAGGATGCCCGCTTCTTCGATATTCTCGATGGCGGGCAATTAATCGGCCAGTTCTATCTGGACTTGTATGCGCGCAACAGCAAGCGCGGCGGCGCGTGGATGGACGATGCCATCACGCGCAGGCGCACCCGTTCCGGCATCCAGAAACCGGTTGCCTACCTGAACTGCAATTTTGCCGCGCCTGTCGGCGGCAAGCCTGCGCTGTTCACCCACGATGAAGTCATTACCCTGTTCCACGAGTTCGGCCACGGCCTGCACCACCTGCTCACCGAAGTGGAAGATCTTGCCGTATCCGGCATCAGCGGCGTGGAATGGGATGCGGTAGAGCTTCCCAGCCAGTTCATGGAAAATTTCTGCTGGGACTGGGAGGTGCTGCAGGACATGACGCGCCATGCAGCGACTGCGAGCAGTGAGCAGGGGCCCGCGCAGCGGGATGTGAGCGTCCGCGAGTCGGTCGCGGCGCCGCCGCAACAGAACATGGCAGATACCTCTCAACCTGTTGGCGGCGCCAAAGCGGGTGAAAAACTGCCGCGCGCGCTGTTCGACAAGATGCTGGCGGCGAAAAACTTCCAGAGCGGCCTGCAGATCCTGCGCCAGATCGAATTCTCCCTGTTCGACATGCGGCTGCATTGCGACTTCGACCCTCATGGCAGCAAAAGCGTGCAGCAGTTGCTGGAGGAAGTGCGCGGCGAAGTGGCTGTTCTGATCCCCCCCGCGTTCAACCGTTTCCAGAATAGTTTTTCGCACATATTTGCGGGCGGCTACGCGGCGGGCTATTACAGCTACAAATGGGCGGAAGTCTTATCCGCAGACGCCTACAGCCTGTTCGAGGAAAACGGAGTGCTCAACCTGGCAGCGGGCCTGCGCTTCCGCGATGAAATACTGGCAGTGGGCGGCAGCCGCGATGCGATGCAATCCTTCGTCGCATTCCGTGGCCGCGAGCCAGAGATTGACGCGCTGTTGCGTCACAGCGGCTTGCTGGATGAAAGCCGCGCGGCTTAAACTGCCGGGCACAACTGATTGGAGGGCAATATGAAGCCGCGCTATTTTCTGGTGTCCTTGGCCGCAATGCTGGCGGCAACAACCGCCACTGTGCTGGCAGGGGAGTTATATCGCTGGGTGGACCAATCGGGCAAGGTGCATTACAGCGATGTGCCGGCTGCAGAAGCGGTGCAGCCCGTGCAAAAGAAATTTGCGGATTCCCCGCTGGCGGATGCCGATTTGCCGTATGAAACGCGGCGCGCCAGGGAAGCTTTCCCGGTCACGCTCTATGTGGCGGATAACTGCAAAGATCTGTGCCAGCGCGCCCGCAATTTGCTGAACAAGCGCGGCATACCGTTTACGGAAAAAACCCTCGTCACCCAGGAAGATGCAGCTGCCTTCCGCAAACTTTCCGGAGTGGATAGCGTTCCCGTGCTTGTTGTCGGCAGTAATTGGCTCAAAGGCTTTTTGGCGGAACAATGGAACAGCGAGCTGGATATTGCTGGCTACCCGAAGGCAGCTCCGTATGGTTTCCGCCCGGCACCTCCGCCGCCCGCCGCCCGGAAGCCAGATGCGCAACCTGCACCCGAGCCCGAGATCCGGCCCGGCGACACCGGGCCGGACCAGTAACTGCATCGGTAGCTGCATCGTTCGCGCGGCATCTTAACATCGGCTACACTATGCATAGCCACACAAAAACGAAGGGAATTTCGGTTAAATTCCTCCTCTGCCACTTCTTGGCAAATGAGGCAAACGTTTGACCTTTGGTGGGGATTACGGTAACCTGCGCGGCCTTTTGGAGAGATGGCCGAGAGGTCGAAGGCACTCCCCTGCTAAGGGAGCATACGAGACTAAAACTTGTATCGAGGGTTCGAATCCCTCTCTCTCCGCCAGACAGCAAAAAAGTTTCCCGCGCCCGTAGCTCAGTTGGATAGAGTACTTGGCTACGAACCAAGGGGTCGGGCGTTCGAATCGCTCCGGGCGCGCCACATTATCAAGGGGTTAGAGAAATCTAACCCCTTTTTATTTCTGGCTTTGCATCGTAAATGTGCTGTTGGGTGATGCGCCATCCCCTCAACGCACCAGCCCCGCCTCTACCTCCATGCGTTTGGGGCGACCGGCGAGGCGCTCTACCAATACCAGCGCAAAATCCATTGCCGTGCCGGGGCCGCGCGAGGTGATCAACTTGCCGTCTTCCACCACGGCAGCAGTTTGCAGGTTGACCCTGGGGAAGTCGTCCAGGCAGGTCGGGTAACAGGTGGCCTTGCGCCCGTCCAGCAATCCTGCAGCGGCAAGCACCGAGGGTGCGGCGCAGATGGCGGCGACATATTTGCCGTTTTGTGCCATGCGCTTGAGCAGGTCGAGAATGCGCGCATCGGCTTTCAGATTGTTTGTGCCGGGCTGGCCGCCGGGCAGCACGACCATGTCGTAATCATGCCGGAGCGCGGCATCCAGAGTGGTATCCGGCAACAGCATCATGCCCCGGCTGGCGCGCACCGGGTGCGCATCCAGCCCGGCGCTCACAACCTCGATGCCGGCGCGGCGCAGGATATCAATAATCGAGGCAGACTCGATTTCTTCGCATCCTTGCGCGAGGGGAACGAGAACTTTAGGCATGGTTTACCTCCGTTGGCGAGTCATTCCAATTCTAATTCATCAGTGATACGGTGTTGGCTTCCGCGCTCGCTCCTAGCTGTACTGCCTGTACTATCTTCGTCGCTCACTTGTCGCCGCCTTGTCTCACTTTCGAATTAGAAATGGAATCAGTCTAATCCCTGAAATTCTGGTATTGCAATGGAAAATCGGTGATGGATTTCTTGACGAAGGCAATGGCGGCTTGCAGGTCGTCGCGGTTCTTGCCGGAAACGCGCACGGTATCTCCCTGGATGCTTGCCTGAACTTTCATCTTGCTGTCCTTGAGCAGCTTGACGATTTTTTTTGCCAGCTCGGTTTCCACGCCGACCTTGATCGTGCAACTGCGCTTCACCTTGTTGCCGCTGATCTTCTCGATCTTTTCGCCGATCTCCAGCGCGCGGATGTCCACGCCGCGTTTGGCCAGCTTGCCGGTGAGGATGTCCTGCACCTGGCCGAGCTGGAACTCGTTGTCGGCGAATACGGTCAGCACCAGTTCCGCCTGCTCCACGCGGGCATCCGAGCCCTTGAAATCGAAACGCGTGCCGACCTCCTTGTTGGTCTGCTCGACCGCGTTCTTGACCTCGGTCTTTTCTACTTCGGAAACGATGTCGAAAGATGGCATGGTTTTTCTCCGATGTGCTTGTTGCCGGAGTTTTGCTACCGGCTACTGGCTAACCAAAGCTGCAAATGTAATTCACTTCGCTCGCCCCGGTATGAATCTCGAAGCTGCTGTTTGCCGCCACACGGAACGAGGTGCCTGCGGTGTAGGTTTTGAATGCCGGCTCCCCGGCGATTTTTACCTTGCATTCGCCGCCGGTAATCTCCATCAGCTCCGGGGTGCCGACGTTGAAAGTGAGCTGGCTGTCGGGCAACACCACGCCGACGGTCTTGCGCGATCCGTCGGGAAAGAACACCGAATGCGACACGCATTTGCCATCGAAAAATATATTTGCTTTCTTGCCCACGCTGACGTTATCAATCCTGTCCGACATGCTGTTTTCCTTTAGCTGGTTTTACTTGGGTTCTTCTGCTTTCACGCCTTTTTGATAGGTGGCGTAAACATATACCGGGATTCCCAGGTCGCCTAGCTGTTTTTCGATCAGCGGGCGGACCTCGTTCCAGTCCAGGCCGCCCACCCCGCAGGCAAGGCGGGGCAGGGCGAGGCTGGGAATTTTTTCCTTCTGGGCAAAGGCGCGCAGCGCGTGCAGCGAGTGGTTAACATGGCTCAGCGTGGCGTCCCCCGGCTTGCTGCCGTGAGCATACGCGGCATCCTGCGTAAACAGGTTGACGATGAAGCGGCCATCGCTGCTCATCCACGTCCACAAACCGCCGGACTTGGGGTGGCTGGTCTGGCAGTGATGGCGGAAATCCTTGTACAGGGCCGGCATGCGCTCGCGCAACTGCAAGGCGAGGCCCTGATGGAAATCATCGTTGGGCGCAACGCCCTGCGCGATTGCCTTGGCGTGGCTGAACAGGATATCGCCGCTCAGTTCGTGGATCATGGCTGACCTCCATCCGTTTACTTTCTCTTCTGCAAATTCGCCGCGATGCGCATGCGCAAGGCGTTGAGCTTGATGAAGCCGCCCGCGTCCTTCTGGTCGTAAGCCCCTTTATCATCTTCAAAAGTGGCGATGCTGGAATCGAACAGCGAATCGGTCTTCGAGTCGCGCCCGGTGACGATCACATTGCCCTTGTACAGCTTGACGCGCACCCAGCCATTGACGTTCTGCTGGGTGTGGTCAATCAGCGTTTGCAATGCGCGGCGCTCCGGGCTCCACCAGTAGCCATTGTAGATCATGCTGGCGTAGCGCGGCATCAGGTCGTCCTTGAGGTGCGCTACTTCCCGGTCCAGCGTGATGGACTCGATGGCGCGGTGCGCCTTCAGCATAATGGTGCCGCCAGGGGTTTCGTAACAGCCGCGCGATTTCATGCCGACGTACCGGTTTTCCACCAAGTCCAGGCGGCCGATGCCGTGCTTGCCGCCCAGCTCGTTGAGCTTGGCCAGAACTTGTGCGGGTGTCATCTTGCTGCCGTTCAATGCGACAATGTCGCCCTTGCTGAATTCGATGTCCAGATATTCGGCGCGGTCAGGCGCGGCCTCCGGCGACACCGTCCAGCGCCACATACTCTCCTCGGCTTCGGCGGACGGGTCTTCCAGGTGGCGTCCCTCATAGGAGATGTGCAGCAGATTGGCGTCCATGGAATAGGGCGACCCTCCCTGCTTGTGCTTCATCTCCACCGGGATGCCGTGCTTTGCGGCATAGTCCATCAGCTTCTCGCGCGACAGCAGGTCCCACTCGCGCCACGGCGCGATGATTTTGATGTTGGGGTTCAGCGCGTAAGCGCCAAGTTCGAAACGCACCTGGTCGTTGCCTTTGCCGGTCGCGCCATGTGATATGGCATCGGCCCTGGTCAGCGCGGCGATCTCGATCAGGCGCTTGGCGATCAGCGGGCGCGCGATGGAAGTGCCCAGCAGGTATTCGCCTTCGTAAACAGTGTTGGCGCGGAACATCGGGAACACGAAATCGCGCACGAACTCTTCGCGCAGGTCGTCAATGAATATCTGGTCGGGCCGGATGCCGAGGTTCAGGGCTTTTTGGCGCGCGGGCTCCAGCTCCTCGCCTTGGCCAAGGTCGGCGGTAAAGGTCACTACTTCGCATTGATAGGTATCCTGCAACCATTTCAGGATCACCGAGGTGTCCAGCCCGCCGGAATAGGCGAGGACGGCTTTTTTGATGTCGCTCATTTCAATTTTTCCATTCGTAGGCTGGGGTGAGGTACGAACCCCAGCATCATGTAGTCTCAAAAATGCTGGGGTTCGCAAGCTCACCCCAGCCTA
>JACRAQ010000137.1 GCA_016213335.1 Nitrosomonadales bacterium
CCGGACGCAACGCTTACCGCACGCGCCTGCAGGAGCATGGCATCGTGCTGGAAAGCGAGGAGGCGTTGAATACCGCCTTCGCGCATTTCAAGGATCTGGCCGACCGCAAGTCGGAAATTTTCGATGAGGACTTGCAGGCGCTGGTCACCGAGGAAGCCGCCGCGCATGTCAGCGAGCATTACCGCCTGGTGTCCATGCGCGCGCATTCCGAAACGGGGGAGCCGCCGTCCGCCAGGGTGGTGCTCAGCGTGGACGGGCGGGAGCACGTCGCGGAAGCGAAGGGCGGCGGCCCGGTGGACGCCACGCTCAAGGCCATAGACCAGGTCGCGCAGAGCGGGACCGAGTTGCTGCTGTACTCGGTGAACAATATCACCAGCGGCACCGACGCGCAGGGCGAAGTGACGGTGCGGCTGTCCAGGGGGGGGCGCATTGTCAACGGCCAGGGCGCGGACACCGATATCGTGGTGGCTTCAGCCAAGGCCTATCTCAACGCGCTGAACAAGCTCCATGCGGGAGCGGAGAAGGCGCATCCGCAGGTGCAGGGTTTGTAAGGGCAGGGCCGCGCTGCTCCGCACGGTGCGGTGGAGCAGCTGGCCAGGCCACATTTTTGCGAGGTTGACGGTTCAAATGGGAACACAAATCAAATCGGCCAATATGCGGCTGCTTTCGTTCGTCGAAAACATCGGACTGCTGGCGATTGCCATCGCCACTGTGATCGCGATGGGCGTCGAAATCATGACCATGGCCAGGGAAGCGCGCGTTTCGCTGGCCGACCTGCTGATGCTGTTTCTCTACATGGAGGTGTTGGCCATGGTGGGGCACCATTACAGCACGGGAAAAATGCCGGTGCGCTTTCCCCTTTACATCGGCATGGTGGCGCTGGCGAGATACCTGATCCTGGACATCAAGGAGATGGATGACTGGCGCATACTGGCGGTGTCCGGCGCCATCCTGTTGCTGACGCTGGCCGTGCTGCTGATCCGCATGGGGCATGTGCGCTACCCTTATGTGGACGACCAGAACAAGAGTTAACCCTGAACGGTCCGTTCCGGGGCGGGTGCGGCGATACCCCGCTCAGGCAATGCCGTCGTTGCCTTCCGCCCCCAGCAGTTTCGGCAGGTTGAGCTTGCGCGGCGAGATCACTTTTTTGTCGCGCAGGTAGTTCGCCACGACATCCCACACCGGCTCGCCCGAGGCGCCTTCCGCCACCGGCGCCCACCCGGCGACTTTGTATTTCTTGTCTGCATCGAGCGGCTTGCCGCCCAGCATCAGGTTGTTGATGCGCCTGCCCATGCCCTGCCGCAAGTCGCAGGTATAGCTGATGCCGCCCACCCGCACCATGTCGCCTCCCTGCTGCTTGTAGGGATCAGGGTTGAACAGGTTGTCGCAGACATCTTCCATGATGTCCTTGATGGTTGCGCCGGTCATTTCGGTCAGCGTGGTGTAGGGATAGGTGATCGCGGTCTGGCTCATCAGGTGTTCCACGGTAATGTCCTCGCCGGGCAACAGCGAAATGCCCCAGCGGAAGCCGGGCGAAAACGCAGCATCCGCACCCTTCACCTCCATCAGCGCATCCAGGAGCAACTGGTCGAAGGTGCCGTTGAAATTCCCCCGCCGGTAGAGCAGGCCTTCGCTGACGGCCAGTTTTTCCGACAGTCTGGCCTCGTAGGGCGCGCGCACTTTTTTGATCAGCGCGGCCATTTCCGCATCGGGCTCGATGAGGTTGGAAAAAACCGGCAGCAGCCTGTATTTGAAACCCGCCACCCTCCCGTCCCTGACATCGAAATCCAGCACCCCGAGGAACTTGCCGTTGGAACCGGCGTTTGTCACCAGGGTCTGGCCGCCGGGGTTTCTGACGATTGCTGGCGCGGGTATGCCGTCGTGGGTATGCCCGCCCATGATGGCGTCAATGCCGCTCACGCGGCCCGCCATTTTCAGGTCCACATCCATGCCGTTGTGCGACAGCACCACGACCACCTGCGCTCCCTTGGCGCGCGCTTCGTCCACAACCTTTTGCAGGTTGTCGTCCTGGATGCCGAAGCTCCAGTCCGGGATCAGGTAACGCGGGTTGGCGATGGGGGTGTAGGGGAACGCCTGGCCGATGATGGCGACCGGGATGCCGTTGAGGTGCTTGATGATATAGTGCGGGAAAACCGGGTCGCCAAAATCGCTGGTTTTGATGTTCTGCGCGACGAAATCCACTTTGCCGTTGAAGTCGTTGTCCACGACCTGTTTGACCCGTTCCGCGCCCAGAGTAAATTCCCAATGGCCGGTCATGACATCCACGCCCAGCAGCTTGCAGGCATCCACCATGTCCTGTCCATTGCTCCACAAAGCGGTGGCGGAACCCTGCCAGGTATCGCCGCCGTCGAGAAGCAAGGCGCCGGGACGGCTGGCGCGGATTTTTTTTACCAGCGTTGCGAGGTGCGCGAAGCCGCCGACCTTGCCATAGGTGCGCGCGGCCTGCGCAAAATCCAGATGGGTGAAGGCGTGTGCTTCAGAGGTGCCGGGGCGGATGTCAAAGGATTTCAGCAGCTTTTCGCCCACCAGGTGCGGCGCGCGGTTCAGGCTTTGCCCCAAGCCGATATTGACGCTGGGCTCGCGGTAATAAACCGGCAGCAGTTGGGCGTGGCAATCGGTGAAATGCAGCAGGGAAACATTGCCGTAGGGCGGCAGGTCGTAGAAGCCGCTGCCGCTTGACGCGGACAGGGCGGCCCGGCTGTTCAGGGCAAAACCGGAGGCGGAGGCTGCCGCCAATATCTGCAGGAATTCACGACGGCTCATGGACATAGTGACACCCTGTCCTTTCGATCGGAAGAGAAACGGTTAGCCGCAGATGGTCACGGATTGTCGGGAACCGGGTGAAATTTGCTGTCCCCTTCCGGGTGGCTTGCAGCTATTGCAACTGCATGTTTCCGGGGGTGCCGCGCTCAATGCCTGATGCCGGGCACGCTGAGTTTCATGCCGTTGTTGAGGGCAGTGATCGTCAGCTCAAGATCGCCGTATCCGGGGGCGCCAGGCTGGAGCTCGTTGGCGCGGACCGATACGTTGCACCACTGGAAGCGCTTGGTGATGTCCCATATCTCCGAGCGGCTGGTGCGAAAAGTAGGGAAATGGTCAATCTGGCCGCGGAATTCGCCCAGCCACTGCCCGCGCACCCACTTGTTGGCGCCGCGCTCCGTGGTGTGGCAATCCACGCAGGCCATGTGCAGTTGCCCGATCTTGCGGCCAAGCAGTTCGGTGCCGCGCTTGATCGCCTGCTTGTGCTCCGCAGAGGTGGTATCCACATTGATCGGCTGGCCGTTGGATAGATAGCGCAAATAGATGGACAGGGCGAGATTGCCGCCGCTCTGCAACAGGTAATCATCGCCGGTGGTGGCGCGGGCGTGGCGGGTGACAAACTCTTCCACCCCGATCACCTTGTTCAGGCGGGATTCGTGCCTGGGCATGGAGGCGGCCCACGTCCTGAAGGTCTGCTCGGGATTGGTATGGCAGGAAGCGCAGGATTTTTTGCTGGCCCCTTCCTTGCCGAACAGCTCCTTGCCTTTATCAACGGCCGCCATGGCTTCGTTGAGGAAGGGGTCGAAATTGTCCCGCGTTTCCACCGGGATCGGGCGCGTCTTGGGGTTTTCCAGGTTGTCCTTGAATTCGGCCGGAGACTTCTGGGTTTTCAGGAAAGCCACGATATCCTTGATTTCGTCCACGCTGAACAGCTTGTGCGCGCCCCACGGCTGCATGATCGAATCGGGTTTGATTTTGCGGTGGTCGTAAATGTAGTTGAGTATGAATTCGTCGCTACGGCCCCATGAAGCATAGTCCGACAGGTCGGGGCCGGCATTGCCGGGCAGCGGTGGAACCGGTTTGCCCATTATGTGGCAGGCGATACAACTGCCGCCGCGCGAGCGGTCATAGGCCAGTTTCTCGCCTTTCTTGGGGTCGCCGGTGATGGGGCCTTCAATCTTGATGGGCTCTGCCGGGATGGATGGTACAACCGCAGCAACGGTGGAGTAATCACTCCACATCTCGGACGGCCACCCCTTGTAGCGTACCCAGGGAGAAGCAAAAGCGGGCTTTTCCAGTTCAAGAGGCGCCATTTTTGTTTTTCCAGGCTCTGGCCGGGTCGCGCAGGCCGACAGCACAATCAGGGTGCCGAGCAGGAAGACGGGCAATACAAGATGTGATTTTTTTGCAGGCATGGCACTCTCCTCTGCTTGATTATGACCGTTTCCAGGTTGTAGCCTCGCAACAACGCGGCGACAAGAATCATACGCTTTACCGCACTCCGTCTTGCCGGATGCGGGCAGGGCGCTATTTTGCCGCCACGATCGTTTCGCCGCTGTACTGGGTGCCCAGATTGTCCGCAGCGCTGATGGCAATCTTGTCGCCGGCCTTGGCGCCCTTGATGCGAAAGTTGATGAAGGGGTTTTTGGCGACCGCGATGCCCCATTGAGCATCCAGCACGGTTTTGCCGTTCAGTGTGGCGACCACATGGTCAATAAAATGGGCGGGAATGAATTTCTCGGTTTTCGGGTCCTTGCGCAATCCGGTTTCCATGACATGGTTCATCAGCACTTTTACATCGGTAACGTCACCCTGCAGAGTTGCACGCATTTTCATTTCTTCAGCCATGTTCGTATCCTTATCAAATCAATAATGGAATTCCCGGGCAACCCTTTCAGCCGCCGCAGCCGCCGATCGTGACCTTGACCTCCTTGCTTTGCATGTAGGTCTTGCCGCCAGCCCTTACTGCAACCCTCACATTGGAGGTCTGGCTCATCTTGATGCGCGTGGAGATATAAGGCTCGGTGCCACTGGGCAACTCGAAATCGGCAACCAGCGGATACTGGTTTTTCTCCACGAAGAAGGCCATGGAAGTCGTGCCGGGAATGTTACTGGTTGCTTCCACGGGAACTATCGCGCCGTTTTCAGCGATGTCCGGCACCTTCAGAATGATGTCCTTGCTCTCGACAGCACCCCCGTAATTGGCGTTCTTCATGGCATCGTTGACGTTGTTCGAGGAAAAGGCGAGCTTGTTCCAGGCTGCCGCAAACACCTCGCCGGGCTTGAGCAACCCGGCTCCAGCTGCCGCCAGCAGTACTCCGGCAGCGCCGGCACTTTTCAAATACAGCCTGCGTAATTTGTCCATTTCGTGACCTCGTGTAGGTAGTTTAAGACCTGAAACATGGCTGCGGGTAGGGTACGCCTTGTCTTACTGGAAATGCAAGTCCCCGGATGGGGTATGTAAGAGCAAAGTTGTAATGTCCCCTTCTGGCAAAGTAGAAATGTCCCCTTTTGATTTTCGTGAGATGGGACATGGAAGAAGGGGTCATTGCGATGAGCAAGAAAGAGCTGACACGGCTTGAGGTTGTACAGCGAGTGA
>JACRAQ010000134.1 GCA_016213335.1 Nitrosomonadales bacterium
ATGTGTTCCCCACGCGCGTGGGGATGAACCGGGGGAGGGGATTGGAAAGGAAAAACATGAAAAGTGTTCCCCACGCGCGTGGGGATGAACCGAGTTCCGGCGATTCATTGACCAGCTGCAGCAGGTGTTCCCCACGCGCGTGGGGATGAACCATTTAGCTTAAGAATAAAGGGCGGTGGGTGGGACGGGTCAATCCACAAACGATTGACGGATTTATCCGAACTGCCCCTCTGCACTGTCATGTATGAGGTTTGTCGCCGTGCCGGTGTGCTATCCTTTCCAGCAGTTGATTTTGCATATTTCCTGATGAAGTTCATATTGCTCGCAGTGCTGTTGATTACGGCTTTCGGGGTAGCGAACCAGACTGCTGAGGGAGCGGCGCAGCTTGGCGGGGCCGCGCCGGGCGACGCGGATTTTCTTGCCGCGCGCGAAGCGTTCCGCACCGGCAACGCCGCGCAGCTCGATCACATTGCCGCGCGCCTCAAGAACTCCCCGCTGGAGCCCTATGTCGCTTACTACCAGTTGCGCATGCGCCTGGAAACTGCAAGCAACCCTGCCATACGCGCTTTTCTCGCGCGCCCCGACGAAACCCCGGTGATAGACCAGTTGCGCGGGGAATGGCTGAAGCTGCTCGGCAAGAGGCGTCAGTGGGATGGCTTTGCGGATGAATTTCCGCGCCTGCTGGGCGAGGATACGGAGCTGAGCTGTTATGCCATGCAGGCGCGTCAGCACATGCACGACAACGGGATGCTGCAGGAGGCGCGCAAACTGTGGCTGACCAGCAGCGACGAGCTGCCGGAAAACTGCGACCCGTTGTTCGATGCGGCGATCGCCGGGAGCATCATCGGCGAGGAAGATATTGCGGGGCGCGTGCGCCTGGTGTTGGAGGCGGGCAACACGACGCTGGCCGGGCAGCTATCCATGAGGCTTCCGGCGAAACGGAGGCTTTCCGCCGCTGCGCTCGCCAGCGCGAAAGCCAACCCGGAGCGTTACCTCAAGGGTGTCAAGCTGGGGAATGCCGGTGAGGCGCAGCGCGCGGTGGCGCTGTTCGCGCTGCAACGGCTTGCCAAACAGTTGCCGCAGCTCGCGTTTGCGCAGTGGGAGAGGGTGGCGGAGCATTTCAGCGCGGACGAACAGCGCTATTTTTACTCCTGGCTGGGCTACGAAGCGGCGCGCAGGCATGACGAGCGCGCGCTGGAATGGTACCGGCAGTCGGGCGATGCGCCGCTCACCGAGCAGCAGCGCGCCTGGCGCGTGCGCGCTGCCTTGCGCGCACCGGACTGGCACGAGGTGAACGCGAGCATAGAAGCGATGCCGCCCCAGCAGCAGCAACAGGCGGCCTGGCGTTACTGGGGGGCATATGCGCTGAAGGAGCTGGGGCAGAAGGAAGAGGCGGACAGGCGATTCGCCGCCCTGAGCGCGGAATACAATTTCTACGGGCTGCTCGCTGCAGAGGAAGTCACCACGATTTCTGCGGCGGACAATGTGCCGGCCGGCCATCAGCCAGGCAAGGAGGAACTGGACGCGATGCTGGCGCGGCCCTCCATCCAGCGTGCGCTGGCGCTATTTCGCATGGGGTTGCGTACTGATGCCACCAGGGAATGGGCGTGGGCAGAGCGCAAGTTTGACGACCGGCAATTGCTGGCGGCTGCGGAGCTTGCGCGCCGCAACGAGATCTATGACCGCGCCATCAATACTGCCGACCAGACCATGCAACTGCATGATTTCAATCTGCGCTATCTGGCGCCCTACCGGGATGAGCTGCGCGGGCACATCCAGCAGCTCGGGCTGGAAGAGGCATGGGTGTACGGGCTGATGCGCCAGGAAAGCCGCTTTGTGAAACAGGCGAAATCTGAAGTCGGCGCGAGCGGACTGATGCAGATCATGCCGGCAACCGCGCGTTGGCTGGCGCGCAAGCTGGGCATGAAAAATTACCGTCGTGCGATGGTGCGCAAGCTGGACACCAACCTGGCCATGGGGACGTATTACATGAAAACCGTGCTGGACCGGTTCGATAACAGCCCGGTGCTGGCGTCTGCCGCATACAACGCCGGGCCGACGCGCGCGCACCAGTGGCGCGGCGACAGGCCGCTGGAAGGTGCGATTTATACCGAAACCATCCCCTTTGACGAGACCCGCAGCTATGTCAGGAAAGTGATGAGCAACACCGTGTATTACGCCCGTCTGTTCGGGCAGCCGCCGCGCTCGTTCAAGGAACGGCTGGGCATTGTCGCCGCAAGAGAGGCGAGCAACCGGCAGGCGGTGTCCGATGAAAAATAATGCTGCCGCCAGGAATGCTGCCGCGCCAGCTCCCTCCTCAGGCGGGGGTTGGGGAGGGAAAGCGCAAAATGAGTAATCTGCCATTTGCCGTTTACTGCGTCGGCGGCGCGGTGCGCGACCGCCTGCTCGGGCTGCCGGTGCAGGACCGCGACTGGGTGGTGGTGGGCGGTACGCCGGAAGACATGGTGGCGCGCGGCTTCCAGCCGGTGGGCAAGGATTTTCCGGTGTTCCTGCACCCCGAGACACACGAGGAATATGCGCTGGCGCGCACTGAGCGCAAGACCGCGCCTGGCTACCGGGGCTTTGTTATCCATGCCGCGCCGGACGTGACGCTGGAGCAGGATTTGCTGCGGCGCGATTTCACTGTCAACGCCATTGCCGAAGATGCAGATGGCAAGCTGATAGACCCTTATGGCGGCGAGGCTGACCTGCGCGCGGGCATCCTGCGCCATGTCAGCTCCGCGTTTGGAGAAGATCCGGTGCGCATCCTGCGCGCGGCGCGCTTTGTGGCGCGTTTCGGTTTTTCCATTGCGCCGGAGACGCAGGCGCTGATGCGCGCGATGGTGGAAAGCGGCGAGGTGGATGCGCTGGTGCCGGAGCGCGTGTGGCAGGAACTGGCGCGCGGCCTGATGGAAAAGTCGCCCTCGCGGTTTGTTACCACACTGCGCGATTGCGGCGCGCTGGCGAAAATCCTGCCGGAAGTGGATGCGCTGTTCGGGGTACCGCAGCCGCGCAACTACCATCCGGAAGGCGATTGCGGCACGCACACGCTGCTGGTGCTGGAGGATGCGGCGCGCCACGGCTACACCCTGGAGGTGCGTTTTGCCGCGCTGATGCACGATCTTGGCAAAGGTAATACCCCGGAAGACATATTACCGCGCCACATCGGCCACGAGGCGCGCAGTGTGGATTTGCTGCGCGGCCTGAGCGAGCGCCTGCGCGTGCCGGGCGAATGCCGCGACCTCGGGCTGCTGGCGGCACGCCACCACGGCGAAGTGCACCGTGCCAGGGAATTGCGCCCTGATACCATCGTGCGCCTGTTCCAGAGCTGCGATGCCTGGCGCAGGCCGGAGCGGTTCTCGCAGCTGTTGCAGGCGTGTGCGTCCGATGCGCGCGGGCGTGCCGGCCACGAAAACGATGCCTACCCGCAGGCGGATTATCTGCTGCACGCCCTGCGCGCGGCGCAGGCGGTAGACGCCGGAGAAATTGCGCGGCAATGCGAAGACAAGAACCTGATTGCCGAGCGGGTGCGGCTGGCGCGCATCGTGGCGGTAGAGCATGCCATTCAGTCCGCTGGATAAATTGCTGGCAGAAGTGCGCGCCTGCCAGGTGTGCGCGGAGCATCTGCCGTTCCCGCCCAGACCGGTATTGCGCGCCGCCGCTTCGGCGCGCATCCAGATCGTCGGACAGGCGCCGGGGCGGCGCGTGCACGAAACCGGCATCCCCTGGAACGACCCCTCCGGCGACCGGCTACGCGACTGGATGCAGGTGTCGCGCGACACTTTCTATGACGAGGCGCACATCGCCATCATCCCCACCGGATTTTGCTACCCTGGTACTGGCAAAGGCGGCGACCTGCCGCCGCGTCCGGAATGCGCGCCGCTGTGGCACCCGCGCCTGCGTGCCGCCCTGCCCAATATCCGGCTGACCCTGCTGGTCGGCAGCTATGCGCAGGCGTACTATCTTGGTGGGCGCATGCACAATACTTTGACCGAAACCGTGCGTAGTTACCACGACTACTTGCCGGAATTCCTGCCGCTGCCGCATCCCAGCCCGCGCAACCAGATGTGGCTCAAGCGCAACCCGTGGTTTGCGGAAGAAGTGCTGCCGCAACTGCGCGAGCTGGTAAGCGAGCAGTTGCAGGCAGGCTTTGATGTCCGGCAGGTTCTATAATGCCGGGGCATTTCTGATCACTTGCAGATAATTAACCTTAAAAACTTGGGTATCCACGAAAGTCACGAAATAACACGAACAAATTCAAAAACATTTTTGGGAACTGCACGATACCTGATGGGTAAACTGCCATAAGAAGGCAGTCAATTGATGTATTTCGTGCCTTTGCGAGCTTCCGCCTTGCGGCGGAATGCCTGCTTACCCCGCTTCGTGTATTTCGTGGATCAACTGCGATTTTTAGCGCGGCTCAGGCACGTTGGAGCTTGCGATTATGCTCCCTGTTTTCCGGAAGATTTTTATGGATGACAAGCCTCAAGAAAAACATAAGATGCACACCAGACGGCGTGCGGGGGTTGCGCTGGCCGCCATGCTGCTTATCGCACTGGCGGCCAGCGCATGGCTCTGGCATGGCCGGAGCAAGGCAGCCAAGATCAAGGAAACCGGGGCGATTCAGGTAGTGAGCGCCCCGGTTGCGCAGAACGATGTGCCGGTCAGGCTCACCGCGAATGGCACGGTGTCGGCACTGCAAACGGTGGAAGTGCGTCCGCAGGTCAGCGCGCTGGTTAAAGCAGTGCACATCAAGGAAGGGCAGTTTGTGCGCAAGGGCGAGTTGTTGTTCACGCTTGATGCGCGCACCGAGGAAGCCAATCTCAGCAGGGCCGGAGCCCAGGTGGCCAAGGATCGTGCCGACCTCCTGAATGCCGAACGCAACCTCGAGCGCCTGCGCGAGCTGTACCGCCAGGAATTCATTTCGCAATCTGAATTTGACCTGGCACAAAACCAGGTGGACGGATTGCGCAACCAGCTTGCCATTGACCAGGCTTCCGTGGAAGCCAGCCGTGTGGCGCGCGGCTTCAGCGAGATCACGGCGCCCGTTGCCGGGCGCACTGGCGCAATTTCGATATATCCGGGAAGCCTGGTGCAGCCGAATGGCGCCGCGTTGCTGAGCATCACGCAGATAAACCCGATCAACGTCAGCTTCACGCTGCCGGAGCGCGCGCTTGCAGACTTGCAGCAGGCGCTTGCCCAGGGTGAGGTGCCAGTCAGCGCGAAGCTGGATTTGCCCGGTCAGTCTGACATGAAGGGGCGCTTGGTGTTTGTGGATAATGCGGTGGATACAGCAAGCGGCACCATTCGTCTCAAGGCGGAATTTTCCAATCCGGATAATCGCTTGTGGCCGGGCATGTTTGTCACAGTGGCGCTCGCGCCGCGCACACTGACCGGCGCTATCACGGTTCCCGTGCAGGCGGTGCAGACCGGGCCGGAAAAGAAATTTCTTTACGTAATCGGGGAAGACAGCAAGGTGGTGTCGCTGCCCGTCAATGTAAGGTTGATCCAGGACGATATCGCCGTAATCGAGGGTATTGCGCCGGGTGCGCGCGTCGTCGTGGAAGGCGCGCAGAACCTCAGGCCGGGCGATACGGTGGCCGAACCGGAGGGCAAAGGAAGAAAGGCAGAGGATGGCAAGGGCGTTGAAAAGGGCGGCGCCAATCTAAAAAATGCGAGCAAGCAATGAGCCAGGGCAAAGCAGTTATCCACGAAAAGACACGAAATGAAGCGAAGTGCAGCCTATTAAATTTTCCGTGCCTTTCGTGTTTTTCGTGGATAAATCAGGGGTTGTAGAATGAACCTCTCGGAGCTGTGTATCCGCCGCCCGGTCATGACGGTGCTGCTGTCGGCCTCCATGGTGCTGGCCGGCGTTCTTGCCTATGGCGGCATCCCCATTGCTGCGTTGCCGAGTTACGATACCCCCACCATCTCGGTCAGCGCCGCGCTTCCCGGCGCCAGCCCGGAAACCATGGCCTCCTCGGTGGCCACACCGCTCGAGCGCCAGTTTTCCACCATCTCCGGCCTTGCGGTCATCAGCTCGACGAGCACGCTGGGCAACACTTCGATCACGCTGGAGTTCGACCAGGATCGCGATATCGACAGCGCCTCCATCGATGTGCAGGCGGCACTGCTGCGCGCGCAGCGTTCGCTGCCGGTAGAAATGACCTCTGCGCCGTCCTACCGCAAGATCAATCCTGCCGACATGGCGATCATATTTCTCACCCTGACATCGCCTTCGATGCCGCTGTCGGATTTGAGCAGTTTCGCCAGCGACCTCATTGCGCCCACGCTCTCCACCCTCCCCGGTGTGGCACAGGTAAGTATCAACGGGCAAAAAAAATATGCGGTGCGCATACGCGTGCGTCCCGAGGCGCTTGCAGCGCGCAACCTGACTGTTGACGACATCGCCAGTGCATTGCGCAGTGCCAATGCCAATTCCCCCGTCGGCACGCTTGAGGGGCCGCGCCAGACGCTCATCATCCAGGCTAATCGCCAGCTCGATAATGCCGCCGCGTTTGCCAGCCTGATTGTGTTTGCCGCGCCGAACGGCAGCTTGGTGCGGCTCTCCGATGTCGCGGAGGTGGAAGACAGTGTGGAGTCGGTGAAGACGGCAAGCTGGTTCAACGGCGAGCGCGCCATCACGCTTTCGGTGCAGCGCCAGCCGGGCGCCAACACCGTTGCGACGGTGGACGCAATCAGGGAAGCGATACCCGGCCTGATTGCCCAGATGCCGTCGTCGGTTCAGCTCAGGCTGCGCAACGACCGCTCGGCGTCGATCCGCAATGCAATCCACGATGTGCAGGTCACGCTGGCGATCACCGTTGTCCTCGTCGTGCTGGTGATCTTCCTGTTCCTGCGCAAGGCCAGCGCCACCTTCATTCCGGCGCTGTCGCTGCCGATTTCACTGCTGGCAACGGTGGCCATGATGAAGGCATTCAATTACAGCCTGGACAACATCTCGCTGCTCGGCATCACTCTTGCGGTCGGGCTGGTGGTGGATGACGCCATCATGGTGCTCGAGAACATCGTGCGCCATGTCGAAAAAGGCATGCCGCCGCTGCAGGCCGCACTGCAAGGGTCAAGGGAGATGAGCTTCACCATCCTGTCCATTTCCCTCTCGCTGACCGCAGTATTTATCCCGATCTTTTTCATGCCCGGTGTGATCGGGCTGCTGTTTCACGAATTCGCCGCCGTGGTGGGAATCGCCGTGCTGATGTCGGCAGTGGTATCGCTTACGCTTATTCCGATGCTGGCAAGCCGCTACCTGGCCCAGCACGAGGCCAAGGAGAGCGGCCTGAGATGGACTGAATGGTTCGAGCGCGGGTTCTCACGGGTGCGGTCATCATACGAACGCATGCTCGACTGGGCATTGCATCACCATCGCATCGTGCTCGGCATCGCAATCGGTACCCTGGTTGCCACCGTAGCGCTGTTCATGGTCTTGCCCAAGGGCTTCTTCCCGGATGAGGATACCGGCCTGGCACTGGTTACGGTGGAAGCGGTCGAGGATATTTCCTTCCCGGCCATGAGCGGGCTATTGCAGCGCACGGGCGATGTAATCCGCGCCAGCCCCGCTGTCGAAACGTTGATCGTCAACGCCAATGACAGCAACAGCGGGCGGCTGTTCATGAACCTGAAACCGCGCAGCGAGCGCCCGCACATCAACAAGGTGATCGAAGACTTGCGCCGCGAGGTGCGCGCCATTACCGGCGTCAACGTGTTCATCAACCCGGTGCAGAACCTCAGGCTCGGCGGCCGCCTCAGCAAGAGCCGCTATCAGTATGTCATGCGCAGCGTGCGCGCGGAGGAGCTTCGCGCGGCGGCCGAAGGCATGATGTCACGCATGCGCACGGAAGAAATTTTTCGCGATGTCACCAGCGATTCGCAATTGAAGGGGTTGCAGGCGCGGCTCAACATCAACCGCGACAAGGCCAACCTGCTGGGCGTACAGATAGGGGATATCCGCTCCGCGCTCTACAGTGCTTTCGGTGAGCGCCAGGTTTCGACGATCTACACTTCGAGTGACAGCTACCAGGTCATCATGCAGGTCGCCGCCGAAGACCGCACCGACGAGAGTGCCTTCGGGAAAATTCATGTGCGCGCAAAAAATGGCACACTGGTCCCGCTATCCGGTATTGCATCCGTCGAGCGCGAAGTGGGGCCGCTTGCGATCAACCACGCCGGGCAGCTTGCGGCAGTGACGGTTTCGTTCAACCTGGCCCCTGGCGCGGCGCTGGGTGAAGCTTCCAAACGCATCGAGCAATTCAAGCGTGAGCTTAATCTGCCGGTAAGCATACTCACCAGCTACAGCGGCGACGCGGCGGCATTC
>JACRAQ010000140.1 GCA_016213335.1 Nitrosomonadales bacterium
CCTGCTCGATGTCAGGCAGGGTATCGCGCACTGGAAATCGCAGGGACTGGATTTCTCCAGGATATTCCAGCAGCCAGTCGCCCCGGCCAACGTGGCGCGCCGCCACGCCGAACAGCAGGATCACGAGCTGGAAAAAGCGCTGGACAATACCCTGATCGCCAAGGCGCAAACCGCGCTGAACAGCAAGCAGCGTGTGGATATCGAGAGTGGAATCCGGAACGTCAACCGCACCGTCGGTACGATGCTGTCGCATGAAGTCGCCAGGCGTTATGGCCAGGCGGGATTGCCCACCGATACCATCAACGTGAGATTCAACGGCACGGCAGGACAGAGTTTCGGCGCATTTCTTGCGCACGGCATTTCGTTCGAGTTGCGCGGCGAAGGCAATGACTACGTGGGCAAGGGACTGTGCGGCGGGCGCATCGCCATCATGCCGCCTGCCGATGCCAAGCTGATTTCGCATGAAAATATCATTGTCGGCAATACCGTGCTGTATGGGGCGACTTCCGGCGAATGCTATTTGAGCGGGGTGGCCGGCGAGCGCTTTGCGGTGCGCAATTCGGGTGCGGTCGCGGTGGTGGAAGGCGTAGGCGACCACGGCTGCGAATACATGACCGGCGGCCTGGTCGTCGTGCTGGGGCAGACCGGGCGCAACTTTGCCGCAGGCATGTCCGGCGGTGTGGCCTATGTGCTGGATGAAGACGGCGGCTTCGAGAAACGCTGCAACCTGGCGATGGTGGAACTCGAGCCGGTGCCGGAAGAAGTGGCTGCGTTGGATAGCACGGATACCTTGCCGGAAGCGCATGGCCGCGTGCATTTCAACCACCTGAACAAGGCGGATGAACATGTACTGTGCGATTTTATCCGAAACCACTTTCAGCACACCGGCAGCGCGCGTGCAAAAGACATCATGGATCGCTGGCCGCAATACCGGACGAAATTCGTCAAGGTCATGCCGACCGAATACCGGCGCGCGTTGCAGGAAATGGCGGCGCAGCAGAAGGGAGCCGCATAATGGGCAAACCAACCGGGTTTATGGAATTTAGCCGCCAGAGCGAAGAGTATTTGCCAGTGGCGAAACGGCTGAAGAATTACTGCGAGTTTGTGCTGCACCTGAGCGACGAGCAGGCCAAAATACAAGGCGCGCGTTGCATGGATTGCGGCATTCCTTTTTGCACTTCGGGCTGTCCGGTCAACAACATCATCCCCGACTGGAACGACCTGGTGTACCGCGGCAACTGGAAACAGGCGCTGGAAGTGCTGCACTCGACCAACAATTTCCCGGAAGTGACCAGCCGCATCTGCCCCGCACCGTGCGAAGCGGCATGCGTGGTAAATATCAACGACATGGCGGTAGGCATCAAGTCCATCGAACACGCCATCATCGACAAGGGCGGCGAAAACGGCTGGGTGGTTCCACAGCCATCACAACACAAGACCGGGAAGAAAGTGGCGATAGTCGGCTCCGGCCCCGCCGGGCTGGCGGCGGCGCAGCAGCTGGCGCGCGCCGGGCATGATGCAGTGGTATTCGAGAAGAACAGCCGCATCGGCGGCTTGCTGCGATACGGCATCCCCGATTTCAAGCTCTACAAGCGGCTGATAGATTGTCTTCTCGCGCATTTGAAGGCCGAGGGGGTGGAATTCCGCACCAATGTTTTCGTCGGCAAGGACGCACCGGGCAAGGGTGTGGCCAATGATGCAAAGAAGACGGTTTCGCCAAAAGAACTGCTACAAAAATTCGATGCCGTAATCCTGGCCGGTGGCGCTGAACAGCCGCGCGACCTGCCGGTACCGGGGCGCGAGTTGCAGGGCGTACACTATGCGCTGGAATTTCTCATCCCGCAGAACAGGGAAGTGGCGGGCGACGGCAGGAACCCGATCTCGGCCTCCGGCAAGCATGTGGTGGTGATCGGCGGCGGCGATACCGGCTCCGATTGCGTGGGCACTTCCAACCGCCACGGCGCAGCCTCGGTTACCCAGTTTGAAGTGATGCCGCGCCCGCCGGAAATGGAAAACAGGCCGCTGACCTGGCCGAACTGGCCGATGAAATTGCGCACCTCCAGCTCGCACGAGGAAGGCTGCCAGCGCGACTGGTCGGTGGCCACCAAGAAATTCATCGGCAAGAGCGGCAAAGTCACCGGGCTCCAGGCGGTTCGCGTCGAGTGGAAAGACGGCAGGATGCAGGAAATACCGGGCAGCGAATTCGAGATGAAAGCCGACCTGGTGTTGCTGGCAATGGGTTTCACCAACCCGCTGCAGCCGGTGCTGGACGCTTTCGGCGTGGAGAAGGACAGCCGCGGCAACGCCAGGGCCACAACCGAAGGCGCGGGCTGCTACCGCACCAGCGTGGACAAAGTGTTCGCCGCCGGCGACATGCGCCGCGGCCAGTCGCTGGTGGTGTGGGCGATACGCGAAGGCCGCCAGGCCGCGCGCGCGGTGGACGAGTATCTGATGGGCTCATCGCTGCTGCCGCGCTGAAAATCGGCTCGACCGCTCATTTACTGGCGTAAGAGTACTTGGCGTCATCCTGTTTGCGGAGGCAGCAATGACAAGAATTGCCCTCTTTGCAGTCTTTATTACGCTGTTCTCCATGACGGGCCAGGCCCAGCCGGAAGGAGCGCCCATGCCGAATATTGACAACCGCCAGACCGCCTATCTCGCAGGCGGCTGCTTCTGGGGCATGGAAGAGCTGGTGCGCCAGATACCCGGCGTGCTGGAAACCGAAGTCGGCTATACCGGCGGCCACGCGCCGAACCCGGTCTACTGGACAGTCAAGACCGGGCAAACCGGCCACGCCGAATCCCTCAGGATCGTGTTCGACCCGCACATCCTCAGTTACCGGCATCTGCTGTTCGAATTTTTCCGCATGCACGACCCCACCACGCACAACCAGCAAGGCAACGACATCGGCACGCAATACCGTTCGGCGATTTTTTATGTGGATGCGGAACAGCGGCGCACCGCAGAAGAAGTCATCCGCACGGTGGATCGCTCCGGCGAATGGAAAGCCAAAGTGGTGACCGAAGTCGTGCCGTACCAGGAATTTTTCCGCGCCGAGGAATACCACCAGAAGTATCTGGTGAAACAGCCGCACGGCTATACCTGCCATTACAACAGGCGGCTGAACCTGGGGGAGTAATTCCAGCCCCGGTTCTTCAGTGGCGTTGCGCTGGCTTACGCATTGCTTCTGGCGGGAATGCCTTCAGCTGAAATCCCCCCACAGTGTTTGCAGCGCGGCGATGCCAGCCATCGCCGCCGTTTCGGTGCGCAATATGCGCTTGCCCAAGCGGACCGGGGCGAATCCGGCGAGCCGTGCCATCTTGATCTCATCATCGCTGAAGCCGCCTTCCGGGCCGATCAGCAGGATGGCGCGGCCTAGCGGCGGCGGCTGGTGGCGCAGCGCGGGGGAGCCCTCGGGGTGCAGGATGAATTTGGCGTCCGGCATGGCGCGCATTTCTGCCAGCCAGGCGCCAAATTCCTGCGGGGCATGGAGCTGCGGCAACAGATTGCGGCCGCATTGCTCGCAGGCGGCGATGGCGACGTTGCGCCAGTGCCGGGCGCGCTTTTCGGCACGCTCGCCGGAAAGCCTTGCCACGCTGCGCTGGGTCTGTACCGGCCAGATTTCTGCGGCACCCAGTTCGGTAGCCTTTTGCACCACCCAATCCATCTTTTCGCTGCCGCACAGCGCCTGGGCCAGCGCAATGCGCAGCGGGGCTTCGGCCTCTGTCATGCAGGTTTGCAATTCGTGCAGCACCACGCGCTTGCCGCCGATCTCAGCGATCCTGGCATCGAACGCGCCGCCCTCGCCATCGAAAATCTGCACCGGATCGTTCACGCGCAGGCGCAGCACGCGATGGGCATGGCTGGCGGCTTCACGCGGCAGCTCAAAACGGGTGCCGCCGGGCAGCGGCGGGGGGCAATAAAAGCGCGGTGCGGACATGGCCGGGTTTATAGGAGGAAGGAGTGGCGTGATAATATAGCGGCCCAACCAAAAAAAGTAGTTCAGGAGCAGCGTAATCTTGGTCAGTTTGCAACCCCCGGTATGCGATTTCGGCTGGAAGGCCCGCGATTTCGATCTGCCGGGCGTGGATGGCAGGCGCCACACGCTGCACAGCGCGCGCGGCAGGAGCGGCCTGCTGGTGATGTTTATCTGCAACCACTGCCCTTACGTGAAATCCATCCGCGACCGCATCGTGCGCGATACCCGCGAACTGCTGCAACACGGCATCGGCAGCATCGCCATCATGTCGAACGATCCCGCCGAATACGCGGAGGATTCGTTCGACAACATGCGGAAAGTGGCGCAGGAGTTCGCCTTTCCCTTTCCCTACGTATGGGACGAGACCCAGCAAACCGCCAGGGATTACGGCGCGGTATGCACGCCGGATTTCTTCGGTTTCAACGCGAGGCTCGAATTGCAGTATCGCGGCCGCCTGGATGCTTCGCGCAAAGAGCAGGTCACCGGTGCGCCGCGCGACTTGTTCAATGCCATGGTGCAGGTGGCGCAAACCGGCAAGGGCCCGCTGGAGCAGATTGCCAGCATGGGCTGTTCCATCAAGTGGAAAGACGAACCGTGATCCGGCAAGTGGAAAAACGCGGCCCGCCGCGCGCCAGGACCATGAGCGCCATGCTGAAAGCGGTGGTGGCGGCGGTCAAGCTGGTGGCGGCGGAAGAAATCATGCCGCGCTACATGAAGGTGGCGCACCAGCACAAAAGCGACGGCAGCCTGTGCACTGACGCCGATACGGCCGCGCAGGAAGCGCTCACGCGCAAGCTGCAAGGCATCCTCAACCTGCCGGTGATCGGCGAGGAAATGGCCGAGGCCCAGCAAGCCGAATCCTGGGCGGGCGGTAAGGATGGCGTCTGGTGCATTGACCCGATAGATGGCACCTCCAACTTCGTGCGCGGGCTGGGGTATTTTGCGGTTTCTGTTGCGCTGGTGCGCGAAGGCCGCAGTGTGCTCGGCGTGGTGTACGACCCGGTGGCAGACGAGGCGTTTGCTGCAGAGCTGGGACGCGGCGCGTTCCTGAACGGGGAAAGACTGGTGAGCCGCGCGGTCGCAACGGCGCTGTCCGGCGCGCTGGCCAACGTGGACATGAAGCGCCTCAGCGGCAAGCTGGTCGCGCAATTGGCCGCCGCGCCGCCCTACAGCTCGCAGCGCAATTTTGGCGCCAGCGCCCTGGACTGGTGCTATACCGCTGCGGGCCGCTACGACCTGTATTTGCACGGCGGCCAGAAGCTGTGGGATTATGCCGCCGGCTCGCTGGTGCTGCACGAAGCGGGTGGCCAGGCCTGCTGCCTGGAATGCGACGATTTTGACCGGGGCGGCGTATGGCAGCGCTCGGTCATTGCCGCGCTGAACCCGGTCCTGTTCGAAGAATGGAAAAACTGGATACGCGCGCGGCTGTAGGGGGCGGATCGAGGCCGTTGCGCTGCGCGGGTGCAGCGCACCACAAAAGGCGACAAGCGTGAAGATACTGATACTCGGGGCGGGGCAAGTCGGCTCGACGGTGGCGGAGAGCCTGGTCAGCGAAGCCAACGACATCACCGTGGTGGATCTTGACGCGGACAAGCTGCGCCAGCTGCAGGACCGCTTCGATCTGCGCACTCTGGCGGGAAGCGCTTCCCATCCATCCATACTCGAACAGGCCGGCATTGCCGATGCCGATCTGCTGCTGGCGGTGACGCAAAGCGACGAGGTCAACCTCGTGGCCTGCAAACTGGCCGCCAGCCTGCACAATACCCCGACCAAAATCGCGCGCATCCGCTCCAGCGACTATCTGGAACACCCCGCCATTTTCGGTACTGATAACTTCTGCGTTGATTTTTCCATCTGCCCGGAGCAGATCCTGACCGACTATATCTGCAAGCTGATCGAGTTCCCCGAAGCGTTGCAGGTGCTGGAATTCGCCGATGGCCGCGTGTCGCTGGTGGCGGTACGGGCGATTGCGGGCGGCCCGCTGGTGGGCCACCCGCTGCGCCGCATGCGGAGCCACATGCCGCAAGTGGACGCGCGCGTCGCGGCGATTTTCCGGCAGGATCGCCCGATCATCCCGGAAGGCGACACGGTGATCGAGGCGGGCGACGAGGTATTTTTCATCGCTGCAACCCGGCATATCCGCACCATCCTGAAAGAGTTGCGGCGCATGGACAAGCCCGCCAAGCGCGTGATGATCGTGGGCGGCGGCAACATCGGTTTCCGCCTGGCGCTTTCGCTGGAAAAGGATTACCAGGTCAAGCTGATTGACCACAACAAGAAATCCTGCGCGCGGCTGGCGGGCGAATTGAAGCACACGCTGGTGCTGAACGGCGACGGCACCGACGAAAAGCTGCTGGCCTCCGAACATATAGCCGATACGGATGTGTTTTGCGCGCTGACCAACGATGACGAAAACAACATCATGTCCGCGCTGCTGGCCAAGCATGCGGGCGCGCACAAGGTGGTCGCGCTGATCAACCGCAACGCTTACGTCGAGCTGGTGCAGTCCGGCCAGATAGACATCGCGCTTTCGCCCGCGCATGTCACCATCGGCTCCCTGCTGGCCTACGTGCGCCAGGGCGACGTGGCCGTGGTGCATTCGTTGCGGCGCGGCGCGGCGGAAGCGCTGGAGCTGGTGGCGCACGGCGACCGCGAATCGTCCAAAGTGGTGGGGCGGCGCATCGAGGAAATCGAACTGCCCAAAGGCGCCACCATCGGCGCGATCGTACGCGGCGACCAGGTCATCATGGGACATCACGACAGCGTGATCGAGTCCGACGACCACGTGATCGTGTTCGTGATCAACAAGCAGATGATCCGCAAGATCGAGAAGCTGTTCCAGGTCGGCATCGGGTTCTTCTAGATGCAACGTGTGCTGACCGTTATTCATGCATTGGGGCTGATGCTGGTCGTGTTCAGCCTTGCTTACGTGCTGCCCATCCTCGCTTCGCTGATTTATGCCGATGGCACACTGGATGATTTCCTGGCTGCGATGGTGTGGACCTTATTCACGGGCATCCTGATGTGGATGATGACGCGCCGTTTCAGGGGGGAGCTTTCGATACGCCACGGCTATCTGCTGGTGGTGGCGATGTGGACGGCAATGCCGGCAGTCGCGACCCTGCCGCTGCTGCTGGTGATACCCGGTTTGTCATTCACTGACGCCTATTTTGAAACCATGTCCGGCATCACCACCACCGGGGCGACCGCGCTGGTCGGGCTGGATACCCTGCCGCCCGCCATCAATCTGTGGCGCCATGAGCTGAACTGGCTGGGCGGCATGGGTATCATCGTGCTGGCAGTGGCAATCCTGCCACTGCTCGGCATCGGCGGCCGGCAATTGTTCAAGGCAGAAACATCGGGGCCGGTAAAGGATACCGCGCTGACGCCGCGCATTGCCGAAACCGCGCGCAACCTGTGGTTGGTGTATGCCGGCATTACCCTGGCGGGCATCGCAGCGCTGAAGCTGGCCGGGATGAACTGGCTGGATGCGGTCTGCCACGCTTTCTCGGCGATGGGGCTGGGGGGGTTTTCCACGCATGACGCCAGCGTGGGATATTTCGATTCCCCGCTGATCGAATTCGTGCTGATTGTCTTCATGCTGGTGGCATCCATCAATTTCGCCACCCATTTCCTGATGCTGCGGCGCCGTAGCCTGAAAGCCTATCTCGACGATACTGAGGGGGTGGCCACGATCTCCGTTATCCTGGCGGGCTGTGCAATAGTGGCAGTTTTTCTGTGGTGGCGCGGCGTATATCCCGATTTCCTGCAAGCGTTGCGCTATGCCAGCTTCAATCTGGTTTCGATCGCCAGCAGCTCGGGGTACGCCAATACGGACTTCAATCTGTGGCCAATATTCGCGCCCATGCTGATGATGTTTCTCGCCTGCAGTGCCCCGAGTTCCGGATCGACCGGCGGCGGCATCAAGATGATCCGCACGCTGGTGCTGGTCAAACAGGCAGGGCGCGAATTCCTCCGGCTGCTGCACCCGGCTGCGGTGGATCCGATGAAAATCGGCGGACAGGTGATCCCCAACAACATCGTGTTTTCGGTGCTGGGATTCATCTTCCTGTATTTCATGAGCATCACGGTGCTGGTGTTCGTATTATTGTTGAGCGGCATGGATTTCATCAGCGGTTTTTCGGCGGTGATCGCGTGCGTCAATAATTTCGGCCCCGGGCTGGGCGTAATCGGGCCAGCGAGCAATTATGGCGTGCTGACCGATTTCCAGACTTGGGTATGCACCCTGGCGATGCTGGTCGGGAGGCTGGAAATCTTCACCGTGCTGATTCTTTTTACGCCCTTTTTCTGGAAACGATAAGAAACAAGCCGGAACTACCGGATAAAAATCCGGCGGCGTACAATCCGCGTAAACGGGTAGTTTGATAGGGAGCAAACATGGGTGATGCCATGCCGTTGTCGGGCATCAAGGCGCTGCTGATTGATGACAGCAACACCATCCGTCGCAGCGGGGAGATTTTCCTGACGCAGGCCGGGTGCCAGGTGGCGCTGGCGGAGGATGGTTATGACGGCCTGTCCAGGATGGTGGACCAGCGCCCGGACGTCGTCTTCATAGACATCATGATGCCCCGGCTGGACGGCTACCAGACCTGCGCGCTGATCAAGAACCACCCCGAGTTCAATGCCACGCCCGCCATCATGCTGACCAGCAAGGACAGCCTCTATGATCGAGCCTGGGCCAGGCTGGTTGGGGCGGACCACTATCTCATCAAGCCGTTCACCATGAAAAGCCTGGTGGAAGCAGTGCTCGCGCGCGTGCCGGCAAAATACCCGAAGGACAAACGTGACCATTAGAAAAGTGCTGGTCGTGGACGATTCCGCCACCGAACGCCATGTGCTGGGCGAGATGCTGGTCGCGCAGGGCTTGCAGGTGGTGTTCGCCGAAAACGGCGAAGCCGGCATAGCGAAGGCAAAATCCGAACATCCCGACCTGATCATGATGGATGTGGTCATGCCCGGAATGAACGGGTTCCAGGCAACGCGTGCAGTCACCCGTGACCCGGAAACCCGCCATATACCAGTGATCATCTGCACCACCAAAGGCCAGGAAACCGACAAGATCTGGGGGATACGCCAGGGTGCCAGGGATTATGTCGTCAAGCCGGTGGGCCCGAACGATCTGGCCAGCAAAATTGCCGCATTGAATTAAAGCATGTCAAAGCGACTCGATCTCCGCCAATTCCAGCAAAGCCTGGCCGACCGCATGCGGGCGAAGGGGGAGGAGGGAGAGCGGGTTACGGCACTGGGCATCCAGATCGGCGAGGAATTGTGGCTGGCGGAAATGGCCGATATCGGCGAAGTGTTGCCGATTCCGCCCCTGACGGCGGTGCCCCTTACCAAACCGTGGTATTGCGGCGTGGCGAACGTGCGCGGCAGCCTGTTCAGCGTGGTGGACCTGGCGGCGTATCTCGGCCGCGATGGGGCGGCACGCGGCGCACGCAGCCGGGTTTTGCTGGTCGCGCAGAAACACGCCTTCAATACCGGCCTGCTGGTCAGCCGCGTGCTCGGTTTGCGCAACCCGCGCAACTGGCGCCGCAGCGAAGCGGATGGCGGGGTGTTGTACGAGGACAGTTCCGGGCAGGTCTGGCGGCATCTGGATATACCGGGCCTGCTCGGGCAGCCCGAGTTTTTGCATATCGGAAATTAAGGAGCGGCGAATGGCACTCAAGCAACCAACCATCAAATATGCCAGCGCATCCGGGAAGCCAGACCGGCGCTTGCACGTTCCCATGCAAGCGCCGGGCGCTGCCGAAACAGCGGAGAAGCCGCTTGCCATCCCGCTGCTCGGCCGCCTTCCGGTTGCCGCGCAATTGCAGGTGCTGGGGAGCATATTGCTGGGGCTGATCTTGCTCACGGCCGCCGCCGCGTTTCTGGATAACCGCGCGGCGGCCCAGAACGCGCGCTACGTGACGCAATCCAGCAAGCTGCTGATGCTGTCGCAGCGGCTCGCCAGGGATGCCGGGCAAAGCCTGTCCGGCGACCCGCGCGCATTTGAGAACCTGGCCCGCAGCCGCGAGTCCTTCGGCTCGATTCTGGCGCTGCTGGACAAAGGTGACGACAACCTGCCCGCGACATCGGGTGCCGCGCGCGCCGCGCTGGACGGCCTGATGGCGCGTTCCACCAAACTGGTTGCGGATGCGCGCGCGCTGGAGGCATCGCGCCCCGCCGTGGCGGGCCTGAACCGCGCGGCCGCAGCTATCCGCGCCAGCGCGCCGGAGTTGCGCGAGCTGGCGCTGCAGCTGGCAGATCACGCGCCAGGTCCGCAAAAAGAGCGCGCCGTGCGGCTGGGCCTGGCGCTGGAGCGGATTGCCGCAGATGCGGCCGCCACGGTGTTGGCCGGGGAAGCCGCCGGCGCGAAGGAGGAGCAGCTGCCGCCGCTCAAGCAGGATGTGCTGGAAGCGGAAGAGCTGCTGAAAACGTTTTCCGCGAGCGAGCCGCCGGTCGCGCGGATCAACGCTGCGTTTGACGGCTACCGGGCTGCCGCCGCGAGCATCGCCGCCGACACGCCGGCCCTGCTGGAAGCGAGGCGCGCGGGCAGGGCGATCCTGGAGAACAGCGATGCGCTGATGAGCTACATGCAAAAGCTGGTGGATGCGTACCAGTCTGCCGGGCGGGTTACCGGCATGGTGATGATCGTTGCGGGTGTGCTGGTGCTGCTGATGCTGATGCTGGTGAGCAAGGTGTACCTGGATGATTCGCGCCAGCGCGCGCGCGAAGCGGAACGCGCGAACCGGCGCGACCAGGAAGCAATTTTGCGCCTGATGGACGAACTGGGCGACCTGGCCGAGGGCAACCTCAAGGTCAAGGCGACCGTATCGGAAGATATCACCGGCGCGATCGCCGATTCGGTCAACTACACCATCGAAGAGCTGCGCAAGCTGGTAATCGGCATTACCGCCGCGTCCGATCAGGTTACCGGTGCGACGCGGGCGGCGGAAGAAATTTCCACCGGCCTGCTGGCCGCAGCGCAGAAGCAGTCGGATGAGCTGAAAGGCGCGGGCGAGGCGGTGCAACTGATGATCAAGTCCATCCAGGAGGTGGACGGCAGCGCGGCGCAATCCGCCGAAGTGGCGCGCCGTACCCTGGAGGTGACGGAGCAGGGCGAGCAGGCGGTGCAGAACACCATAGCGGGCATGGACGGCATACGCGGGCAAATCCAGGAAACCTCGAAGCGCATCAAGCGGCTGGGCGAGAGCTCGCAGGAGATCGGCGAAATCGTGGAAATGATCTCCGACATCACCGAGCAGACCAACGTGCTGGCGCTGAACGCCGCCATCCAGGCGGCATCTGCGGGGGAGGCGGGGCGCGGCTTCTCGGTGGTGGCGGAAGAAGTGCAGCGGCTCGCGGAACGCTCCGCCGAAGCTACCCGGCAAATCGGTGCGCTGGTGAGAACCATCCAGGGCGACACGCAGGATGCGGTGGCGGCGATGGAGCAAAGCACCCAGGGCGTGGTAGCAGGGACAAAGTTGTCGGATGCCGCCGGGCAATCGCTGCGTGAAATCGCGCAGGTGTCGCACGAACTGGCGCAGCTCATCGGCAGCATTTCAGTATCCACCCAGGTGCAGACCGACATGGCGCAGGAAGTGGAACAGGCCATGGCGGAAATCGTGCGCATCAACGAGCAGACCACCGCCGGCACCCGGCTCACCAATTCGTCCGTGGCGGAGCTGGCCGGACTGGCTGCCGGGCTGAAGGCTTCCGTTTCCGGTTTCAAGCTGTGACCCCGTGAATGTCCCCTGACGCGGATTCGTTTTTTCCCGATTTGCGGGCAGAGCTGCCGCCAGATGTGCTGGCGCTGCCGCCGGAAGCGGAGCCGCAGGCGCGCATCAAGGCCGAGCGCGGCAAATATCAAACCGCCCTGCTCAAATGGCTGCGCAGGGAGCGCCCGGACGATGCGTTGCAGGCCATGCGCGCTGCGGTGCAGGCCGCCTTGCGCTGCGCGCCGCAGGACCGGCAGCGCGCGTTCTGGTGGGTGGCGGACGCCCTGCTGGAATGTTTGGGCGGCGGCCTGGCGGACGAGCAGGGCGCAAGGAAGCTGCTCGGCCGCATAGACTTGCAGATGAAGTCGCTGGCCGAGGGGCAGCCCGCCGAGGCCGACGCCACCCTGCGCGAGATGTTGCGCCAGATCGCGCGCAGCCAGCCGGTAGGCGGCACCATCGCAGCGGTCAAGCGGGTTTACGCGCTGACCACCCCCTTGCCGGGCGCGCGGCCCGATGACGCGGGCGCGCTGCTGGACGCGATGCGTGCGCAACTCGATGCGGCAAAAGAAAACTGGGAGCTTTGCGCGCGCGATGGTTCGGTCACGCCGGAATTTATCGGCCAGCTCGCGCAACTTGCCACACTGGCTGAACAGCTCGGCTCCGGCTCCCTCCAGCACCTGTGCCGCCGGATGCATGCCAGCGCCGCCCGCGCGAGCACACCCGAGCAAACCCGGCGGCTTGCGCCGGAGCTGGCGATGGCCTTGCTGCTGCTGGGCAGCGGCCTGGAACATTACGGCGGCTCCGGTGACGAGTTCGGGGAAAAGGCGCAGATCGCAGATCAGCGGATGCTGTCAGCCCTTGCCGACGCGGCGCAGGATGAGCGCAAATTTGCCGATCTGGTTGCTTTGCAGTGCCGCGTGGAGGTGCGCGACATCACGGTACGCCTGTTCGGCGAGATCGGGATTGATTTGCAGCAGGCCGAACAGGGATTGCGCGGTTTGTTCGGCGAAACCGGCAACGGGCAGGAACCCGCAGCGGGAACTGCGCAATGGCAATCCCGGGCGGAAAAGCTGGCCGGGCTGTTGCACCGCGCGCAAAACGCCCTGCATTTCCTCGGGCAGGAACACTCCGAGCCCTTGCTGCAAGCCTTGCAGCAGACCATACAATACTATGCGGCAGGCGGCAAACCGGCGTGCGGCGAAATGCGCCCCATCGAGGCTGCGCTGGGCGCGCTGCAAATTTATGCCCGGAACCTGCTGCAACCGCAAACCCCCCAGTCCGGGCAGCAGGATGCCGCGCAACTGGATGCGGCGTTGCGCGACTTGCTGGCGTTGCGGCTGCCAATTGCCGCCCAGACTGCCGGGAGGCAGGCTGCCGCCGTGCCGCCCGAGGAAGGCGAGCTGCTGGAGGTGTTTCTGGAAGAAGCGCGCGAAGTGCTCGACAGCATGCGCGCCAACCTCGAAATTCTCCAGCGCGAGCCGACGAGCCGCGAGCCGCTGGTTGTCATCCGGCGCGGGTTTCACACCCTGAAAGGGAGCGGCCGCATGGTCGGCTTGAACGACCTTGCCGAAGCGGCCTGGGCGGTCGAACGCACCATGAACAAGTGGTTGCAGGAAGGCAACCGGCCGGCTACGCCCGGCCTGCTGAAGCTGGTGCTGGACGCAAAAGCGGCATTCCAGGGCTGGGTGGATTCGCTGCACGCACAGGGCAGCGCCCGGGTCGAGGCGGGCGAGCTGGTAAGCAGCGCACAGCAGATCGAAAGCCACCTCGATGCGGCGCAGCCCGCGCAGACCGGCGGCCCGGTTCCGGCTGCCGCCGCCGCCACGGAATCTTCCCCCATCATCATCGGCGCGGTCACGCTTACTCCCGCCCTGTTCGGCATTGCGACGGAAGAAGCGGCGCAGCATACCGCTGCCCTGTCGCGCTATCTGGAAGGCTTGCGCGCGAGCAGGCAGCCTTCTGTACATTACGACTTTACACGTGCGGCGCACACCCTGGCAGGCGTGTACCGCACCATGGGTTTTGCCGGTATCGCCGAGCTGGCCAATGCGCTGGAACAATGGCTGGAGCGGCGCATAGGCCAGCCGCTGGCGCTGGACGACGCGCAGCTGGGGCTGCTGGAGCAGGCGATTGCCGCGCTGCAGAACATGGGCTCGTCGTTGCGCCAGCGCCGGGAGCCGCAGGCACAGCCGGAACTGGTAGCTTTGCTGCGCGACGGCCTCCCGGCAGCGGCCAAGGCCCCCGCCGCACCGCCCGCCTCCGTCGCGCCGGAGAAAGCCGCACTGCAAGCTCCGCATGCAGCGGAAGCGCGCGCGACGCAGGACGACATGGATGAGCAGTTGTTGCCCATCTTCCTGGAAGAGGCCGACGATCTTTGCCCGCAGATTGGCGGCGGCATGCGCGCGTGGCGCGAACAGCCGGACGACAAATCGCTGGGCCGCAGCCTGCAGCGCAGCTTGCATACCCTGAAAGGCAGCGCGCGCATGGCGGGCGCGATGCGCCTCGGCGAACTGACACACCGCATGGAAGACAGGGTGATGCAGGCCATGGCGCAGGCGCGTCACGACGCGGCATTCTGGGACGAGCTGGAAAATTATTTTGATCGCATCGGCGGCATCGTCGAGCAGCTGCGCGGCAAATACGCCGCAGGCAAGGGCGAAGGAGCCGGGCCGGCGGCCGCGCCGCCGCATCCCCGGTCCGAGGCCGAGGCGGGCGCGGAGCGCATCGCGCTCGCCGCCCTGTTGCGCGTGCGCTCCGATACCGTGGATCGCTTGGTGAACGAGGCCGGCGAAATCAGCGTGTCGCGCTCGCGCATCGAAACGGAGCTGCGCGAATTCAAGGGCGGCCTGATGGAGCTGACTGACAGCGCGAACCATTTGCGCAAGCAGTTGCGCGAGATCGAAATCCAGGCAGAGGGGCAAATGCAGGCGCGCGTGGCGCTTGCCCGGAACAGCGCGGAGAAGTTCGACCCGCTGGAGTTCGACCGCTTTACCCGTTTCCAGGAACTGACGCGGTTCATGAACGAAAGCGTGCACGACGTGCAGACCGTGCAGCAGGCGCTGCTGAAAAACCTGGACGAAATGGCCGCCGCGCTGTCCGGACAGTCCCGCCTCAACCGGGAATTGCAGCAGAACCTGCTGGCGATCCGCATGGTGCCGTTTGCCAGCATTGCGGAACGGTTGTACCGCGTGGTGCGGCAGACCGGCAAGGAGCTGAACAAGAAGGCCAACCTGGAGCTGCACGGCACCGAGGTGGAGCTGGACCGCAGCATGCTGGAAAAAATGACCGCGCCGTTCGAGCATTTGCTGCGCAACTCCATCGCGCACGGACTGGAAGCACCGGAGCAGCGCGCGCGCGCGGGCAAGCCGCCGATCGGGGATATTCGCCTGTCGCTGCGCCAGGAAAACAACGAGGTGGTGTTCGAATTCAGCGACGACGGAGCCGGACTGGATTTCGGCCGGCTGCAACGCAAAGCCCGGGATATGGGCCTGCTCCGGGAGGGCGCGGAAGCGAGCGATGAGCAGATCATGCAACTGATTTTTACTTCAGGCCTTTCTACTGCAGCCGAAGTGACGGAAGTATCGGGGCGCGGCGTGGGCATGGACGTGGTGCGCTCCGAAATCGCTGCCCTGGGCGGGCGCATTGCCGCGTTTTCGGAGCGCGGGAATGGAGTGCGCTTCCTCATCCACCTGCCGCTCACCCTTGCGGCCAGCCATGTCCTGATGGTGCGCGCCGGGCAGGAGAGGTATGCCATTCCTGCGGCCATGGCCGAGCTGGTGCGGCAGGTCAAGCCTGCCGAGCTGGAAAATATTTATCGCCAAGGGCAGATCGGGTGGCAGGGCAATTCATATCCGCTTCGTTACCTGCCGCATTTGCTGGGTCACGAAGAATGCGTACCGGAAAGCCGGCAGTACAACCGTATCCTGTTGCTGCGCAGCGGCGAGCACCGTTTGGCGCTGCATGTGGACGAACTTGCCGGCAAGCAGGAAGCCGTCGTCAAGAACATCGGCCCGCAGCTGGCGCATCTGCCCGGCATTGCCGGGGCAACCGTTCTGGGCAACGGCGGCGTGGTGCTGATCATCAATCCGGTGCTGCTGGCGCAGCGCGACCGGGGCGCACGCAAGACCGCCCGGGTGGCCATCGTGGAACCGGCACCCGCTGCGCCGCTGGTGATGGTGGTGGACGATTCGCTCACCGTGCGCAAAATTACCAGCCGCCTGCTCGCCCGCGCGGGCTATCAGGTGGCGACCGCCAGGGACGGTGTGGATGCGCTGGAGCAGCTCGGCGAAATTTCCCCGGCGGCGCTGCTGCTGGATATCGAAATGCCGCGCATGGATGGCTTCGAGCTCACCCAGCGCCTGCGCCAGGATCCCAGGACGCGGGAGCTGCCCATCATCATCATCAGCTCACGTACCGCGGACAAGCACCGCAACTACGCCCGCGAGCTGGGCGTCAACGCCTATCTCGGCAAGCCCTACCAGGAAAAGGAGCTGCTGCAGCAGCTTGCCGCCTTTGTCGCGGCGCACTGAAGCCGCATTTGCCCGATAAAACTCCCTGCCTTGAGTTTATGGGGCTTTCAGGTTAGATTCCCGCTTGCCTGTCGCAAATACAACCCAGAAGGATTTGCCATGTTCGATTTGTTTTACAGCTCCAGAGAAACGCCCGCTTCCATCAAGAACCAGGGAAATATCCTGATGGGCAGCGGGAAGTTTCCGGAAGCCGAAAGCATGTACCGCAAGGCCATCGCGCTCGACCCCCGCTACATGCCTGCCCACTATAACCTCGGCAACGCGCTGAGAATGCAGGAACGCTTCGAGGAGGCGCTGGCCGCATACGAGGCCGCGCACAAGCTCGCCCCCGACGATTACGAAATTTGCATGAACAAGGGCGTCACCCTGATTGAAGTGGGGCGGCCTGCGGACGCGCTGGTGGCATTCAGCCGCGCCAGTGAGCTGATGCCAACCGCTGCCGAGCCGCTGGTGAACATGGGGCTTGCCCGCCAGCGGTTGGGGCTGATGGAGCCGCAGCCGTCACCGGGCCAGGCAAATCCGGGCGGAGCAAGCCCCGCGACGGGAACGAAGGAAAATCTTGACGCGGCGATCGGGCTTTACAGGCGGGCGCTTTCGATCAATCCGGATATCGCGCTGGCACACAACAATCTGGGGTTTGCGCTGCTGGCGCAAAACAAACCCGAGGAGGCGGCGGAAAGTTTCCGGCGCGCGATCGGGATCGCGCCAGATTTTGACGATGCGCACTGCAACCTGGGGAATGCCTGCAAAGCCCTCCAGCGCTTTGAGGAGGCGGAGGCATGCTACCGCAAGGCACTGGCCATCAACCCCGGCCACGTGAAAGCGCTCAACGGTCTCGGGAATTTGCTCGCGGAGCGCGGCCGTATGGATGAAGCCACAGGGTATTTGCAGCAGGCGGCCGGAGCCGGGCAGGACAACGCCACGCCGTCCGTTTAGGCCGTGCCGGAACCCGCACGTCTGCGGGTGAAGCGGGAATTACATGATATGGCAGGTCGTGCAAAGCGAGCTGTCGGTGTTTCTGAAGCGCAGATATTTCGGGGGATGGCCGGGTACCGGCGGGTTGTAGCCGTGCTCCATGTGGCATGTGGAGCATTCGATCATCATCGCGGAGGTCAGGTCGAACAGCTGGATTTCGTCTTCATCGGCCAGGTTGTTATGGTTCTTGTCGAAGTATGTGACATCCACGTCCTGACCGAGCGGCACCATGAAACCCGGCTTGCCGGCAGGGTAGGTTATCCCGATGGGGTGATGGGTTTCGGGATTGGCGTACATCGCGGTGAGATCCGCAGCTCCCGGAGCGCCGCCGGGGCCGTGGCAGGAGCTGGAGCGGCAATCCACGGCTTGCGCCCTGGCGGCAGAGGGTGCGGCAGCGAGCGTGAGCGCCAGAAGTACAGCAGAAAGGCGTATCAGTTTAGGCATGGTTGCTGCTCCAGAGTAAATTACCCGCCAGCAGTATCGCTTTATTCCGATCCCATTTCATCAGTGATACTTCGTTGGCTTTCGCGCTCGCTCCTAGCCGTGCTACTTGCACTGTCTTCGTCGCTCGCTTGTCGCCGCCTTGTCTCACTCTCGAACTGAAACCGGAATTACACCCAGTCCTTCGGCGACAGAAACTTTTCGTACAGTTGCGCCTCGGCGGTTCCACGCTCCGGCTGCCAATTGTAGCGCCATTTTACCAGTGGCGGCATGGAAAGCAGGATGGACTCGGTGCGGCCGCCGCTTTGCAGCCCGAAAATCGTGCCGCGATCTATCACCAGGTTGAACTCCACGTAGCGCCCGCGCCGGTAGAGCTGGAAATCGCGCTCCCGTTCGCCGTAGGGGGTGTCCTTGCGGCGTTCGAGAACGGGCGCGTAGGCCGCCAGGAAATGGTTGCCCACGCTTTTCTGGATGGCGAAGCAGGTGGCGAAATCCGGCTCGCTCAAGTCGTCGAAGAAAATTCCACCCGCGCCGCGCGCTTCGTTGCGGTGCTTGAGGAAAAAATACTCGTCGCACCATTTCTTGAATTTGGGGTGAAGGTGCGCGCCGAATGGCGCCAGCGAGTCCTTGCAGGTCTGGTGAAAATGCACCACATCTTCGGTAAAGCCGTAATAGGGCGTCAGATCCATGCCACCGCCGAACCAGAACGAGGCATCGCCGTTTGGTTTTTTCGCCATGAACATGCGCACGTTCATGTGCGTGGTGGGCGCATACGGGTTGTGCGGGTGCAGCACCAGCGACACGCCCATCGCCTCCCACTTGCTGCCGGCCAGCTCCGGGCGGCTCGCGGAGGCAGACGGCGGCAGCTTGTCGCCGGTCACGTGCGAAAATGCCACGCCCCCGCGCTCCAGCACATTCCCGTTTTCTATGATGCAGCTGCGCCCGCCGCCGCCAGCCGGGCGTATCCAGCTGTCACGGATAAAATGCTTCCCGTCAATCTGTTCCATACGGGCAACTATCGTGTCCTGCAATTCGATCAGGTATTTTTTTACTGAGCCGCTGTCCATTTTTTCTCCGGTGGTTTTGTAGTCCTCTGCCGCCAGCGAGAGGTGATATCGATTGATGCCAGAAAATTACCCGCGAACGATTTTACCGCTCATCCACGTGCGTATCGCGGAAGGCTTCTTGCGTTTGCCTACCTGCCCGTGCAGCACCCGCACCCGGTCGCCGAAAAGCCGGCGGCATTGCGCATAAGTGCGCGCCGGCTGGCGGCCGTTGTGGTTGGCGCTGGTGGAAACCAGGGCCATGCCGAGCGCATTGCACAAGGCGGCGGCACCGGCATGGGCGGTAATGCGCACCGCCAGGGTTTCATGCGCGCCGCGCAGCCAGCGCGGGCAGCTTGCCTTGGCGGGCACGAGATAGGTGATGGCGCGCGCGCCGTCACGACGCAGGATATCCTGCTGTTCTGCCGCGAGGGGAAGCAGGTAAGGCGCAAGCTGTGCGAACTGGCCTGCGATGAGTATCAGCCCCTTGCTTTGCGGCCGCCCCTTGAGTTTCAGCAAGCGCAGTACCGCGCGGCGGTTGTGCGGGTCGCAGCCCAGGCCATAGCAATATTCGGTAGGATAGGCAATCAGCCCCCCGCGTCTCAAATGCGCGGCGATTGCGCCCCGCAGTCCTGCTCCGCCATTCAATTATGAATTTGCCCGTGGCGGCAGCATGCGCAGGATGGTGTTATCTTTCTGCACCCGGTGATGCCAGATTGCCGCAGCAACGTGCGCGATGATCATGGCTATCATGAGATAGGCCATCACTTCATGCACTTCCTCAAGGCTCTCGGCGAATTCCTTGTTCACGCCGGTAAGCGCCGGCAAGGGGATACCCAGCAAGGTGACGATCTTGTCGTCCGCCTGCCGCATCATGATGCCGACGATGGGAAGCGCGATCATGCACAGGTATAGTCCAAGGTGAACGAGTTTGGCGACGATATGCTGCCAGAGTGGTGGCACCGGGGTGATGGGCGGCACCTTGTCTGAAAATATCGCAGCAAGGCGCACCCAGATCAGCAGCAGCACGACCACCCCGATCTGGAAATGCGCTGACATCAAGGCGGCGCGCGGGTCGCTTCCCTTGGGGAAAAACTCGTGCAACTCTACGGCGGCAATGCTCAGGATGATGATCGCGGCCATGCCCCAGTGCAGCAAGCGGGCGATGGCGCCGTAGTGTGTGGATGAATTGCGCAGCATGTTTCCCCTTCCCTGGATAACTATGAATTATTTGAATCCGGCATCTGCCGGGATCAGTGCATCATTTCGTGACGCGCGTTTCGCCGCCGCTTCCCAATACCCGCACCCTGTCGCCGACCTGGAACTGCTCCTTGCCGCCCTGTACCACGGAGATGAGCCGCCCGTTTTCCAGTCTTATCGTTATTTCCACGCCGCTTTCGCGGGTGTAGGCTTCTTCGGCTGCTGCGCCCACTACGCCGCCCGCAACTGCGCCCAGAACGGTGCCGATCGCGCTGCCCTTGCCCTGTCCGGTAGAACTGCCGGCGATGCCGCCAACAATGGCGCCCGCACCCGTGCCAATCTCGCTCTTGGTGCCTTCAATTTTGATCGGGCGTGTGCCTTCCACTACACCCATTTGCACGGACTGCACCCGCCGCGCTTCGTCGCGGGTATAGGTGTCGCCGGATTTGCTGCTGGCGCAACCCGCGACGGCGGCAACCAAACCCAGCACGAGCATTAACCTGGCCTGTTTCATGGTGAGCCTCCTGAATGTTGAAACACCTCAGAGTACATCAAACCCGGCGTCTTCTACCGCAGCCTTGAGCTGGCCGGGTCCGGCCTGGGCCGGATTGTAGACTACCGTGGCGCGCTTTTGTTCCAGCGAGACTTCCACGCTGGATACGCCGGGGACTTTTTGCAGCACGCCCGTCACGTTTTTCACGCAACCGCTACAGGTCATGCCCTGAATGTTGAGTTGCACGGTTTCCATTTGCCATCCTCCGTCAGCGCTTGTCATTATAAGGCTGCCAGCGCTTGAGCAACAGGGCATTGCTGACCACCGATACCGAGCTCATCGCCATGGCCGCGCCCGCGATCACCGGATTGAGCAGGCCGAGTGCCGCCAGCGGGATGCCCAGCACATTGTAGGCGAAGGCGAAGAACAGGTTCTGACGGATTTTTTTCAGCGCCGCGCGCGACAGGCTGATGGCATCGGCCACACTCATCAGGTCATTGCGCATCAGGGTGATGTCCGCCGCCTCGATGGCGATGTCGCTGCCGCTCCGCATGGCAAAGCTCACGTCGGCGGCAGCCAGCGCCGGAGCGTCGTTGATGCCGTCGCCCACCATGCCGACCAGCAAGCCTTCCGACCTGAGCGCTTGCACATGATCAGATTTGTCCTGCGGCAAAACTTCGGCGCGGAACTCCGCAATGCCCGCCTTGCCGGCGATGGCATGTGCGGTGGCGGCATTGTCGCCGCTCAGCATCACCACGCGGATGCCCATCCCGGTCAACCGCTTTACCGCACCGGCGCTGCTGGTGCGCAACGTGTCGGCGAAAGCGATAATTCCCGCCAGCTCACCCTGCATTCCTGCCGGGGATGAGGGCGCGCGTGCCACCGCGATGACGGTTTTGCCCTGCCGCTGCAAATCCAGCATCTGCGCATTATTCAGCACGATATTTTCGCTGGCGATAAATGCCGGGGAACCGAGCAGGTAATTTGCGCCGCCAATTTCTGCGCGCAGGCCGCTGCCGGAAAGCTCGTTGAAGGCGCCTGGCCGGAGGAGCGCTGCCTGCTGTGCCTGGGCATATTCCAGCAGGGCGCGCGACAAGGGGTGGGTGGAGCCCTGCGCCATGCTGGCGGCGAGTTGCAGCAGCTCTTCCGCGCTGCCTCCCGGCGCGGGCAACAGATCGGTGACGGCGGGTTTGCCGGAAGTCAGGGTGCCGGTTTTATCCACTACCAGCACCGCCAGCTTGTGCGCGCGCTCCAGCGCGGCGGCGTCCTTGACCAGGATGCCGGCATGGGCGGCGCGCCCGGTGGCCACTACCACGGCAGTCGGCGTGGCCAGGCCCAGCGCGCACGGGCAGGCAATGACCAGCACCGATACGGCGTTGATGAGCGCTACGGCAAAGCCGCTGCCGAGTGCCCACCATGCAATGAAAGTCAGGCTGGCTATACCCAGCACCACCGGCACGAAAATGCCGGAGATCTTGTCAGCGAGCTTTTGTATCGGAGCTTTCGAGCCCTGCGCCTGCTCCACCAGGCGGATGATCGCGGCCAACTGGGTTTGCGCGCCCACTGCCACGGCACGGCATTTAAGCAAGCCCTGCTGGTTCAGGGTGGCGGCATACACCTTGTCGCCACCGCGTTTTTCCTGCGGCAGGCTTTCCCCGGTGAGCATGGCTTCATCCACGCTGGAGGCGCCATCCTGCACCACGCCATCCACCGGGACGTTTTCGCCGGGGCGCACCAGAAATATGTCGCCAGGTTTGACTTGCGCCACCGGCACGTCTTCCATGCGGCCGTCGCGCTCCAGGTGTGCCAGCCTGGGTTGCAGGTTAATCAAGGCTTCCAGTGCGGCGGAAGCCTTGCCCTTGGCGCGCGTTTCCAGCAATTTGCCCAACAGCACCAGCGTGATGATGGTGGCGCTGGCCTCAAAATACACCGGCTTGTCGATCTGGAGCAGCAGCATGGCACAGCTCAGCAGATAGGCCGCGCTGGTGCCGAGTGCGACCAGCACATCCATGTTTGCGCCGCCGCCGCGCAGGCTGTGCCACGCGCCATCGTAGAAGCGCTTGCCGATCCAGAATTGCACCGGGGTGGCGAGCAGCCATTGCAGCCATACCGGCAGCATGGCATGCAGGCCGAACAGCATCAGCGCCATTTCCAGCAGCAGGGGGGTGGTAAGCAGCAACGCAATGATGAACTGCGTGCGTTCGTGGCGATAGGCTTGTGCGCGGGTTTCCTTCTCCGCCGCAAAGTCGCGCACCGGATGGGCGTCGTAGCCAGCGCGCTGCACCGCCGCGATCAGTGCGGGGAGGTTGGCGGATTGAGGGTTGAAATCTATCTGCGCTTTTTCCGTGGCGAAATTGATCCGCGCGGAAACTTCCGGCATGCGGTTGAGCACCTTTTCGATGCGCGCCGCGCAAGCGACGCAGGTCATCCCGCTGATTTGCAGCTCGGCGTGGCTCGATGGCCGGGTATCCGTATCCATAGCCCACCCAATTTACCACGATACTACCTGCCCCGCTTGGCGCCTGACACGCCGGGATGAACGGGGTATGGCAAACCGCTTGCCGCCTTGCGCTTGTTGCGGGGCGCAGCGGAAGTACGGAGGATTACTTCTTCTGCAGCGAGCAGGTATTAAAACCGAACAGAGCATAGGGCGGGCAGAAGCCGAAAGCCCCGGTCAGCAGGGGAACGATGCCGATCCAGCCCCACATACCGATCTGTCCGGCCAGCGTCAGCCCGATCAGAACCAGCCCAACCATGATCCGCGCGACGCGGTCTATTCCGCCTACATTGTGTTTCATGATGCTCTCCTTGCGGGTGAAAATGAGGTAACGGCTATCCGCCTGCCTTGATCTGCCAGGCCGCGTGGCAGGCAACGCATTTCGCCAGCGAACCCGTCAGCATTTGCTGGAGTTCCGCTACCGGCTTGCCGCTTTCGGCGGCACTGGCGAGATCATCCATTTCGTGATGCACGCTCATCCCCAGTTGCTTGAACGGCAGCGGTAGCTTGGCCATGAGCGCCGGGTTGATGTCGGCAGCGGTACCCATGCCTGCCGCGCGCGACGATTGGGCTACCTGTTTCAGGTCTCCCCGGTTGATTCCTTCCAGAACCCCGTGCACTGCGGACAACATGCCGCGCATCTCGCGCAGCACCAGTTCGCGCTCGCTCGCGCCGAGTACCACGGCAGTCCGGCTGTCGCTTCCCGCAACGGTATTGCCGCGTATGAAAAACCACGCAAACACCGCTACGGTAATAACCCACAGCAGAATGGCGGCGAGGGCGATTTTATTGGATTTCATCGGTCGTACTTTCTCTATCAAAGTGATCCTGTGGTTGAATATTACGAAGGCAACACGCGGTTGTCTGTGAGGAATGTCACAGAGCCCCCACGGAGCCGCAAGGCTACAGCTCGGAGAATTTTTTCAGGGCGGGGGCGTTCAGGATTTCGATCTGTTCGCGCCCCACCTGCACCCAGCCCTGTTCGGCAAAGTTCTTCAGCAGGCGGCTGACGATTTCGCGCACGCTGCCCAGTTCGTCGGCCAGCGCCTGGTGTGTGGTGCGCACGGGGCTGGTTTTTGTTGCGAGCAGGGCGGCAAGCCGCTGGTCCAGTTTCTGGAAGGCGACGGCGGTGACCAGTTGCATCAGGTCGGTGAGACGTTCAGAAAACAGGCCAAAAATATAATCGCGGAACGGTTCGTGCGTGGATAGCAGCGCCTTGAACATGGATGGCGGAAGCACCACCATCGCGACATCCTGTTCCGCCACACCGCGCGCGTGGTAGCTCGCATGCCCCAGCAGGCAACCGCTGGTGAGGATGCAGCTCTCGCCGGGCTCGACGCGATAAAGCTGCAATTCGCGCCCGCTGGCCGCAGCCTTGATAACGCGGACGCTGCCGGAAAGCAGCAAGGGAAATCCCTGGCATGGCTGGTTTTCGTCGAACACCACTGTGCCCGCAGGCAGCTGCATGGGCGCTGTGCCAGCCTGCAAGTCCGCCAGTTGCGATGCGGGCAGCGATTGCAGCATGGGGTAATGCTGCAACAACAGGGTTTGAGTATTGCTATCTAACATGGTACCCGTTCGTCATTCCGGCGAAGGCCGGAATCCAGCAATTAAAAAGCATTTTGTTCTAACCCACTGGATTCCGGCCTTCGCCGGAATGACGGTGTCAGAATCTCGCATTCCCCTAAACCTCGGGCCGCATGTGCGGGAACAGGATCACGTCGCGTATGCTGGGACTGTCGGTGAGCAGCATCACCAGCCGGTCTATACCGATGCCTTCTCCGGCGGTCGGCGGCAAACCGTATTCCAGCGCGCGAATGTAATCGCCGTCCTTGAACATTGCGTCCTCGTCCCCGGCTTCCTTGGCTGCGACCTGCGCGTCAAAACGCGCCTCCTGGTCTTCCGGATCGTTCAGCTCGGAGAAGCCGTTGGCGATTTCGCGCCCTACCATGAACAGCTCGAAGCGCTCGGTAATCTCCGGGCGAGTGTCGGACGCGCGCGCCAGCGGCGATACTTCGATCGGGTAATCCACGATGAAGGTCGGCTCGAACAACTGGTGTTCGGCCAGCTCCTCAAACAGAGAGAGCTGCAAACCGCCCACGCCGTCCTCCGGCCGGTACTTGGCCTTGAGGTCTTCCAGCTCGTTGATCAGAAAATCGCGGTCACGCAACTGCGCATCCGAAAATTGCGGGTGATATTTCTGGATCGCCTGGGTGATGGTCAGGCGATGGAAAGGCTGGCCCAGGTCAAATTCGCGCCCCTGATAGCGGATCACCGTCGTGCCCAGCACCTTGAGCGCCACCTCGCGGAACAAATTTTCGGTGAAGTCCATCAGGTAGCGGTAATCCCGGTAGGCCTCGTAAAACTCGATCATGGTGAACTCGGGATTATGCCGGGTGGACAAGCCTTCGTTCCTGAAGTTGCGGTTGATCTCGAATACCTTCTCCATGCCGCCCACCACCAGCCGCTTGAGGTATAGCTCCGGCGCAATGCGCAGATACATCTGCAGATCCAGCGCATTATGGTGCGTGATGAAAGGCTTGGCCGCAGCGCCGCCAGGAATCGGGTGCATCATCGGCGTTTCGACTTCAAGATAGCCATGGCGCATGAAGAATTCGCGTATCGCCTGGATCACCCGCGAACGGGTGATGAAAGTCCTGCGTGTCTCTTCGTTGGTGATGAGATCCACATGACGCTGGCGGTATTTCTGCTCCTGATCGGTCAGGCCGTGGAATTTTTCCGGCAGCGGGCGCAGCGCCTTGGTCAGCAGGCGCAGCTGGGTGACACGCACGGAAAGCTCGCCGGTCTTGGTCTTGAACAGCACGCCGGTAGCGCCGAGGATGTCGCCCAAGTCGTAATGCTTGAAGGCGTTATGCGTTTCCTCACCGGTATCGCTGTTGCTGATGAAAAGCTGGATACGCCCGCTCATGTCCTGAATGGTGGCAAAACTGGCCTTGCCCATCACGCGTTTCAGCATCATGCGCCCGGCCACGGCCACGCTGACATGCGCCGTTTCCAGTTCGTCATGGCTCATTTCGCCATGAGCGCCATGCAGCTCGCCTGCCAGGTGCTTGCGCTCGAAATCGTTGGGGAAGGCCGCACCCGCTTTGCGCATCCCCGCCAGTTTATGGCGGCGCTCGGCGATGATCTGGTTGGTATCGTGTTGCGGTTGCTCGTTGCTCAGGGACATAGTTATTCCAGCCTTACAGTGAGGCGCGGATTATAAGCCTGCGCCTCATCCGATGCCAGTTTCATGGCAGAATCACCGCCATATCGCAGAGCCGGTGATGGCCGGGTTCTTGCCTCTTACCCGGAAATTGGGATGGATATGGAAATACTCTTTAGCTTGGTCGGCGCGCTTTCAGCCATTCCCGCGTCGCATGGCATTTCCAGTCTTGACTGATGCGCCCACTGTGGCGTATTTTGCGTCCCTGATTTTCACAACGTGATGCCCATGAAATACCTTATCTCTATTCTTGCCTTCATCGCAGCAAGCACTGCTTTCGGGCAAACTGCTTTCGGCGAAAAGACCACGGCGGATGGCGCCATTCCCGTCAGTTCGCTGGCCTCGAAGATGAAAGGCGTCGAGTCCCTTGCGGTCAAGGTGACCGGAACGGTTACGGGGGTTTGCCAGAAGAAAGGCTGCTGGATGCAGCTCGATATCGGCGAGGGGAAAACGATGCGCGTGAGGTTCAAGGATTATGCCTTCTTCGTCCCGAAAAACATTTCCGGCAAGACGGTTGTCCTGGATGGCTATGCATACAACAGCACCACCAGCGTGGCGCAGCTCCGCCATTACGCGCAGGATGCCGGCAAAAGCAGGGCCGAGATCGAAAAGATCACCGAGCCTGAGGTGAACGTGGTTTACGAGGCACGCAGCGTGATTGTTATGTAAGGCGGCTTCGTTTCGCGGATCGTTTTTTGCCCGAAGCGGCGCGGGCGCTCCCTGGGGTTATTCCTGTACCACCTCAAAATCGTGGGTGATGTCTGCCGTTTTGCCCAGCATGATGGAGGCCGAGCAGTATTTCTCCGCAGAGAGGTTGATGGCGCGCTCGACCTGTTCGGGTTTCAGACCCTTGCCGGTCACGATAAAGTGAAAATGGATGCGCGTGAATACCTTGGGGTCTTCCATTGCGCGTTCCGCCTGGATCTCCACCACGCAGTCACTGACTTGCTGGCGGCTTTTCCTGAGGATGTGGATGACGTCGTAAGTGGTGCAGCCGCCGGTGCCAAGCAGCACCAGCTCCATCGGGCGCGGCCCGAGGTTGCGCCCGCCGCCATCCGGCGGGCCATCCATCAGGACGGCATGGCCGCTTTCGGTTTCGCCGAGGAAGGAAACCTGTTCTACCCATTTGATGCGTGCTTTCATGATGTGCCTCGCAGTTTTTCCGGTGTCAGGATTTTAACCGATACCATAGCAGTCCGATTACCTCGTGCATGAAGATTCTGCTGTCGCTCATGGCTTCCGTGCGTGGAAGAAAGTCGAGCAGATCGGTGCGAAAGCGGGTGGTGAACGCGGTGGGGGCGGGGACGACATCGAAGCCGGCGGCGCGGAACGCTTTGACCGAGCGCGGCATGTGCCAGGCGTGGGTTACCAGGTAAATGCGCTTGATACCCTCCTGTTGCAGCAGCCGGTAGCTGTAGCGCGCGTTCTCCAGCGTGTTGTCGGAGGCGCCTTCGGCCCAGCGCACCGGCACCCCGAATTCCCCTTCCAGCACGGCCCGCATCTGCCCGGCTTCGGAGAGGACGTTGCCGAGCGGTTTGCCGCCGGTGACCAGCAGCGGTTTCCCGGTTTCCCGATGCAGTTTCGCGGCGTAGCGCAGGCGCACCAGCGCATACTCGCTCACGGTGTCGGTGCCATATTCCGGGGCGCGGAAATAGGTGCCGCCACCCAGCACCACGATGGCGTCGGCAGGCTGCGCCCGAACATCCACCGCTTTGCTCTCGCTTTCCAGCAGCCGCAGCGCGCCTTCGGCAAAATAAGGGGTGGAGCACAGCCACAGCAGCGCAAGCGAGGCGATGAGCAGCATCCTCCCCAGGCGTGGGCGGGAGCGGGCGAGCAGCAACCCCGCCAGCATCGCCAGCAGCAGGTTGAGCGGCGGGAGCAGGAATGCGCTGAGGAGGTTGGCGGCAAACCAGGACATGAAATGGCAAGTTATAAAATGCGGGGCTGCCGCAACTTTTGCATGATACCGCGACTTGTTGAAAA